>NZ_JBSGAI010000029.1:0-136505 GCF_053600695.1 Amycolatopsis sp. NPDC005003 | reverse complement strand
CGTGAGTGGTAATTCGGGTTCTAACCCGAATTACCACTCACGAGGGCCGCGGCAGACTGGGGAATCAGGCGTTCTGCAGTTCGCCGACCTCGGCGTTGCGGCGAGCGCGCTTGCGGCCCCACAGCAGGTGGTCGAGCGAGAGCCGGCCGCCGTTGAAGCCGAGGGCGAGCCCGGCGAGCGCCAGCACCAGGACCAGTTCGTAGCCGCCCTGGCCGGTCAGGCCGTTGTCGATGTGCACCGACAGCAGCGCACCCACCGAGATCACGACGTAGCCGATGCCGACGAGCGGCAGCAGGAAGCCGACGATGAAGGCGATCGAGCCGAGGATTTCGACGGTGATCGCGAAGATCGCGGCGGCTGTGGGCAGCGGGATGCCCGTCATCTCGAAGAACTTCGCCGTGCGGTCGATGCCGTTGTTCCACTTCTGGAGCCCGTGCGCGAGGAAGACGACCGCGACGCCGATCCTCCCCAGCAACAGGGCCACGTCCTTGAATCGTCCGAACATCGGTTTCAGCTCCCGGGTAGGTGAATATTCAACTGACCCGACCCAAAGTAGGGCACCCGGCACCCCGATCCGAGCTCCGGACGGTGATCGACAGGAAACCGACAGCCACGCTTCAGCGCTTGTGCGCCCGGGCCGCACCGAAGCAGTACACGCCGAACGCGGCGAGGCCAAGGGCCACGACGATCAGCAGCACGGTGCCGAAGGGCTGGGCGGAGAGCGTCTTGAGCGCGGCATCGAGCCCGCCCGCCTTGTTCGGGTCGGCCGTGAACCCGGCGATGGCCAGCAGGATCGCGACGATGGCGAAGACGACAGCCTTGGCGAGGTAACCCGTGGTGCCGATCCAGCCGATCCAGCGCTTGGTCTTGCCCGGCAGCTCCGTCGTGTTCAGGTCCTCGAGGAACTTCTTCTTCGCGCCCTTGACGGCCGCCGCGATGGCGACGCCGAGAACGCCCGCGGCGGCGAGCACGACCAGCGCCGGCCCGGCCGGCAGCTTGAGCAGTTCGGCGGTGAACTCCTGCTGCTTCTGGTTGCTGGACCCGCCGCCCCCGCTGCCGGTGGCGATGCGGATGGCGGTGATGCCCAGGAGGATCACCACGACGCCGCGCGCGGCCGCGCCGATCCGCTTGCGCGTCCGCTTGCCGCCGCTGACCCACTCGTACCCGGTGGCAGCCATCAGGAACTGCCAGAGCCCGAACAGGATCAGGCCCACGGCGACGATCCAGAGCAGCACCTGGCCGAAGGCCGTGGAGCCGATCTGCTGCAGGGCACCCTTCTGGTCGGCCTGCTCGCTGTCGCCGAAGGCGACCTGCAAGGCGAGGTAGGCGATGACCAGGTGCACGACCCCGTAGCACGCCATGCCGGCGCGGCCGAGCACTTGCGCGGTGTTGCTCTTCTCGCCTCGTTCGGCGGTGGCCTCTGTCCGGTTCATGCCAGCTGGAGTACCCATGCCCGGCCTTGATCCGCTGGGCCAACCGGCCTAATCACTTGCTGTGCCCGGGACGATCGCGCGAGTGCACCACTTCAGGCGGGGCGGCGCCGCACCTCGTCGAGGCCGGTCCAGCCGCCGTTGACGGCGAGCAGCGTCAGCACCTGCTCCGCCTGCTCGGCGAACCGGGCGAGGTCCTCGTGCAGCAGGGCCGCGCGCTCGCCGTCGAGCTGGTCGAAGTCGTCGAACCACAGCGAGATGGCCGAGCCCGCCGTGACGGCGAGGCCTTGGGTCAGGCTCAGGAACCCGGGCGACGGCACGTCGGCGGCCGCGCGGTAAGCGGTTTCGATCTCGTCGCACGCGGCGAGCAGGTCACGCAGCTGGCGGACGGCGCCGGCCGGGGTGCCGTCCCAGGCGGCGGTCGGCCAGGCGCGATCGGACAGCTCGAGCCACAGCCGCCAGCCGGCGACCAGCTCGGCTTCGTCGTGGGGCGTCCAGGACGCCGGAACCGGCCAGTACATGCTTCGAGGGTGACACCGCCGGAGCGGAAATCCGCCCCGGCGGTGGGTTATGTCTCATGTGGCGAAATTCAGGAGATGACGGGCGGCACAAAGACGCAGGGCGGTGTCGTGGCGTGCGCGGGATCCAGCGCGTTGAGCACCAGTCCCTGGGCGACGGGGTCGTAGGTGATGCCGAGGTGATCGGTGAAGTCGAGCCCGCAGACGTCCTGGAGCAGGATGTTCCGGACGTTGGGCGCGGCCGCGAGGAAGGCGCTGCGGTACGGCGTCACCACGTCGTCGTAGCGGGTCTGGATGACGGTGTACTGGACGCCGGGCACGGTTTCGCCGCCGCCGTTGAGGTCGGTGAGGAAGTCCGAGCCGACGGCCTGCTCGTTGCAGGCCTGGCAGACGGTCCCGAGCGCGGCCGGGACACCGGGGATCCGCTCGAGGGTGCTCAGCAGCCCGAACAGATCGGTCCCGTGGTTGGACGGCGACAGCCCGACGAGCCTGCTGATCTTGTCCGCGCCGCCGAGGTACTTGATCCAGTACCGGATGTTCATCCCGCCCTGCGAATGCCCGACGACGTCGAGCTTCGCCGCCCCGGTGGCCGCGAGGATCCGGTCCCCGAAAGCGGCAAGCGCTTTCGCGGTGTCGGCGACGGGCCCGACGGTCTGCAGGAAGGAGCCGGGCGCGCCGCCGAAGTTCCCGGCGAAGACGCAGTAGCCGGCGTCGGCCAGCTTGCGGGACAGGTTCGCCCAGTTCTCGTAGGCGTTGGCGGTGGTGCCGTTGGAGAGGAGAACGGGGTTGGGGTGCCGCGCCCCCGGCCGGCAGTTCCAGTCGTTCGCCCCCGGTGGCGCGATGGTGGGCGCGCCGAGCGAGTAGAGGGCGGCGGTGAGGATGTTGGGCTGCACGGGCCCGGTCGGTTCCGCTTCCGCGGCCTGAGCGGCCCCTGTCCCCAGCACGAGTGCCGCCACCGTGGCGGCGGCCGTGAGCCACCTGCGCGTCGTTGCGCCCATCCGCTTCACCTCTCTGTGAACCGATGGTGATCCGCGTCACCGACGACTTAACGCGCGGGTAACTTGTTCGGACACTCCCCCTTGTGGGTCATTTTCGACTGGCGAGCGCGGCGTGGAAGTAGTCGGCGAGCTTGTCGACGGCGGGGTCGATGTACTCCTTCTTGTCGTAGAGGTCGACGTGGCTCGCGCCCTCGATCCAGTGGAGTTCCTTGGGGCCGGTGGCGCGCTGGTGGGCCTCGACGGCCATCCAGGACGTGACGGCGCGGGTACCGACGATCTGGAGCAGCGGGCGCGGCGCGATGAGCGGGACGGCGTGGAAGGCGTCGAACGAGGCGAGCTTGTCGACGCTCGGCCAGGCGAGGAACTTCGCGGACCGGTCGTGCTCGCCCCGCGGGGTGCAGTAGTACTCGAAGCCCTCGACACCGTGTTCGCCGCCGAGTGCCCCGGCCTGCGCGGCGGTCTCGGGAAACATGGTCATGACCCCGGGATCCTCCCCGCGCGCGGCGGCGGTCCGAGCCTGGCCGGCGAGCTCGAGCAGCCCCTGGAAGACGGCCGGGTCCTGGGTGCCGTCGGCGCCGTACCGGAACTGCCGGGCGACGTCGGCCCCGGAGACGGTGGCAACGGCCCGCACCCGCGGGTCACCCCCGGTGGCGGCGAGCGAGTAGCCCCCGGAGGCGCAGATGCCGAGCAGCCCGACGCGGCCGGCATCGACCTCCTCCCGGGTGGCGAGGAAGGAGACGGCGGCCTTGAAGTCCTCGACGCGCTGGGCGGGGTCTTCCAGCCCGCGGGGCAGGCCCTCGGACTCGCCTTGGTAGGCGGCGTCGAAGGCGAGGGTGACGAAGCCGCGTTCCGCCATCAGCCGGGCGTAGGTCCCGGCGGTCTGCTCTTTGACCCCGGTCCCGGGATGCCCGACGACGAGCGCCGGCCACGGCCCGGCGCCCGCCCGGTCCGGCGTGTGGAGGTGGGCGGCGAGCGAAAGACCGGCGCTGTCGAACCGGACGGTGGTCCTGGTCATGGGAGGAGCTCCTCGAGAGGTGGCGGCTTGGTTGCTCCACCACAGTCCGCCGGTTCCGGCCAGGGCGGGAGAGACAGGTTTCTGCCTGGGAAAGAACCTGCCCCCTGTGCGGTGTCCCGCGCCGGGGACACTGGAGGCATGACGCCGGATTCCGATCCCCGGGCGCTGGGCGCGTACCTCAGGGCCCGCCGAGCCCAGCTGAGCCCGCAGGATTGCGGGCTCCCCGAGCCGGCCGCGCCCCGCCGGGTGGCCGGCCTCCGCCGCGAGGAGGTGGCCCTGCTGGCGGCGATCAGCGTGGACTACTACACACGCTTGGAGCAGGGCCGCGTCCGGGCGTCGGCTCCGGTGCTGATCACCTTGGCCAGGGCGTTGCGCCTGGACGAAGACCAGCAGCGGTACCTGTACGAGCTGGCGGGCCGAGCCGACGCCCTCCCCCGCAGGCGCAGTACCCCGCAGCGCGTCCGCCCGGCGATGCGCAGGTTGCTGAACCAGCTCACCGGAACCCCGGCGCTGGTCCTGGGCAAGCGCCTGGACATCCTGGCCTGGAACAAGGCGGCAACGGCCCTCTTCACGGATTTCGAGGTGCTCCCACCGAACCGGCGCAATTACCTGCGCCTGCTGTTCACGAACCCGGCGGTCCGAGAACTCCACGAGAACTGGAGCCACGATGCCCGCGAAGCGGTGGCGGCCCTACGCATGGAGGCGGCGACCGACGCGGGCGACCCCGACCTGGCCCGGTGGGAGACCTGTCCGTCCAGGACCCGGACTTCCGGAGGTGGTGGGCGGAGCACCACGTGAACAGCGCGACGTACGGCACCAAGAGGTACAACCACCCCCTGGTGGGCAAGCTGACGTTGGACTGCGACACATGGGCAAGCCCGGACGGCTCAGGCCAGCGCCTGATGGTCCTGACGGCAGAGCAGGACACCCCGAGCCACGACGCCCTCCTGATCCTCACGGCATGGAAAGCGGAAGAACACCCCCAGCGGCGATAGCCGGGCAAAGGGAAGGGCGAGCCGGAGCCACCTCCAAAGGCAGCCGAAACCACCCCGAAAAGGCGAGTTTCCCCCCACCCCCAAAACGCAACCTCAAAACCCACCCCCCCCCGTTACCGTTTTCGTAGTTCCTGATCAAGGAGCTGTGGTTACCAGGCCCGGCATGACTTGCGCCCCCAGTCGAACCCATGATCCGGGGGGTGGTGTCACCGGGTCTGGTGGCATCGAGGGACCGCTGAATAGGGACACGGCCACCAGCTTGGTAGGTCTCGTCGTAACGTGGGTGCCGGCCATCGATGCCCCACCCGGTGACCACGACGCGACGAACGAAACGGCTTGGTGGATGAGCAGCAGCTTCAGCGTGTTTCTCGGCCTGGACGTCGGCAAGGACAACCACCACGCCGTCGGCTTGGACCCCGACGGCAACCGGCTGCACGACGGCCCGCTGCCCAACACCGAACCTAAGCTGAGGGCCCTGTTCGACAAGCTCGCCGCCCACGGACCGCTGCTGGTCGTGGTCGATCAACCGGCCACGATCGGGGCGTTGCCGGTCGCGGTTGCCCGCGCGGCCGGGCATCAGGTGGCTTATCTGCCCGGGCTGGCGATGCGCCGCATCGCCGACCTCTACCCCGGCCGAGCCAAAACCGACGCCCGGGACGCGTTCATCATCGCCGACGCCGCCCGAACCCTGCCCCACACCCTGCGCCCGGTCGACGTCGGAGACGACGCCCTGGCCGAACTGGAGGTGCTGGTCGGGTTCGACGACGACCTGGCCGCCGAAGCCACCCGGATCAGCAACCGAATCCGCGGGCTGCTCACCGGCATCCACCCCGCTCTCGAGCACGCGATCGGACCGCGGATCTCGCATCCGGCGGTGCTGGAAATCCTCTCCCGCTGCGGCGGCCCGACCGGCATCGCCAAGGCCGGCCGCCGCAAACTGACCGCGATCGCCAAGGCCCACGCGCCCCGTCTCGGCGACAAACTGGTCGAGGCGATCATGGCCGCGCTGGCCGAGCAGACCGTCACGGTTCCGGGCACCGCGGCCGCGGACACCGTGCTGCCCAGGCTGGCCGACAGCCTGAAGACCGTTCTCCTGCAGCGGAAACAGGTTGCCGAGCAGGTCGAGGGAATCCTTGATGCGCACCCTCTTGCCGGGGTCCTGACCTCGATGCCCGGCATCGGCGTCAGGACCGCAGCCCGCATCCTGCTCGAAGTCGGCGACGCCTCGAACTTCGCCAGCTCCGGGCATCTGGCGGCCTACGCCGGGATCGCCCCGGTCACCCGCAGCTCCGGCACGTCGATCAAGGGCGAACACCCCGCGAGGACCGGCAACCGCCAGCTCAAGCGCGCCTTCTTCCTCGCCGCCTTCGCCGCCCTGTCCGACCCGGTCAGCCGGACCTACTACGACCGGAAACGAGCTGAGGGCAAGAAACACAACGCCGCGCTGATCTGCCTGGCCCGCCGACGCTGCGACGTCCTCTACGCGATGCTCCGCAACGGCACCCACTACCGACACCCCGAACCCACCCCCGTCCCCGCAGCGGCTTGACAACCACATAGGGACACCCCCACACACACACACCGCAACCCAGACCCCCGCAACCCCGATCCGAAGCCAAAACACGGCCGGCGGCATTGTGTCAAGGCACGCTTTCCCGCCTTGACACAATGCCACCGGCCGTAGTCACAATGACAGCTTCGGGGTTGCGAAACCCAAATCCAGAAGCCCGGATCCAGCGAAGCCGCAGATATCAGCCCTTCAGCAGAGCCCGAGCCATGACGACCTTCTGGATCTGGTTGGTGCCTTCGTAGATCTGCGTGATCTAACGGCTGATCTGAGCCGATCTGGCGATCATGGCCGAAAACAGCCTCTGAGCTGCGTGAACCCGTCTCAACACTTCTCGGCGGATCTTGGCCTTCCCCGACGTCCGACGGCCTGTAGACGGCCTGGCGACGTTGGGGGTTTCGCCATGTCCAACTGCTCGGGCTTGCCAGTCGATGAGCTGGAAGCGGCTCCACAGTGCGCCCTGATTGGGGCTGCGTCGGCGGCTCGGCTGCCTCATGGTCGGCACTCCTCCGGCTGGTCGGCGTCGGCGAGGCAGGTAGCGCGGTGGCTGTCCGCCCCCGTCGTCCTCGCCCCTGCCGCGCTTAGCGCCGGGTCGTCGGTGTCAAGGGTGAGCGCAGCTCATCGCGGAGCGACGCCGTAGGCGCCCTTGATGGCGGCGGGCCGGTGTTAAACGATCGCCTGCGAGGGAGCGGCCATCGCCGTCGAGCGGCTCGGCGTAACACTGATCGACTCGGCGACGTTCTTTGCCTTATGCAGCTCATCGGCTCAATCTGCAGTCGGCGGCGCGCGTACGCAGCCGGCCTCTCGGCGGGCTGCCCGGCGACCGGCGGCCGGAGCGGAGCGGCAGGCCGTCCGTGTCGCACTCGGGCAGGCCCGCCGCACGGGTGGTGATGTGCGCGCCGCCGACGGCGGCGCCTTGATCCCATAGAGCCAAGTTCGGCAGCGACCAGCATCAAGGGATAGAAAATTGCCCAACGAAGAAAAGCGTGAGCCAACTTCGAACTTTTCTTTTGGCGACGAACGCGACGAGGTCTTACGGGTAGCCGAGATCAAAGAGATAAAGTATATACTTCAGACCAAACGAGGAGCTGACCAAAAACAGGAAGGAGTGTTGTTTATCGATCTTCCAAATGGCCGAGGGAGTCGACGAGTTTACGTTACGCCAGAGCGCGCCCAAAGGCTCCTTGCCGGCTCCTTTGACAACTGGGTCATACTCGGCGACTATGTCGCCTACTACAATCGCTCGATAGGTATTCTTGAAGCTTTATTGAACCCATTCTCGCGACTTCCGACGGTGCCTCATCCCGCACATCTCCCCGGCGTAGTAATCGACGACGATGTTGCGCTTGAAACCAGCACTGCGGCGCAACCCGAAGAAGAGGTCAGCGAGGATCTTCGCGAACGCCTACGTCGCGATTGGCGGCTGCCCATTAAGACGAAGTACAGCCCATTAAGCATTCAGCTCCAGAGAGCAAATTTCGAACTCGGCGCCCTGGGCGACATATTTCAGATGCGCCCGGGATCTATGAGTCTTTATATAACCGGCCTGCAAACTGACCGACACGACGATGCACTAGCCGTACTTGAACGCTTCTCGTCAGCACTCTTTTTTGAACTAGACTTACAATTCGACATGAGCCTCAGTCTGGCGCGTCGAAGAGTCCGCTCTGGCATCCGGACAAATACCCCGACCGGCCAGTCCACACTTAGACCGCTAGCCAACTCTTACGCAGAGCAACCGGTATCCCTGTACTTCTATGCGCGATCAGCAATTGGGATGCCGCTTCTTCAATACCTGGCATTTTACCAGGCCATTGAGTTCTTCTTTCCATCGTTCTCCAATTCAGAAATCTTACGAAAGCTACGCCTCAAGTTGCGCGATCCTCGATTTGACTCCGAAGACGATGCGAGCCTACAGGACTTGGCCTCGATCGCAAATGGCACCAAGAGAGGTGGACTTTCAGAAAGAGAACAGCTTCGCATAACACTCGAAGCATGCGCAGACAACAACGACCTGCGCACCTATATCTCAGCCGACGGCACACGAGAGGAATTCTTCACTAAAACCACAAAAATTATTGGCACGAAAAAACTAGTACTAGCCGAGCGCGATCGCCTACTACAGCAGGTTGCAGAACGCGTCTACACAATCCGCTGTCGAATAGTTCACAACAAGGAAGGCAGCGAGGGCGCCCACCTTAAAGCACTTCTGCCGACTGGCGCAGAAGCAGACAGTCTGCACCACGACATCCTATTATTGCAATTCTTGGCACAGAAGGTAATCATATCCGGAAGTCGGGGACGACTCGTATGAATCAGAAGATCATCAGTCATGCCGCAGAGATTTTTGCCCTGCGAAGGCATCACCCATTCCACAAGTTCACCCACTCCTGACTCCTGTTACCCTGAAGGCATGCGTGGTGCGGGTGATCAGCTCAGCATCGGGGAGCGTATTGCCTTCTACCGGCGGCGGCGCGGCCTGTCGCAAGCGGTGTTGGCTGACCTGGTGGGCCGGTCCGAGGACTGGCTGAGCAAGATCGAGCGTGGTGAGCGCGATATCCGCAGGTTGGACGTGCTCGCCGACGTAGCGCGCGGGCTGCGTGTCACGCTGGGTGACCTCCTCGGCGAACCCGTCCTCCTGGAGGACCAGGACGAGAACGACGATGTCCCGGCCATCCGTGACGCGCTGATGGCCCCTCGGCGGTTGTCTCGGACGTTGTTCTCCTCGTCGATGTCGCCTGAGTACATCGATCCGGCGCCGGTAGCGCAGCTGGTGGAAGGTGCCTGGTCGAGCTACCAAAGGGGCGACCTCGGCCGCGTGGTGACCGCTCTCCCTGGGCTGATCAAGACCACTCAGAAGATGGAAGCAGCGTCGGCGGATGACGCGACGTACCGGCGGGCGTGTGCAGCGGTGTCCGCGCGGGTGCATCACCTGGCCGCGACGACGCTCAGCAAGATTGGCGAGGCCGACCTCGCCTGGATCGCGGCCGAACGAGCCATGCAAGCGGCAGACGAAGCGGATGACCCGCTGGTCCTGGCCTCGGCTGCCCGTTCAGGCACGCACGCGCTGCTAGCCGTCGGCCGGTTCGACGACGCCCTTGAGCTGGGCGACGTTGCAGCAAAGTGGCTGCTCCCGAGGATGGCGGCCGGTGATCCGGCGGCGCTGAGCCTGTACGGGATGCTCTACCTCCGGACGGCCGTCGCTGCGGCCCGGCACCAGGACCGATCGACGGCGAACGAACTGCTGTCGCACGCGGGCCGCGCGGCTGATCAGCTCGGGGTGGACGCGAACTACTGGCAGACCGGGTTCGGCCCGGCGAACGTCGAGCTGCACCGGCTCTCGGCCGCGCTCGACCTGGGCGACATCTCGCAGGTGATCGAGTCCGCGCCCCGGATCAACGTCGACCACCTACCGGTCGAGCGACAGGTAACACACCTGATCGACTTCGCCCGCGCGCTGAGCCTGGTCGCGAAGGACGAAGAGGCTCTTCAGACCCTCCTGGAGGCGGAGCAGAAGGCACCGACGATCGTTCGACACAGCACGCTGGTCCGCGAGGTCGTGCGGTCGATGTACCGGCGTGCCCCGGCGACGGGCGGCAAGAAGTCGTCGCTGCTGCTCGCCCTGGCTGAGCGCTGCGGCGCGGTGAGGTAGCGGATGAGCTCGCGTGTTCTCGGTCTGGTCGGCTCGGGCGCTGGCGGCGTCGAAGACCTGGTGCCCCGGCTGATCAAGCCCGCCCAACAGGACGGCTGGACAGTCGCAGTGACCTTGACTCCGACCGCCGGCCGCTGGCTGGCCGAGTCCGGAGGTCTCGCCGAAATCGAAGAGGTCACCGGCTACCCGGTCCGGGTCGAGCCACGGTCGCCCAGCGGCACCAGCCCGCACCCGGCGCCGGATGTCTACCTGGTGGCTCCGGCCTCGGCGAACATGGTCGCCAAGCTGGCCCTCGGCATCGCCGACAACCAGGCACTCACGCAGGTCAACGAGGCAATCGGGACCCGGAACCTGCCGGTCGTCGTCTTCCCGCGTGTGAACGCCGCGCACGCTCGTCACCCGTCCTGGGACATGCACATTGAGGCGCTGCGCCGCGCGGGCGTGCACCTCGTCTACGGTGATGACGTCTGGCCGCTCCACGAGCCGCGGAGTGCACCGGGGCGGGAACTGCCCTGGTCAGCCGTACTCGACGCCGTGAATACGGCCGTCTCCCCCTTGCGCTAGCCCCCTGTCGCACCTACCCGGACAGTTTGTCCGGGGTGATCCACGTAACCGGGTGTCTCCTGGTTCCAGCGCGCCCGACCGGGCACGCCGAGACCGAGACATCGGGAGTGCAGATGGGCATTCACGTGGTGATTCAGCCCCTCGTCGGCTACGGCGCGGCGGTGGTTTCACCATCACCGGGTGTTCGCCAACTCGTAGCGGGCAGCGAAGAGGCTTCGTTCATCATCCAAGTGCCCGCCCGCATCGGCGGACTGATGGACACGGCGCGGTTCGCGCGCAGTCTGGCCGTTGCCGCGAATGAGTTCGGTGACTGGTGCGAGGTCCAGAACCGTACCCGGTCGTATTCCTCTTCCCTCGAACAGCAGTGGTCCAGCGCGGTCGACGACACCGCGCCAGGTGAGCGCGACTGATTTCAGAATCCACAACAGACACAGCAGGGGCTAAAAATGGCTATTTACAAGGGTTTCCGTTTCCCGATCGAGTTCGACGACGCCTTCGCTCAGGGTTTGGTCATGGTCGGCGAGGTCTCGCCGGACAACGAATATCAGTCCCGCGAGGACAGGACGGCCGGTCGTCCGGCTCGGCAGCGGGTGGACGAGGTGACCGGAAAGCGGCAGTGGAAGGTGACTGTCACCGACCCGGACGAGACGAAGGCGAAGCGCGCGTCTTTCGAAATCACGTTGCTGGCGGATGTTCAGCCGGTCCCGCCGACGTCCGAGGTGTTGCCGGGGATGCGGCCGATCGAGCTGGAGGGGTTGACGGCAGAGCCGAAGGTCGCCGGGCAGGGCGAGTTCAAGTACCAGTCCTACGTCTTCCGGGCGACCGGGTTCAAGGCGGCGGCCAGCGGCTCGGGCACGAAGGGTACGCGGTCGACGTCTGGTGGCGAAGGGGCGGCGAAGGCGGCGTGAGCGGGGCGAACACGTCCGGGCCGGTTCGCGACGCCAGGACGTTTCAAGAGCTGGTCCGGGCGTGGGAGCAGGCGTACGGCGACTACATGGCGGCATGGCAGCACGCGACACGCGTCCTGTCGCCCGGGGCGTCGCTGAACACGTCGAACGCGGCGCAGCGGGTGGCGCAGGCATGGCACGAACTGGCGAAGTCGCGCGGGCTGCCGTGGTGGTGCGTTGCGGCGTTGGAATCGGCGGCCGAAGGGTTCGCGGAACTGGCACAGGATTGGGCAAGTAAGGCAGAGGGCGATGGGGTTTCGAGTCGACGGGTTCGGCGTGACGTGGACGGTCGAGCCTTCGGACCCGGTGACGCTGGAGGAGACCGGACCGCATCCGACCAGTCCGCCAATGCTGGTCGTGACCGGAACGACATCGGTGATGTCTCTGGTACTGCCAGGGGACGTGGACAAGTGGCCGGCCTGCGTGGCGTTCCTTCTCCGGCTTCGCGACGGCGTGGACGACCTCGCGGCGCTGGTGGCGGCGCGCGTGGCAGCTCCGGTCGGGCCTGATGGGAGCGGACACGGTGGCCAAGTCGTATCGCGAGGCGGCGACGCTGGCTGACGCGCGGGAAGCGGTGTTCGTTCTCCGACCCGAGCGGGACGCTGGCCTGTCGGTCTGGATCGAGTTTCATCGGGCCAACGCTGCTATGTACCAGCGGGTCTCCGAAGTGGACCAGCGCCACCGCTGGGAGGCGCTGTACTGGGCCGGTTACGAAAGACGGCAAGTCGAGAAGCTGACGCAAAAGCCGGAGTGGCAATCAGGTTACGGGAAGGAGGGCGAGGCTACACAGGACTAACTACCACAAGAAGAACCGAATATCGACAATTTTCGCACGAGGGACGTGCGACGAACAAACACGTCCTTGCGTATTGCAGATTGACCGTTAGAACGCAGAACCGGTTCGTGGCTACCAACCTTTTCGCCGGTTCTGCGTCTGTCCACTGGAGAAGTGAACAATGCAGACGATAAATGATGACAACCGACGCCAGTCAACCGGGGTCACCCGGATGCGCTGCGCGGAATGCAAGAAGTTCGCTCGGCTGCTGCCCGGCGAAACCAAGTGCGCCCCGTGTCTGGGCGCGTTGCCGCTGGATCTCTCGGCGGTGCTGGGTGGTGAGCGGCGATGACCTCTCCCGGAATGCTGGTGATCGCTCTGGCCGGGCTCGGCCTCGGCGTGTGGGTCCTGGCGAAGATCGGGCGCGCGTTGGCGTCGATGGCGGAGGCCCTGGCCGCCATGGTCGTTGTGTTCGTCGCCCTGTGGTGGACGTGCAAGGTCGTGTTCTGGCTGTTCTCCCAGGTCGTGATCCACTGGCGCACCTCGCTGACGGTGATCGCGGTCTACCTGTGGTGCGTCTGGGTCGGCTGGATCTGGCTCGTCGTGAACCTCGGCGGCCTGGCGCTGCTGCTCGGCGTGTGGCGGCTGCTCGACGTGACCTCGTTCGACCAGTGGTGCGGCCGGCCACTGCGGTCGTGGTGGCTCCGCTGGGCGGTGTATCACCTCAAGCTGCCCGGCTGGCTGCACGCCTGCGGCCTCAGCGTCCGCGACGCCGCCCTCCCGGTCGAGGTCACGGTCAACCTGGTCGGCCGTCGGAAGGCGTCCCGGGCGACGGCTCGGCAGTCCGGCGTGCAGGTGCCCAAGGTCCTCGGTGTCCGGTCCGGGCCGTCGTGGGATGAAGTCCGGGTTCGGCTCGTGCCCGGCCAGAAGCCCGAGGACTTCGACGACGCCGCCCGTGCGCTGGCCTCGGCACGGAAGGTCGCGCGGTGTCAGGTGCGGGAGCTGGAGCCGAACGTGGTCTCGGTCGACTTCCAGCGCCGCGACCAACTGGCCGCCCTCGTGCAGGCCCCGGCCCTTCCCGAGGGGCAGTCGGCAGTGGACCTGAGGCGCGTATGGGCCGGGCGCACGGAGTACGGGCACGACTGGCGAGTGCCGCTGCTCGGCTCCGGCGCACACTGCCTGACCGCTGGCGCCTCGGGTGCGGGAAAGAACAGCGTGATGTGGTGCCCGCTCGTCGCGGTCGCCCCGGCAATCCGCTCCGGGCTGGTGCGCATGTCCGGGATCGACCCCAAGGGCATGGAACTGGCCTACGGACGCGGGATCTTCACCCGCTACGCGGTCTCCGGGAAGGACGCGGTCGAACTCCTAGATGGCCTGGTTGAGGAGATGGAAGCCCGCAAGCGCGAGTTCGCCGGGCGGGTCCGCACGATCCCGCTGTCGACGGAGTACCCGCTGGAGCTGCTGGAGTTCGACGAGATCGGCGCGCTCACCAAGTACACCGACCGCAAGACCCGTGAACAGATCGTCGAACGGGTCGCGCTGCTCAACACCCAGGGCCGCGCGCTGAACATCTCGGTCCGCGGGTATGTGCAGGAACCGACCAAGGACACCGTCCCGGTCCGGGAGCTGTTCACCCGCCGCGTCTGCCTGCGGGTGACTTCGAAGACGCACGTCGGCATGGTCCTCGGCGACGGCGCCTACGAGCGAGGCGCGTGGGCCAACCGGATCGGTGACAGCGAGGCTGGGGTGGGGTTCGTGTGGGGCGAGGGCATCCGCGAACCACTGCGCGTCCGCGCCGGGTGGGTCTCCGACGAGACCGTGAAGGCGCTGGAGCAGTACGTCACCAACGGCGGCACGGCTCGCCCGGTCCTCGGCGGCGAGGGGGTGGCGGCGTGAACCAGTTGATGGTCTTCCTCGACGCCATCCGGGACCACCTGGATCTGCACCAGCTTCCGCCGGTCTGCACGGTCAACGTCCGTACCCGCTCGTGCCCGGTCGCGGTGCAACTGGACGTCGACGGCCTGCCCGAGGTCGCCGGGGCCCTGCTGCGCTGGGCGAACACCCTCGACGCGGTGACCGCCTCGCTCTGGCGCATCCCCGACGGCACCCGTGTGCACCTGACCGTCAACGGCCGGACGCCGTGCGGTGTCCCGATCGAGGTCTACAGCAGCGTCCACTTCGACCCCGATGTGTTCCCGGACCTGCCCGCCGGGGCCCGGCAGGACATGCCCGTGTTCCAGCTCCGGCAATGGACCAGCCCTGGGGAGGAGGCCGCCTAATGACCGATCAGGAACAGGCCCAGCCGGCCACTTCTGGGACGCGGGCCGAACGGATGCGGACACCGCTCGCGGCGGACGTGATCCGGGCGACGGCGGAGAAGCACGGCGTCTGCGTCCGCCCCTTCACGATGGAGGTCGGCGACACCGAGACCGGCGAACTCCGCTACGTCCCCGTCCCGTGCGGGTCCACGGTGGAGTCGGTGTGCCTGCCGTGTGCGCGGAAGGCGAAGGCTCTTCGGCAGGCCCAGTGCCGCGAGGGCTGGCACATGACCGAAGAACCCGTCCTCACCGCTGAGCCGCCCTCGGAGGAACACACGGAGCTGCTGACCTACCGCGCCGATCTCGTCGCGGCGTACCGGGAGGTGGTCGAGCACGACCAGGCAGAGGCGGAAGACCTGCGGGAGGAGGTCGCCGGGGTCGACGCTGAACTTCGGCAACTCGGGATGCGGGGTCGGCTGCCCGCCCTGGACGTCCCGACCAAGCGGGCGGTGAAGCGGTCGACGCGTCGTCGGCAGGACGCGCCGAACCTGCCTCGGCGGAAGGTCGCGAAGACCACCGTGGGCCGGGAGTTTGCAGGGAAGTTCCGGCCGTCGATGTTTGTGACGCTGACCTGTGACACCTACGGGCCGGTCCGTGGTGATGGCTCGCCGGTGGACCCGTCCCGGTATGACTACCGGCGGGCGGCTCGGGATGCGGTGCACTTTTCGGCGTTGGTGGATCGGTGGTGGCAGAACCTGCGCCGCGTCGTCGGCTGGGATGCCCAGTACTTCGCGACGGTCGAGCCGCAGAAGCGGACCGCTCCGCACCTGCACGCGGCGATCCGCGGGGCGATCCCGCACGACGTCATCCGCCAGGTCACCGAAGCCACCTATCACCAGGTCTGGTGGCCCAACCACGACCAGATCGTCTACACGGACCGGCTGCCGGTCTGGGACCCGGACACCCGGGCGTTCCTGGACCCGGACACCCGTGAGCCGCTGACTACCTGGGACGACGCGGTGGACGAGGTGGAGGACCCCGCGCACGTCGTCGTGTTCGGGCGGCAGGTGCACTCGAAGGGCATCCTCGGCGGCACCGAAGAGGCCGGCCGCCACATCGGCTACCTCACGAAGTACCTGACCAAGTCCACCGGTGAGGTGGTCGAGGCGGACACGGCGCGGCTGCGGGATCACCACGACCGGCTCCACGCCGAACTGTCGATTACCCCGTGCTCGCCGCGCTGCGCGGTCTGGCTCCTGTACGGGGTCCAGCCCAAGGGCGCGGGCAGCAAGACCACCCCGGGCCACTGCAAGGGCCGGGCGCACCGGCGAACCACGCTCGGGCTGCCCGGCCGTCGGGTGCTGGTCTCCCGGAAGTGGTCAGGCAAGGCCCTCGACGACCACAAAGCCGACCGCAAGGCGTTCGTTGCGCAGGCGTTGGCCGCGATCGGGATCGAGAAACCGCAACCCGACCCGGCCCGGCTGGTCTGGCGGAAGGTCGAACCGGGAGACCCGCAGGTCCCGCCCCGGCCACACCTGGTCATGCGCGCGATCGCGGAGCGGATCACGTGGAAGGCCGAGTACGACCGCGCGCTACTCGCCGCCGCCGGACCACCAGGGGAGGGCGCGGAAACTTCGGCAACTCAGCTCGCAGCCTGACCAGGGGGAATAGATGAACATCAACAACACGGACCGGCTGTGGTCGGTTGACGACGTATCGACCTACCTCGGAGTTCCGGTCAAGACGCTCTACCAGTGGAAGTGGCGCGGCGAGGGTCCGCCGGTCCGGAAGATCGGCCGTCATCTCCGCTACGACCCGGCCAAGGTCCAAGCCTGGGTCAACGGGGAGGCGGCAGCCTGATGGGACACATCCAAGATCGCTGGTACCGCCCCGCCCGTGACAAGGAGACTGGGAAGGTTCTCCTGAACGGGCGGGGGAAGCCAGTGCTCGAAAAGACCGAGCTCTACGGCATCGGCCTGCGGTACAAGGTGCGCTACCTCGACCCGGACGGCGAGGAGCGTTCGAAGTCGTTCCCTGACAAGCAAAAGAAGCGCGCGGAAGACTTCCTCATCGGCGTGGAGTCGGACAAGCGCGAGGACAAGTACATCGATCCACGCTCGTCGTCCAAGACGTTTCGGCAACAGGCTGAGAACTGGCTCAAGGCGCAGTCACCCGACCCGGCAACGCGCGAAATTCTGCGTAGCCGACTCGAAAGCCAGATCTACCCGGTCTTCGGGCACCTGAAGTTCGGGCAGATCAAGCCGTCGACCATTCGTGACTGGCTCGGCGTGATGGAAGAGAAGCGGCTCGCTGCCAACTATCAGGTCGTGCTGTTCACCATCGTGACCGGCGTCCTGGACTCGGCGATCGACGACAAGTTGATCCGGGAGAACCCCTGCCAGGCAAAGACCGTTCGGCGGCCGGTGGGTAGCAGTCCGCAGGTCGTGGTCTGGCCGGAAGAGCGGGTGCACAAGGTGCGGGCTGGGCTCGGTGAGCGGTTCCGCGTTGTCGTCCCGCTCGGGTCCGGGCTCGGCCTGCGGCAGGGCGAGATTCTGGGCTTCTCGCCGGACGACATCGATCGGGAGGAGATGGTGGTCCGCGTTCAGCGGCAGATCAAGACCGTCAAGGGCGTGATGATGTTCGCTCCGCCGAAGGGCGGCAAGACGCGGACGGTGCCGCTCTCCCCCGCCTTGCTGGCGGAGATCGACGACCACGACGACCGGTTCCCGGCGACCGCCGTCACGCTCCCGTGGAAGACGCCCGACGGCGATCGGGTGACGGTTCGACTGCTCGTCACGGGCGAGGCCAGCCGCCTGTACACCGGCGACCTCTTCACCAAGGTTGTCTGGCAGGGCGGGTTCAGGGAGGCGAAGATCACCCACCGTGGCCGGGCCGACGGCATGCACGCGCTGCGGCACTTCTACGCCTCGACGCTGCTGTCCCGCGCGGTCTCGATCAAGGAGCTGGCCGAGTACCTGGGGCACGCCGACGCAGGCTTCACCCTGCGGACGTACACCCACCTCGTCCCGTCGAGCCACCAACGGGCCCGGCAGGCCATTGATGCGGTGTTCGGGCGGCCTGGCACCGATGACAGCCTGGAGGCGGCGTGACCGTGGACCGCCAGGCCCTCCCGAACACTCACAACTACTTAGCGCTTCAGGTCGGCGTGAATAGTCACTTTTCGTGCGGCAGTGATGACTGCGGGCACATCCGCTTGCCGGCAGCGGCTAAGCGAGAAGTAGACAATCAGGACCCGCGCCAGCTCACGGACAACAACCGTCAAGAAGAGCAGCGACGCACTGATCACGGTAGCCACAAAGATCTCCAAGCATCACAAAGGAGGATGCCCGAGATCAAATGTCGTCGAACCGACAGCTCTCCCGCCCTCAAAGAGGGCTTCCCGAGCAGGGCGCAGCGGGCGTTACCGCACTCACGATACGCCGATCAGATGCGCGGGTGCCATCACGCGGTGTTCGGGCGGCCTGGTGCCGACGACGGCCTGGAGGCGGCCTGATCATGGACCACCAGGGCCACCCGAACTACCGGATCAAGATCAATCTAGCCCTTGAGCAGGGCGCGGGCCATGACGACCTTCTGAATCTGGTTGGTGCCTTCGTAGATCTGCGTGATCTTGGCATCCCGCATCATCCGCTCGACGGGGAAGTCCCGGGTGTACCCGGCCCCACCGAAGAGCTGAACAGCATCCGTAGTGACTTCCATGGCGATATCGGACGCGTAAGCTTTCGCGGCAGAAGCCATGAACCCGGCCCGCTTGTCCCCCCGCTCGGAAGCGGCAGCCGAGGCGTACACCAGGTGGCGGGCCGCCTCGATCTTGGTCCCCATGTCGGCCAGCATGAACTGAACGCCCTGGAACTCGGCAATCGACTTGCCGAACTGCTTGCGGTCCTTCACGTAGGCCAGGGCGGCATCGAGAGCACCCTGGGCGATCCCGAGCGCCTGGGCGCCGATCGTCGGCCGGGTGTGGTCGAGCGTGCGCAGCGCGGTCTTCAGCCCCGTTCCGGGCTCGCCGATGATGCGGTCCTCGGGAATGGTGCAGTTCTCGAAGTAGATCTCCCGGGTCGGCGACCCCTTGATCCCGAGCTTCTTCTCCTTCGGCCCCACCGAGAAACCCGGGTCGTCCTTGTGCACGACGAAGGCCGAAATCCCGTTCGCCTTCTTCTCGGCATCGGGGTCGGTCACGGCCATCACGGTGTACCAGGAAGATTCACCCGCATTGGTGATCCAGCACTTGGTGCCGTTGAGCACCCAGTGGTCACCGTCGAGCCGGGCCCGCGTCCGCATGGACGCGGTGTCCGACCCGGCCTCACGCTCGGAAAGCGCATAGGAAGCCGACGCCTCGCCCGAGGCGATCGACGGCAGCACCAGCTTCTTCAGGCCCTCGGAAGCCGACAGGATGATCGGCTGCGTACCCAGCTTGTTGACCGCCGGAATCAGCGACGCCGACGCGTCGACCCGCGCGACCTCTTCGATCACGATGCAGGC
Organism: Amycolatopsis sp. NPDC005003; assembly: GCF_053600695.1. Taxonomy (NCBI): domain Bacteria; kingdom Bacillati; phylum Actinomycetota; class Actinomycetes; order Pseudonocardiales; family Pseudonocardiaceae; genus Amycolatopsis; species Amycolatopsis sp. NPDC005003. Next base: position 117,283 of record NZ_JBSGAI010000029.1, on the reverse strand, counting down.
ACCGACGGCGTCGGCACCCTGGCCGTCGTACTCCTCACCGATGTGCACGGCGTTGAAACCCGACTTGACCAGCGCGTTGTACGCCTCGATCGGGTACCGCTCGTTCTCGTCGACCTCCGCCGCGTACGGCGCGATTTCCTTCTCGGCCAGGGCCCGGACCGCGGCCCGCAGCTCCTCGTGCTCCTCGGCAAGCTGGTACAGGCTCATCGTCACTTCCGGACACCTTCTCTGCAACGTCGGGAGGGGCTCCGTCGATGTTAGCGCTCGTTCACCTGGGTCGTCCTTGTGGCGTTGACCGCAGAATTCGTATGGTCGGGTGATGCCGATCACCGCGCCGACGACGCCGCCCGGTCTGCCCGCCACCCTCGACTACCCCGAAGTCCCCGTCGGTTCGATCCTGGCGGCGGGTGCCGCGCGCTGGGGCGACCGGACGGCCTTCGCCCACGACGGCCACAGCCTCACCTTCGCCGAGACGCATCGGGCCGCCTGCCGGTTCGCCAACGCGCTGCGCGAGCGCGGCATCGGCCGCGGCGACGTCGTGGCCCTGCACCTGCCGAACTGCCTGGCCTTCCCGGTCGCCTACTACGGCACGCTGCTGGCCGGGGCCACCTTCAGCCCGGCGAACCCGCTGCTCCCGCCGGACGACCTCGCGATCCAGCTCGCCGACTGCGAGGCCGCGGCCGTGGTGACGTTCGGCCCGGTGGCGGGCGCGCTCGCGAGCGTCGCCGACCGCATCCCGGCCCGGTTCACCGTCGTCGTGCAGCCGGTCGCCGACCTGCCCGAGGGCGCCACGGAGTTCCAGGCGTTCCACGCCGCGCAGCCGGAGACGCCCCCGGCCGTCGAGGTCGACATCCACGGTGACCTCGCCCACCTCGCCTACACCGGCGGCACCACCGGCCGGTCCAAGGGCGTGCGGCTGTCGCACCGCAACGTCGTGGTCAACACGCTGCAGCACGCCTGCTGGGGCACCGGCTCGGTCCCGGCGCTCGACGCCCACGGCGACGTCACGATCGACCAGCTCGGCGGCGAGGACGAGTGGCCGTTGCGGCTGGGCACCGGCGTCGCGATCAACCTGACCCCGTGGTTCCACGCGATGGGCATCATCGGCGGCCTCAACTCGGCGGTGCTCGCCGGGACGACGATGGTCCTGCACACGCGCTTCGACCCGGCGGCGTACGTCGCCGACGCCGAACGGCTCCGCGTCACCGGCATCGGCGGCGCGCCGGCACTGTTCGCGGCCCTGCTCGCGACGCCGTCGTTCCACACCGCCGACCTGTCGTCGGTCCGCTCGATCGGTTCGGGTGCGGCGCCGATGAACCACGCGATGATCAACGCGCTGCGCACGCGGTTCCCGGACGTGGTGGTCGTCGAGGGCTACGGCCTCACCGAGGCGACGATGGGCGCGGTGGTCTCGCCGGCGTACCGGTCGGGCACGCGCAAGGTCGGCTCGGTGGGCGTGCCGATCTTCGACACGGAGGTCAAGATCGTCCCGGCCGAGGGCGGCGAGGAGCCGCTGCCGCCGGGCGAACGGGGCGAGGTCTGCCTGCGCGGGCCGCAGATCATGCTCGGCTACCGCAACCGCCCGGAGGAGACGGCGGCGGCACTGGTGGACGGCTGGCTGCACACGGGCGACATCGGTGTCCTCGACACCGACGGCTACCTGTCCATTGTGGACCGCAAGAAGGACATGCTGCTGTACAAGGGCTACAACGTCTTCCCGCGCGAGCTGGAGGAGCTGCTGGTCACGCTGCCGGGCGTCGCGGCGGCCGCGGTGGTGGGCCGCCCCGACCCCGAGGTCGGCGAGCTGCCGGTGGCGTTCGTGGTGCCCCGCGGATCGGTCGACGCGGACGCCCTGATGGCCGCGGTCAACGACAAGGTGCTGCCGTACAAGCGGTTGCGGGAGGTGCACGTGGTCGAGCAGATCCCGGTGTCGGCGGCGGGGAAGGTGCTGAAGCGCGAGCTGAGGCAGCAGCTGATCGGCGAGCTCGGCTAGGACGTGGGCTTGAACCGGCAGGCGGCGGGCTGCGCCTGGCAGTCGTACCGCTGAGCACCGTCGATGCGCATGGTGTACTCGACCTTGTGCGGTCCCCACGCGGTCGTCGCGAAGGCGGGCTGCCCGGCGGGCGGCACGACGACGGTGTGCTTGTCACCGCGGTAGGAGTACTCGATGCGGACGCGCCAGAGGCAGAAGCACCGGTCGGTCTTCGCGCGGATCACCAGGTGCTCCGGCTTGCCCTGTTCGACGAACCGGATCTTGCCGTCGGAGAGGTAGGGCCGAGCACCGGCGGAGTCGCTCGGGACGAGAGCGGGGATCTCGACACCCGCCCCGGAATCGAGCCGGAACTCGACGAGGGCGGCCTCCTCGCTGCCCTGCGGATCGGCGACGAAGGCGGTGCCGCCCAGCGGATCCCGCCGCTCCTCGACGACGGCGGTGATGCTCTCGACGTCGATCCGCCCCGCCCGGTGGCTTTCCAGGGTCACCTGCTGCCCGGAGGTGCCGAGCTGGGCATGGGTGTGCTGCTGCAGCTGTTCGAGAACCCGGCTCGACGCAGGCGCACTGAGCTCGGCATCGGTGGCCCAGTACTGCCCGGCGACGAGTTCGGGGTAGCTCTCCCCGCGAACGGACAGGACATCATCGGAGAAGAGATCCCGAGCCCGGTCGATGGCGAGCGGAGCAACCCCGGGCACGGCAACGGCCAGCACGAGCGGGGTCACGGTGGCGAGAAGCCATTTCGGGGCCCGGCCGAGCCCCCGCCACCAAGCGAGACCGCGGCTGGGCCGCCGCCGAGCGGGCCGAAGAGAGGTAGTCCGCCCGGCGACGACGGGCCTCCGCTTCCGGTTCATGCTTGGGCGCCTTCCGGTGTCGAGCCGGCGCCGGACGCTGTCTGGGGATCCGCCTGCGACTCGGCCGCCCGGGCCGTGCCAGGCGCCGACCCAGCCTGCGACTCGGCCGCCGGTTCGGGCCGCGCGTCCGGCACTTTCGGCTCCGGCGCTGCCGATGACTCCGCGCCCGGCGCCGGCCCAGCCAACCGATCCGCGCCCCGCGGCTCACTTTCCGCCCGCGTTTCCGGCTTCGCCTCCGGGGCGGCCGCCGGGTCCAGGTCCGGTTCCGCGTCCGGGTCCTCGGTCACGCGCGGGCCTCCCACCACCGCCAGCAGCGGGACCGCCGCCAGCGAGGCGAAGTAGCCCAGGCCCAGCGCCAGCTCGTCCCGCTGGGCGCTGAGCCGGTTCGCGAAACCCGTCGGGTCCCACAGCAACCACGCGTTGATCAGCAGCACGCCGTACAGGCCGCCGCACACGTACAGCGCCGCCAAACGCGCTGCGTCTCGGCGCCAGCCCGTTGTCAGCGCCGTTGCCACCAGCAACACCAGCGTGGCGATCAGACCCGCCCGGTAGATCCCTGGCCAGCCGGTCACGACCGCCGGCAGGGTGCCCTCCGTGTTGTCGATCTCGAACCACGGCAGCGCCTGGGACAGCACCACGAGCGGAACCGCGAGCACCAGCGCCGTCAAGCGCACCACGGGGGTCCGGCGGGCCGGCGCCGGGGCGGCCGACGTCGCCACCGGGATGCGGGTGGCCGCCGGGACGCCCGCGATGGCCACGCCCAGGCCGAGGAACAGCAGGCCCGTCGTGTAGAACACCAGGCCCTGGGCCGGCGTCACCAGGAGGTCCGGCCGCGCGCGCTCCGGGTCCAGGCCCGCGGACGGCAGGCTCGAGCCCAGGTCGGCCGCGTTGGCCCGCAACCCCACGAACAGCGCCGCCAGGGCCGGCAGCGGCGCCCACACCGCCACCAGCAGCCACCGGGTCCCGGCCCGCCTGCGCGCCGCCGCGAAGGCGATGACCGCGACCACCGCCGTGAGGACCAGGAGCACCGCGAACGTCGGGCCCTGGCGCTCGATGCTCGTCACCATCAGCGTGAACGCCGAGGCCCGCGGCCCCGTCCGGACCGACACCCAGGGGAACGTCAGCGCGAGGACGGCCAGCCCGGCACCGACACCCGCCAGGACGACTCCGGCGAGCCAGGGCACCGAGACGCCGTTGTCCGACTGGGAATCCGCCATCTCTCTCCCCAAGAACGACTCGGCAACCGGAGCCCGGACCTTAGCCGGTTCTCCCGGGCGCCGGAGGCGAATCCGAAGAGGACGCCACGAACGGATCGATCAGTGACCGGTCTTCTCGCGCAGAGCCGCGTCCTTGTCCAGGACCAGCTTCTCCAGGTCCGCCTGGAACTTCGCCATCTTCGCCCGCAGGCCTTCGTCGGACGCCGCCAGGATGCGGACCGCCAGGAGACCCGCGTTGCGCGCGCCACCCACCGAGACCGTCGCCACCGGGACACCCGCCGGCATCTGGACGATCGAGAGCAGGGAGTCCAGGCCGTCCAGGTACTTCAGCGGGACCGGGACGCCGATCACCGGCAGCACCGTCGCCGACGCCACCATGCCCGGCAGGTGGGCCGCCCCACCCGCGCCCGCGATGATCGCCTTGAGGCCGCGCGAGGCCGCGGACGTCGCGTAGTCCAGCATGCGCTGCGGCGTCCGGTGCGCCGAGTAGACGCCGACCTCGTACTCGACGCCGAACTCGTCCAGCGCCGCGCCCGCCGCCTCCAGCGTCGGCCAGTCCGAGTCGCTGCCCATGATCACGCCCACCTGCGGCGCCATAACCGACCTCTCCCGTCAGTGGATTTCGTAGCCGTCGAGCCAGACGGCGTGGGACAGCCAGTGCGCCGACAGCAGCGCGCGGTTGCGCAGGTCCTCCATGCGCTCGCCGGTGAAGTTGACGTGCCCGAGCTTGCGGCCCGGCCGCTCCTGCTTGCCGTAAAGGTGCACCCGCGCCTCCGGGTACCGCGCGAACAGGTGGTGCAGCCGCTCGTCCGGCCCCATCTCCGGCAGCTCGGGCGCGCCCAGCACGTTCGCCATCACGCACGCCGGCGCGATCAGGTCCGTCCGGCCCAGCGGGTAGTCGAGTACCGCCCGCAGGTGCTGCTCGAACTGGGACGTGCGCGCGCCGTCCATGGTCCAGTGCCCGGAGTTGTGCGGGCGCATCGCCAGCTCGTTCACCAGCAGCCCGGTGTCGGTCTCGAACAGCTCCACCGCGAGCAGCCCGGTGACGTCCAGCGTCGACGCGATCCGCAGCGCCAGGTCCTGCGCCTCGTGCACCCGCGAGTCGTCGAGGCCCGGCGCCGGGGCGAGGACCTCGGTGTTGATGCCGCCGGTCTGCACCGTCTCGACCACCGGGTACGCCGCGCCCTGGCCGAAGGGCGAGCGGGCGACGAGCGCGGACAGCTCGCGCTTCATCGCCACCTTCGCCTCCACCAGCAGCGCCGTGCCCGCGGCCAGCAGCTCCGGCACGGTCTCGCGCGCGTGCTGCGCGGTGTCCAGCATCCAGACGCCGCGGCCGTCGTACCCACCGGTCGACGCCTTGAGCACCACCGGCCAGCCGTGCTCGCCGCCGAAGGCCACCACGTCGTCCACAGAGGACACCTCGGCGAACGCCGGACCCGGCACGCCGAGACCGGCCATCATCTCGCGCATCACGAGCTTGTTCTGCGCGAAACCCAGTGCGCTCGCCGCCGGCCGGATGACGTGACCCTCCATCGCCAGCGTCAGCAGGTGCTCGCCCGGCACGTGCTCGTGGTCGAAGGTGAGCACGTCGACCGAGGCCGCGAACTTCCGCAGCGCGTCGAGGTCGGTGTGGTGTCCGATGGTGACGTCGCCGGCGACGAGCCCCGCGGCTTCGTTCTCTCCCGCGGCGAGCACGCGCAGGGACTGGCCGAGGGAGATCGCCGCCTGGTGGGTCATCCGGGCCAGCTGGCCGCCGCCCACCATGCCCACGACGGGCAGACCGGTGTGTTTGTCCATAGCGCCGATCAGCCTAAACGGTCACGAGGCGGGTCGACCGCCGGACCAGGCGAAGCTCACGCGCCGCCAGCCCGAGGATCCCGGCCGCCGCCGCGAGCACGTAGCCGTTGCCGAGGATCGACCAGCCCAGGCCCCAGCGGAACTCGGAGTCCCCGCCGTTGGGCACGAGCATCACGATCTGCGAGACGAACAGCAGCGCGACCGCCGCCACGGCCCACCACCGCGCCTTGACCACGAGCAGCGTGAGCAACGGCACGCACCAGACCCAGTGGTGCGACCACGAGACGGGCGACAACAGCAGCCCGTAGAACGCCGTCACGAGCAACGCCGCCACGTCCTCGCCACGCCGGTGCAGCCGCACGACCAGCCACACCGCGGGCACCGCGAGCACCGCCGCCACCCCGACCGCCACCGCCAGCGACCAGGGCGCCAGCGCCGACGCCCGGTTCACCAGCCCGTTGAGCGACTGGTTGAAGATCCAGTGCACCGAACCGACCCGGCTCGGATCGGTCGCCGAATCCCGCCAGAACCGCACCGCGTCGACCGGGATGACCGCGAACATCGCCGCTTCGAGCGCCGCGAACGTGCCCAGCGCCCGCAGCCCGTCCTTCCACCGGCCCGTGAAGAACAGGTACGGCACGAAGATCAGCGGGGTCAGCTTGATCGCCGCTGCCACGCCGATCAGCACACCCGCCCAGCGCGACCCACGAAGGCTGAGCACCAGGACGTCCAGCACCACGAACGCCATCAGTATCAAGTTGATCTGGCCCAGGAACAGTGTCTTCCACACCGGTTCCAGCGTCAGAGCGACGGCCGTTCCCGCCGGCAGCGCCCACCACCTTCTTCCCAGAAGGGATGCACGCCCCGGCGGCGACGAAACCACCGTGATGACGACCATAAGACCGACCACCGACAAAAACGCGATCACGCCCCACACCAGGCCGGACGGCACCAGGGCGAGCGGCAGGAAGAGCGGCGCGGCCGCCGGGGTGTAGGTGAACGGCAGCCGCACCCAGTCCGGCAGCGCGGTCAGCACGTCCCGCGTGTAGAGCGGGTCCCCGTGCAGCAGGGTCAGCGCACCAGCGCGGTAGACAGCGCTGTCCGCGCCCAGGTGCCACCCGGCCAGCCAGACGACCACCCCGAAAGCCAGGACGAGAAGCGCGAGACCCCCGGCGAGGAAGCGGCCGGTGCGCGCCTCAGACCCCGGCGGGGACGTCGACATCCGCGGCCGCCTTCTTTCGCGCCCGACGGAGCAGCCCCCAGCGCAGGATCAGCGCGAGAGCCAGCACGACGGGCATCAGGATGTAGGCGTCCCCCAGGACGTTCTGCCACACCTTCCAGTGCAGCTCGACGTTGCGGCCGTTCGGCAGGATCAGCAGCACGCAGCTGACGAACACGAACGCGACCAGCCCGGTGCCGACCCAGCGCCGCCACGCGGTCTTCGGGGTGGTCTTCGGCAGCCGCGAGACCAGCAGCACGATCAGCGGGATCACCCACACCCAGTGGTGGGTCCACGAGATCGGCGAAATCAGCAGCGTCCAGAACGCGGTGACGAGGAGCGCGGCCAGCGCCTGGCCCTTGCGGTGGAAGCGCATCAGCAGCCACAGCGCCGGGATCGCGAGCAGGAACCCGATGCCCATCGCCGCCTTGGACGCCCACGGCGCGAGGTCGGTGGCCCGGTTCATCAGCGCGTTCAGCGACTGGTTGCCCGCCCAGTGCACCGGGCCGATCCGGCCGGTGTCCGGCAGCGTGACGGTCCAGTACTTGGCCGCGTCGTGCGAGTTGATCAGGAACATCAGGCCCTGGAGCAGCACGAACGTCGCGAACCCGCGAATGGCGTCCATGCGGCGGCCGGTGATGAACAGGTGCCCGAGGAACACCAGCGGCGTCAGCTTGATCGCCGCCGCGACGCCGACCAGGACACCGCCCCACCGGCTCCCGCGAGCACCGATGACCAGCATGTCCAGCAGGATCATGGCCATCAGGATCAGGTTGATCTGGCCGAGGAAGATCGTCCGCCACACCGGCTCGAGGCCGAGGAAGACCAGGAAGAACACGATGGTCGAGCGGGCGGGCGAGGCCCACCAGCGCGGCCCGTCGGCGGCGGGCCGCGGCAGCGCGCCGATCGCGATGCGGATCGACAGCGCCATCGCCCCCAGCGAGACGGCGGTGATCAGGCCCCAGGAGATCTGCGTCGGGAACGCGGCGAGCGGGATGAAGATCAGCGCCGCCGTCGGCGGGTAGGTGAACGGCAGCAGCGCCCACCACGGCTCGTTGGGCAGCGTGTTGGCGTCGTAGAGCGAGTCGCCGTTCAGCAGCGTCAGCGCGCCGGCCCGGTAGACCGCGCTGTCGACGCCGAGCACCCAGTCGTGCTGCCAGCCGTAGATGCCGTACCCGATCGCGAACAGCGGAATCACCGCGAGGATCAGGATCGACCGCGGGCGGACGGACAGGCGGGCGAGTGATTTCCGCAGGGCCAGGCGGTGCTGGGGTCTGGCCGCGACTTCGCCGTCGACGTCGGTGGGTACGGTCCGGGTCACCGCACCAGGAAATCATGACCGGCCTCGTCCCGGTCCGAAGGGTCCGGGCAAAACCGGGCTTTTCCGGCGTTCTACGCGCGCGCGAGGTGGGCCAGCAGGTCGCAGGCGAGTTCGTGGGTGGCGGGCAGCCGCACCGCCGAGACGCGGGGTCTGCCCACGTCCGCGAGCTGCGCGTCGACCGACAGCCGCTCGTGCAACGCCCTTCGCAGCGCGACGCCGTGCGAAGCGACGCGCTCGTCCTTCGGGACCAGAGCCGCGACGACGGACGGCCCCAGCGAAGCGATGCTCTGGCCGCTGTCGAAGACCGCCCGCAGCGCGTCCGCGACCAGGATCATCCCGGTCAGCCGCGGGAACCCGGCGACGGCGCTGAGGTCGAGCGAGACGACGAGCAGCACGTGGTCCTCGGCGGCCGGCCGCTCGCGCGCCTCGGCGGCGCGGTAGACCTCGGCGAGCCGGGTGCGCAGGTAGGCCGCCGACGGCAGGCCGGTCAGCGGGTCGGTGACCTCGGTGTGCACGAGCTGGTCGGTGGCGACGTCCGCCCAGGCCAGCGCGGTGGTGCGGAGCAGCCGCGCGGGCGTGGCGTCGACGTCCGGCGAGACGAACCCGTCGTCACCGTGGCCGAGCACCGCGTGCAGCGCGGCGAGGTCGGCGAGGGTCTCGGCCAGCCCCGCACCGGCCGCCGCGCGGGCCCTGGCCAGCCCGGCCAGCGCGGTTTCGGCGGCTTCGACGCCGCCCTTCGCCATCACGGCCGCGCAGACGGCGTCGACCTCGGGCAGGGCCCAGTCGCTGGGGAACCGCCAGCCCGCGGCGAGGCTGGCCGTGCGCCAGCGGGCCCGCAACGCACGCAGGGAGGCATCCCGCTCGGCCTGCGTGGGCGGGGTGTCACCGGACCCGGGCCGCGCAGCCGGAGCATCCACTGGCCACCCGCCCCTTTCGTCCGGTTCGCAACGATCTTGTCCTTGGCTTCACGATGAGGACGTACCCAGCTGGGCACCGTGACGCGTACCGACCGGTTTTTGTCGTGGAGCTTTTCACCGGGACGGCCCAGGGGTGGGTGATTTTGCTCCGCCGTCGGAGTCATCACGCCGACCACGACGTGACCGCCGGGGGTGGGTCAGTCACACTTGTCTCGCGTCCCGGATCGGCCTGTAATGGCAGGTCCTGGCTCTAGCCGACCGAGGAGTGCCGTGTCCACCGTTCCCGCCGATCTCAGCGGAAAGAGTGACGCCGAGCTGATCGCGGAGGTCCGCTCCGGGAAGCTCGAGTCGTACGGCACGCTCTACGAACGGCACACCGGTGCGGCCCGGAATCTGGCCCGTCAGCTGGCCCGCTCGAGCTCCGAAGCCGACGATCTCGTGTCCGAGGCGTTCGCCAAGGTGCTCGACACGCTCCGTGGCGGCAAGGGCCCGGACACAGCCTTCCGGGCGTATTTGCTGACCGCCCTGCGTCACACGGCGTACGACCGCACGCGCAAGGAGCGCCGGGTCGACCTCAACGAAGACATGTCCGAGGTCGGCGGTGCCGCGGCCGAGGCGCTGACCGTGCCGTTTTCCGACACCGCGGTCGCCGGGCTCGAGCGGACGATGGCCGCCAAGGCGTTCGCGCGGCTGCCGGAACGCTGGCAGGCGGTGCTGTGGCACACCGAGATCGAGCAGCAGAGCCCGGCCGAGGTCGCGCCGCTGCTGGGCCTGACCGCGAACGGCGTCTCCGCGCTCGCCTACCGCGCCCGTGAGGGCCTCCGCCAGGCCTATCTGCAGGTCCACCTGCAGGAAAACGCCGAGGAACGCTGCCGCGCCTGCGCCGAGCGGCTCGGCGCGTGGACCCGCGACGGACTGTCCAAACGCGAACGCGCCCAGGTCGAGAGCCACCTCGACGAGTGCGACCGGTGCCGGGCGCTCGCCGCGGAGCTCGCCGACGTCAACGGCGGGCTGCGCGCGATCATCGCCCCGATCGTCCTGGGCGGCGCCGCGCTGGGCTACCTCGCCACCATCGGTGCCGCAAAAGCGAGCGCGGCCACCGCGGGAGCGGTCGCCGCCGGTGCCGCGGCGGCCGGTGGCAAGGCCGGTGCGTCCGCGGCCGCCGCCGGGCCCCGCCAGTTCGCCGGAGTCGCGGCCTCGGGCACGGCGATCGTCGCGGCCGTCGTCATCGCGCTCACCGCGGGCGGCGGAACGCAGGAGGTCCCGGTCGCCGCCGCGGTGCCGCCACCGGTCCAGCAGGTCGAACCGCCGGCACCGAAGCCGCAGCCGCCGGCACCGCCCGCGCCGGAGCAGCCCCCGGCCCCCCAGCCCCCGGAGCCACCCGCACCGCCGCCGGTCGCGCCGGCCCCGCCGCCGGTCGTCCCGCCCGCCCCGGTCCCGCCGCCCGCGCCGGCCCCGTCCGCACCGGCACCGCCGTCGCCCGCCCCGGCGTCGATGTCCGCGACGACCCCGCCGGACGGCGTCGAGCTCAGCCCGGGCGCCGCGAAGAACCTGCCGATCACCGTGCGCAACGACGGCGGCAGCCCGTCCGAGCCGGTGGCGGTCGCGCTGAACCTGCCGCGCGGGGTGCGCGCGGTCGACACCGGCGGTGGCGGCGCGCCGGCGGCGCGTGCGCAGGTCCCCGCCCCGATTTCGGTGAACTGCCCGGGCGGCGAGGGCACCGTCGTCTGCAAGACCGGCGCCGGCCTGCAGCCCGGCCAGAGCGCGACGCTGAACTTCCGCCTGCAAGCCGACGAAGACGCCGAAGGCGGCACGGTGAACGTGTCGGTCACGGCCGGTATGCAGGTGCCCGTCGAGGTGAGTGTCAAGGTCACCGTGAAGGTCCCGCCGGACGCCGTGGTCCTCGAAGCGCAGGGCGACGGGCTCTCGGCGTTCCCCTGGAACCACAGCCCGCTGGTCTACGTGCGGGTCCGCAACACCGGCGAGACGACCAAGCCGGTCACGGTCACCTTCGACCACCCGCTCAGGCAGTGGTGGAGCCTGCGCGGCTTCCCCTGCGAGACGACCGGCGAAGGCGCGAGCTGCACGACCAAGAGCGCGGTGGCGCCGGGCCAGCACGTCAACCTGTGGGTGCGGCTGAAGGGCCGTCCGGACGAGGGCCGGGTGACGATCACCGCACAGCTCGGCCGGGCGACGGCGCCGCCGGTGACGGTGGACTTCGGCTGCTGGCGCCACTGGTGCGGCAAGGACCCGGTGCCGACGCCGACACCCCCCTCGGTCCCCACGCCGACGAAGCCGGCCAAGCCGACCCCGTCGAAGCCGACGCCGAAGCCTCCGGTGACGACGACAACGGAGGAGCCGACGAGCGAGCCGCCGGTGTCCTCGACGACCACGAGCGCCCCGCCGCGGTCCGGCGGGAACCCCGGGGTCAAGCCACCGACGGTCAGCCCCGAGAAGGCGTTCGGGTGGCTGACGGGATAACCGCCGAAAATGCCGGAAATCCGGACATTCACGACAGCTGGGCCGCCTGAACCACAGGTCAACGCCGTGTGTCCCTAGACTGCGTGGTGTGACCGTTGTGGAAACCGTGCTCAAGCGCACGCCGGAACCACTGCGTTCGGTGCTGATCAAGCACCGGGAGCTGCTGAAGTTCGCGATCGTGGGCGGCACGACCTTCGTGGTCGACAACGGGGTCTGGTACGCCCTCAAGCTGACGGTGCTGGAGCCGAAACCGACGACGGCGAAGGCGATCGCGATCATCGTCGCGACCATCGTGTCCTACATCCTCAACCGCGAGTGGTCCTTCCGGACCCGCGGCGGGCGCGAACGGCACCACGAAGCCGCGCTGTTCTTCATCATCAGCGGCATCGCGGTGGGCGTGAACCTGGTCCCCCTGATCATTTCGCGGTACGTGCTCGACCTCGAGGTCCCGCACGTGACGTTCCTGGTCCAGGAGGTCGCGGACTTCGCGAGCGGCTCGATCATCGGCATGCTGTTGGCCATGTTCTTCCGCTTCTGGGGCTTCAAGAAGTGGGTGTTCCCGGACGAGCTGGGCGAGCGGCGCCGGGACAACGACCAGGTCAGCCGCCTACCCTGACCAAGTACTTGCACTTTGACATGTAGATGTCTAAAGTCATGCTCGTCAGTGTTCCTGCGTAGTGGACGCCGTCCGGGTTCGGCCGGGCGAGCGGGACGATTCGAGGTGGTTTCCGAGCGCGAAGAGGTCGCATCCGTGGCACGGATGACGATGGAACCTTTTCCCGGCTCGACGGGACGCGTGTTTTCGCGCGTCCGCATCTCTCGTCCCTTCTGACGAAACAAGGACATTTTCTTGAGCACCATCGCGCCTCAGCGCGCCCTCAAACCGGCCTTCACGGGCCTGTTCCTGTCCGTTTTCCTCGCGATGCTCGACGCCCAGGTCGTCGCCACCGCGCTCCCCCGGATCGCCGCCGAGTTCGGCGGCACCGGCGCCTACGCCTGGGTCACCACCGCCTACCTGCTCGCCGGGAGCGCGACCGCGCCGCTGTACGGCAAGCTCGGTGACGTCTTCGGCCGCAAACGTGTGCTCCTGGGCGCACTCGCCCTGTTCCTGCTGGGCTCGCTCGCCTGCGGCCTGGCGCCGTCGGCGGCGTTTCTGATCGCCGGGCGCGTGCTGCAGGGCGCCGGCTCCGGCGGCCTCTTCGTCTCCGTCGGCGCTTCGCTCGGCGAGATGTTCTCGCCTCGCGAAGGCGCGAAGTACTTCGGCTGGTTCTCGATCTGCTTCGCCGTCGCCTCGCTCGCCGGTCCGGTCGTCGGCGGCCTGCTCACCGGGCTCGCCGGGTGGCGGTCGATCTTCCTGGTCAACCTGCCGCTCGGGCTGGTCGCCCTGGCCTGCCTCACGACGCTCGACCTGTCGACCCGGCGCCGGGAAGCGCCGTTCGACTTCGCCGGCGTGCTCCTGCTCGGCACCGCGATCACCGGGTTCACCCTGCTCACGCCGTGGTCGGTCGCCCTCGGCGCGGTGGCGGCCGCGGTGTTCGTGGTCGTCGAACGGCGGGCCGAAGCGCCCGTCCTGCCGCCGCGGCTGTTCCGCGACCGGACGTTCACCGTGTCCGTGCTGCTCAGCGTGCTCGCCGGGTTCGCGTTCCTCGGCTCGGTCAACTACATCGCGGTCCTGCTGCAGGCCGACGCCGGCCCGGCGGAAGGCGGGCTGCGGCTGCTGCCGATGACGCTCGCCGTGTCGCTCGCCTCCGTCGTCACGAGCAAGGTCATCGCCCGCACCGGCGCGTACCGCTGGGCGCCGAGGCTGAGCATGGCGCTCGGCCTGCTCGCGGTGCTCGGCCTGCTCACCCTGGACGGCCTGCCGCCGGCCCTCGCCTGCCTGGTCGTCTTCGGCTGCGCGGCCGGGCTGAACCTGCAGGTGCTCACCATGGCTACGCAGAACACCGCCCCCGCGGCCGACCGCGGTGCGGTCGCCGCCGGCGTCAACCTCGCCCGCGCGCTCGGCTCGGCCCTCGGCCCGGTCGCGCTCGGCTTCGCCTACCACGCCGGCACCCACGGCGTGTTCCTCGCGCTGCTGCCCGTGCTGGCCCTCGGCCTCGTCACGGCGTTCGCGCTCCCCCACGTCCCGCTTTCCCGATAAGGACAACTCACGATGATCTTCGTCATCGGCGCCACCGGCAAGGTCGGCCGCCACCTCGTCCCCGCCCTGCTCGACGCCGGCGCCGGCGTCCGCGCGCTGACCCGCGACCCGGCCAAGGCCCGGATCGACCCGCGCGCCGAAGTGGTCCGCGGTGACCTCGACACGTCGGACCTGCCCGCCCTGCTGGCCGGCGCGCACCGCGTGTTCGTGCTGACCCAGGGGCACAACGCCGACCGGGAAGCGGCGGTCGCGCAGGCCGCCGCCCAGTCCGGTGTCACCCACCTCGTCAAGCTGTCCACCACCGGTGTCCACTTCGGACAGAAGGACGCGATCAGCCGCGCCCACGCCGAAGCCGAGCAGGCGATCCGCGAGGCCGGGCCGGCGTGGACGATCCTGCGACCCGGTGCCTTCATGGACAACCGGTTCGCCTGGATCGGCTCGATCCGCGAAGAGAACGCCGTGTACGTGCCCGACACCGATCCGCCGTCCGCGCTGGTCCACGTCCGCGACATCGCCGAAGTGGCGACGCTCGCGCTGACGACGTCCGGGCACGAAGGCGCGACCTACGAGCTCACCGGCGGTGAAGCCCTCACGGCCGAGCAGCAGGTCGCCATCCTTTCCGAGGCGATCGGCCGTCCGCTGAAGTACGTCGAAGAGACCGAAAGCGCCGCGAAGGACCGCCTGATCCGGACGTACGGCTGGCCCGCCGAGGCCATCGACGGCCTCTTCGCCCTCAAGCGTGAGTCCGCACCACACGAACGGGTCGTCTTCGACACCGTCGAGCGGCTGCTCGGCCGGCCGCCGCTGACCTTCGCGGCCTGGGCGCGGGAGAATGCGTCCGCGTACCATCACCAGGAGTGACGAGGGGGAGGTGAGGGCGGATGAGCGACCTGCGCGTCCTCGTCGTGGACGACCATCCCCTGTTCCGGATCGGCGTCGGCACGCTGCTCGCCGCCGAACCCGGGATCGAGGTCGTCGGCGAGGCCGCCAGCGGAGCCGACGCGGTCGCCTCCGCCGCCGCCCTGCGCCCGGACGTCGTGGTGATGGACCTGCACCTGCCCGACCTGTCCGGGATCCAGGCGACCCGGCACATCGTGACGGCGAACCCGGGCACCGGCGTGCTGATGCTGACGATGGCCGACGAAAGCGAGTCGGTCTTCGCGGCGATGCGCGCCGGTGCCCGCGGCTACCTGCTCAAGGACGCCGAGCCGGACGAGATCATCCGCGCCGTGCAGGCGGTCGCCCGCCGGGAGGCGATCTTCGGCCCGGACATCGCGAACCGCGTGCTCGCCTTCTTCGCCCAGCCCCCGGCCAGCGAGCCGGTGTTCCCGGAGCTGACCGGGCGCGAGCGCGAGGTGCTCGCGCTGATCGCGGCCGGGCACAGCAACAGCCTCATCGCGAGCACGCTGTGCCTGAGCCCGAAAACCGTGCGCAACCACATCTCGAACGTCTTCGCCAAGCTCCACGTGGCCGACCGGGCCGAGGCGATCGTCCGCGCCAGGGACGCGGGGCTCGGCCGGTCCTGACCTCCCGTCCGGGCAACTTCGGGACCCCGGTCCCATGCGCCCGGGACACCCTTGCGGGCAGGCTGGGCAGCCTGCACCGTTCGAGGGGAATGGGGAACGATGTTCGAAACCGACCGGACCCCGGTGGTGGTCCGCGCCACCGATCCGATCCTGCACAACGGCGTCTGCACGACGCTGCGTTCGCGCGACGACGTCCGGGTGGTGGACGACGGCACGGCTCTGGTCGCCCTGCTGGTCGCCGACCGGCTCGACGAGAAGATGACCCAGCTGCTGTCCGCGCTGCACCGCCAGGGCTTCACCCGCATCGTGCTGGTGGCGGGCGAAGTCGACGACAACGAAATCCTGAACGCGGTCGAGCACGGCGTCTGCGCGGTCGCCCGCCGCGCCGACGCGGGACCGGACGTCCTCGTCCGCCTGATCAAGGCCGCCGCGGCCGGGGAAGGCGCGTTGCCGCCGGACCTGCTCGGCCGGTTGCTGAACCGGGTTTCGCGCCTGCAGCGCCAGGTGCTCGAGCCGCGCGGCCTGCGCCTGGGCGGCATGAGCGACCGGGAGACGCACGTGCTCAGGCTCGTCGCGGCGGGGTATTCGACGCAGGAGATCGCCGACGAGCTGTGCTACTCGCAGCGCACGGTGAAGAGCATCCTCCACGACGTGACCAACCGGTTCCAGCTGCGGAACCGCTCGCACGCGGTCGCGTATGCGCTGCGGGAGGGGCTGATCTGAACCGGCGGCCGGGCGCGCCTCCTACCGCGGGACGCGCTCGGCCGGCCAGCGCACCTCGGGGACGTCGCTCGGCCGCGGCACCTTCAGGAACAAGCTGAACACCGCCGGGCGGCGGTTCGACAGCTCCAGGCGGCCGCCGTCCGCCTCGACCAGGGCACGCGCCAGCGCCAGGCCGACGCCCGTCGAGCCGCCGCCCGAGAAGCCGCGCTCGAAGATGTGCGGTGCCAGCTCGTCCGGGACGCCGGGGCCGGTGTCGCTCACCTCGATCACCACCGTGCCCTCGGCGTCGCCGCGGCGGGCGATCAGGGTCACCGTGCCCGAGCCGTGGCGCAGCGCGTTGTCCAGCAGCACCCCGATGACCTCGCGGAGCCGGCCCGGGGTGGCCCGGGCCATCAGGCCGTCGGCCACGCGCGTCCGCAGGTTGCGGCCCTCCGAGCGGAGCAGCTCGCGCCACTCCTGCGCCATCTCCGGCAGCTGCGTCGGCAGGTCCACCGGTTCCGCGCCGACCTCGCGCGCCGCGCGGGCCGCCGCCAGCAGCTCGTCCAACGCCTCCGCGAGCCGGTCCGCCTGCTCCTGGGCCGCCTTCGACTCGTCCGCCACCTCGTCGTCCGGGTGCACGGTGAGCGGTTCCAGCCTCAGCTGCAGCGCGGTCAGCCGGCTGCGCAGCTGGTGCGAGACGTCGCCGACGAGCTGGCGCTCGCGCTGCACGAGCTGGGCCAGCGCGGTGCCGGACGCGTCCAGCGCTTCGGCGACCATGTCGAGCTCGCCGACGCCGTAACGGCTCGGGTCGGGCCGGAAGTCGCCCCCGCCGAGCCGGGCCGCGCGCTCGGCCACGTGCCGCAGCGGCTTCGCGAGCCGCCGGGCCGTCGCGATCGCGACCACCGCGCCGGTGCCGATCGACAGCAGCACCAGCAGCACGACGACCAGCGTCACCGTCGTCTGCCGTTCGTGCATCGGCCCGGCCGGGACGGCGATCTCGACCTTGCCGTCGCGGGCCAGGTCAGCCGTTTCGGTGACGGTGTCGGGACCGGGACTGCTGCCGTAGCGCTTTTCTTCCTGGCCGCTGGTCCGCACGGTGAGCAGCCCGTTCGCCGGGACGGCCGCGCGCACCTGGTCGAGGTCGATCTCCTGGCCGTTGGCGATTTCGGTGTCCAGGATCGCCGCCGCCGCGCGGGCGTTCTCCGCGAGCGTCTCGCGGTAGCTCGACTCGATCTGCCAGCTCGCCACGATGCCCAGCGGGATGCCGAGGACCGCCGAGCTGACCGCGACGGCCAGCAGGATGGCGAGCAGGATGCGGCGGCGCACGGCTTATTCGCTGTTGAAGCGGAAGCCGACGCCGCGGACGGTCGCGATCCGCCGTTCGCCGTCGTGGGTCTTGCTGGTGCGACCCGCGGCCTCGTCGGCCGCGATGGCGAGCTTCCGGCGCAGCCACGACATGTGCATGTCGAGCGTCTTCGACGTCTTCGACTCGAGGTCGTTCCAGACCTCGGCGAGGATCTCGTCGCGGCTGACGACCTGCCCGGCGCGGCTCATCAGCACGCGCAGCAGCTCGAACTCCTTGTTCGCCAGCTGGACCTCGTGGTTGTCCACGGTGACCAGCCGGGCGCCGAGGTCCATCCGCACCCCGCCGGCGTCCAGCACCTCGGGCACCCGCCGGCGCAGCAGCGCGCGGATCCGGGCGAGCAGCTCGGCGAGCCGGAACGGCTTGGCGACGTAGTCGTCCGCGCCCGCGTCCAGGCCGACGACGAAGTCGACCTCGTCGGTGCGGGCGGTGAGCATCAGGACGGGCAGTTCGGTGCCGGCCGCGCGCAGCCGCCGGCAGACCTCCAGACCGTCCATCCCGGGCAGGCCGAGGTCCAGCACGAGCAGGTCGACGCGCTGAGCGGCGGTGGCGTCGAGCACCGAAGGGCCGTCGGTGACGACGTGGATCTCGTATCCCTCGCGTTCGAGGGCGCGGGAGAGCGGTTCGGCGATGGCCGGATCGTCTTCGGCAAGTAGGACCATGCTCACCTGGCCAACTCTACGGCTCGCGGGCGTGAAAACATCGTGACCGTGCCTGGCTACGAAGATGATCTGGCTCTCGCCACCCGGCTGGCCGACGCCGCCGACGCGATCACGACGGCGCGGTTCCGCGCCCTGGACCTGGCGGTGGAGCGCAAGCCCGACCGCACCCCGGTGACCGACGCCGACACCGCGGTCGAGGACGCGATCCGGGCCTTGCTGGCTTCGGAACGTCCGGGCGACGCGGTGCTCGGCGAGGAACGCGGCGGCTCGGCGTCGACCGGCCGCGCGTGGGTGCTGGACCCGATCGACGGGACCAAGAACTTCCTTCGCGGAGTACCCGTTTGGGCGACCCTGATCGCCTTGGTTTCGAACGGCGACCCGGTGGTGGGCCTGATCAGCGCCCCTTTGCTGGGCCGCCGCTGGTGGGCGGCTTCGGGTGATGGCGCGTTTTCTTCGGACACCGCCGGCACCCGGCGGCTGTCGGTTTCGAAGGTTTCGTCCCTTTCGGACGCCTATCTGTCCACAACGGACCTGAACTCGTGGACGAAGTACCACTCGCGCGAGAAGTACCTCGGCCTGGTGGACGCGTGCTGGGAGACCCGCGCGTTCGGCGACTTCTGGCACCACGTGCTGGTGGCCGAGGGCGCGTTGGACGTGGCGGCCGAGTGCATCGTCAACCCGTGGGACGTCGCGGCCGCGCAGGTGATCGTCACCGAGGCGGGCGGCCGGTTCAGCGACCTGGACGGCGTCGGGCGCTACGACAACGGGAGCGCGCTTTCGACGAACGGCCGCCTCCACGACGAGGCGCTGGCCGTCCTCAAGCGCTGACCCGTGCGGGTCAGGAGCCGGGGAGCAGGCCGACGGCGCCGCGGGCGACCTGGGCCCAGGCCAGCCGGCCGAACAGGTAGTGGCACGCCACCTGCTCGCTGGTGAACCGCGCCCAGTCGTAGCGGTTGCCCTGCTCGCGCCAGAACACCTCCCACGCCTCGTCCTCGCCCTGCATCAGGCACCAGGCGTTGTCGACCTCGGCGCCGAGCGAGACGACCTCCGGCGGCACGCCCAGCACGCCGAGCCACCGCTGGATCGACTGGGTGTTCATCAGTCCTCTTCCCCCTTGGCCTCGGCGAGGTAGCCGAGGGTCACGAGTTCGTCGGCCGCCAGCAGGGCACGGTACCGGGTGCCGCCGCCGACCTGGCCGAACCAGTTCGCGGTCTCCGAGCGCCACATCGGCACCTTGCGCACGACGACGTACCGGCGGTATTCGGCGTCGAGCGTCGCCGGTGGCAACGAGCGTTCCGCGAACGGCGTGCCGTCCTCGTAAAGAACTCGCCCGTAGGCCGGGCCGAAGCGGTCGAGGACCGTGTTGGCCGGGACCATCACCGGCTCGGGCCAGTCGATGCTGCCCTCGGGGAACTCCTCGCCCGGCGGCCACGCGTACTCGGGGCCGAGCTCGCTCTGCCCGACGACGAACCGGCGGATCCACACCGCCCGCGTCGCCCGCGCGTACGGCACATACCCCTCTTTCAGGTGCCGCGGCACCGGCCGCGACGGCGCGGTCGGCGAGCGGCGGAAGCCCGCGGTGACGTTGGTCAGGGCCTGGTCGTCGAAGATCAGCCGGGCGTCCGGGTGGTCGTTCGGCGGGAAACCGTCCGGGTCGTCGGGCAGCGGCAGCTGGCGCGCCGGCTTGTCCATCGCCACCGGCAGGTGCCCGATCGGGAACATGTGCACCAGGAACAGCGCGACGATGCTTTCCCGTTCCGTGCGCGGCGAGCCGAGCGGCGGCAGCGGCGCGGGCGACCCCGGGTTCGGCGGCGGGCCCGCGACCGGCGGCGGCCCGGCCACCGGCGGCGGCAGCAGCGGAGCCGGTGTCGGCGGGGGCGGCGGGGCCGGGGGCAGCTGGAACGGCGGCAGCAGCGGCGACACCGCGTGCGGAAACGCCGCGGGGTTGCCCGAGGGCGGGGTGGGCGCCTCTTCGAAGGCACCCGAATCCGCCAGGCCGTACCCGGGCAGCTGCACCGGCCCGGTGTCGAGGTCGCCCTCGCCCGGTTCGGAGCCCGCCTCGGAAGGCTCGGTCACACCCATCCTCCGGCTCGGTCGGTGCCCGGTGGGCACACGCTTGTCGACGCGGCCGCGGCGCTGCCGGTCCCCCTTGATACCGCACCCCATCCCCCAGGGCGCAACGAGGTCAGTTTTCTTCCGGGGGCTCCGTGGCGGAGCCCCCGATGGCTCAGCTCAGTGCGGCGACCACGCGGGACGGGCTCGGGCGGCCGAGCTGTCCCGCCATCCACGCGCTGGCCGCCACCAGCGCGTCCAGGTCGACGCCGGTGGCCACCCCCAGGCCCGCCAGCATCCACACCAGGTCCTCGGTCGCCAGGTTCCCGGTGGCCGATTCGGCGTACGGGCAGCCGCCGAGCCCACCCGCCGACGAGTCCACAGTCGACACTCCACATCGGAGCGCCGCCAGGGTGTTCGCGAGCGCCTGGCCGTAGGTGTCGTGGAAATGCACGGCCAACGTGCCGACGTCGCCGAACAGCCCGATGAGCGCTTCGACCTGTCCGGCGGTCGCGACGCCGATGGTGTCGCCCAGGGAAAGCTGCGAGCACCCCATGTCCAGCAGACGGCGGCCGGCGGCGGCGACCTGCTTCGCCGGCACGACGCCTTCCCAGGGGTCGCCGAAGCACATCGAGAGGTAGCCGCGGACGTCCAGGCCCGCTTCCCGGGCCCGCGTGACGACCGGCTCGAACATCGCGAACTGCTCGTCGAGCGTGGAGTTGAGGTTCTTGCGCGCGAACGTCTCCGTCGCGCTGGCGAAGATCGCGATGTGCTCGACGCCGGCTTCGAGGGCCCGGTTCAAGCCCTTCTCGTTCGGGACCAGCACCGGGTACCGGACGCCTTCGCGGCGGTCGAGCCGGGCCAGCAGCTGCTCGGCGTCGGCCAGCTGCGGCACCCACTTCGGGTGGACGAAGCTGGTCGCCTCCAGCGTGGTGAGCCCGGCGCCCGCGAGCCGGTCGAGGAACTCCAGCTTGACCTCGACCGGGACGATCGCCTTCTCGTTCTGCAGCCCGTCGCGCGGGCCGACCTCCCAGATCGTGACGGCGTCCGGCAGCTCCCCCGCCGAGGGCACCCGCTCGGGCAGGCCCAGTGCGCGCGTACCCATCAGCGTCGTCTCTCTCCGCGCGGCGGGTGCCCGCCGCCCTGGGGCGGCAGGGGCGCGGTCTGCTGGGGCTGCTGCTGGGCACCCGGCCGGTAGTCGTCGTACGGGTTGTCGTTGACCTCGCGGTAGATGACCGTGTGCACCTTCTCGACGTGCGGGATGTCCTCGAAGCGCAGCGGCTCGTCCGACGCCGACTCGATGATGAGCGTGCCGCAGCCGAAGACCCGGTCGAGCAGGCCGTGCTCGAACTGGACGCTGTTGATCCGGCCCATCGGGATGTCGATGCCGGTGCGCTTGAGGACGCCCTCGCGGGCGATCAGCCGGTCGGTCGTCACGATGAAGTGGGTGGTCCGCCAGCGCACGAGGGGGGCCAGGAACAGCCACACGATCAGCACGAGCGCCACCACCCCGATGGCGATCAGCCCGACCGAGTTCCACGGCGAGGACGCGTCCTTGGCCAGGATCGCGAGCCAGGTACCCGCGCCCAGGGTGACCAGCAGCGCGAGCGTCGGGAAGATCAGCATCTTGAAGTGCGGGTGACTGTGCACCACGACGTGCTCTTGCTCGCTGAGCAAATCGTCCGGATAGGCCACGGCGGACGCTCCCAAGGTCGGTGCGGCGGTGTCGTCTCACCGTACCGGCGAGCGAGCAGGTGGTGGGCGCGGACGCCCCGACAAATCAGGCCGGACGGACGTGGACCACGTCACCCGCGAAGACGGTGTGCCGCTGCCCGCCCGCCACGTCGACCTGCAGCTGGCCGGCGGCGTCGATGTCGGCCGCGCGGCCGGTCAGCGCCGTCCCGTCCGGCAGCTGCACCTCGACGTCCTGGCCGAGGGTCGCGCAGTGGGCGCGGTAGTCGCCGAGCAGCCCGGCCTCGGTGAGGTCGCCGCCGGCCAGCCGCCAGCGTTGTTCCAGGTCGGCGAAGCCGTTGAGCAGCGCGATGGCGACGTCCGTGCGGTCGGTGTTCGTGGCACCCTGCTCGGCCAGCGACGTCGCGGGCAGCCCGCCCGGACCCGGCTGGACGTCCCCGAGGGGCAGGACGTTGAGGCCGATGCCGAGCACGATCGACGGCTCGCCCCCGGCGACGGCCTCGGCGAGGATGCCGGCGCACTTGGCGCCGCCGACGAGGACGTCGTTGGGCCACTTGAGCACGGCGTCCACCCCGACGGACGCGGCGGCGGCCCGGACGGCGAGCCCGGCGACGACGGAGAGTGAGCCCAGCACCGCGAACGGGACGCCCGGCCGCAGCGCGACGCTCAGGTACAGCCCGGCGCCCTTCGG
Organism: Amycolatopsis sp. NPDC005003; assembly: GCF_053600695.1. Lineage (NCBI taxonomy): Bacteria > Bacillati > Actinomycetota > Actinomycetes > Pseudonocardiales > Pseudonocardiaceae > Amycolatopsis > Amycolatopsis sp. NPDC005003. The sequence goes on along the minus strand of NZ_JBSGAI010000029.1, from coordinate 94,659 downwards.
CGAGCTCCACGAACGAGCCCGCCTGCCGACCCCCGCGGTCTGCTCTTCGGCGAGCAGAACGGTTCGGTCGGCAGCGCCCTCTTCGAGAGCTTTCCGCAGGTCGGCGTTGGTGGAGCCGGTGCTCTCCACGACGTCGATCCGCGCATAACGATCTTGAAGCGCGGTGGTCAGCCGTCCGGCGTCGATCTCAGGCATGTGCCCACAATATGAGAGTCCCCCTAACGTGCAAGCTACTCACTCGTTCAGTAAGGGGTGTGCTCTTCTAAGTTGGAACCTGTGACGACGAAGCAGACTTCGTGGGCTCGCGGCGCGGCGCTGCGCGGCCTGGTGGCGCTGCCGCTCGTCGCCGGGCTCGTCACGGCGGGCTGGCTGCTGGCCGGCCGCTCGCCGGAACCCGCGGCCGCCCCGGTGCCCCCGCCGCTGGTGCGTGACGCGGTGCCGGGCCCCTCGGTCCTCGAAGTGAGCGCACCGGTGAAGGCTCAGGAGCCGGGCCAGGGCGCGTCCGGCCAGGGCGGCAAGAGCCCGCTGCAGCAGTGGGCGGAGCAGCTGGCCGGCCCCCTCGACATCCCCGCGGACGCGCTGGTCGGCTACGCGAACGGCGAGCTGGCGCTCCGCGGCGAAGACCCGTCGTGCCACCTCTCGTGGGTCACCTTGGCCGGCGTCGGCGCGGCGGCGTCGAACCACGGCCGCAGCGGCGGCAACCTCCTGGGCCTCACCGCGACGCAGGCCAAGAAGTACGGCTCCGACGCGCCGGTCGCGGCCGGCCGCGCGCTGTGCGCGGGCGGCACCGACCTCGGCGCGGGCCCCGGCTGGTGGAAGGCGATCGCGGCGTACCACCCGGACGGCGAGACCGAGCTGTTCCGCCAGCGCGTGCTCGGCATGGCGCAGCTGTACGCGACGCTTTCCCTGGACCCGGCGTCCGCGGCTGCCCCGCGGGTCCGCGCGACCCGCTTCGCGCTCGGCCAGCTGGGCCTCCCGTACGTCTGGGGCGGCAACGGCCCGGACGCGGGCGCGGCGGGCTTCGACTGTTCCGGCCTGACGAAGGCGTCGTACGACAGCGCGGGCGTGGCGCTGCCGCGGACGGCGGACAGCCAGTTCCGCGCGCTCCCGCCGGTGCCGGCCACGCAGGAGCCGCGTCTGGGCGACCTGGTGTTCTACGGCAACCCGGCGACGCGCATCCACCACGTCGGGCTCTACCTGGGCAACGGCCTGATGATCAACGCGCCGACCGAGGGCCAGGCGATCCAGATCCACACGTACCACTCGAAGGGCGACGACTACGCGGGCGCGGGCCGCCCGGCCTGACCTCGCCGGCCCGGGGTCAGCCCGGCACCACCAGTCCCGACTCGTAGGCGAACACCACCAGCTGCGCCCGGTCGCGCGCGTGCAGCTTCATCATCGCCCGGTTGACGTGCGTCTTCGCGGTGAGCGGGCTGATCACCATCCGTCCGGCGATCTCCTCGTTCGACAACCCGCGCGCCACGAGCGTGACGGCTTCCCGCTCCCGGTTCGTCAGCTCCGCCAGCCCAGCTCCGGGCACCAGCGGCTGGGTGACGTACCGGTCGATCAGCTTGCGGGTGATCGACGGCGCCAGCAGGGCGTCCCCGCGGGCCGCCACGCGCACCGCGTGCAGGAAGTCCTCCGGCTGGATGTCCTTGACGAGGAACCCGGCCGCGCCCGCGCGCAGCGCCTCGAAGACGTACTCGTCCACGCCGTAGTTGGTCAGGATGACGACGTGCACCGCGGCCAGCGCCGGGTCCGCGGCGATGCGGCGGGTCGCCTCGATGCCGTCGACGCCGGGCATCTGGACGTCGACGAGCGCGATGTCCGGCCGGTGTTCCACCGCGAGCCGCACCGCCTCGCCGCCGTCACCCGCTTCGGCGACCACCTCGATGTCGTCCTCGACGTCGAGCAGGGCGCGGAACCCGCTGCGGATGAGCGGCTGGTCGTCGGCCAGCAGGACGCGGATCACGCCGGGTCCACCGGAAGTTCGGCGTGGACGCGGAACCCGCCTTCGCGACGAGGCCCGGCCTCGAGCCGGCCGCCCAGCGCCGTGACGCGCTCGCGCATCCCGGTCAGGCCGACTCCCGGCCCGGCGTCCACAGTGGACTTCCCGTCGTCGTCGACCCGGATGACCAGCGCGCCGGGCCGGTGGTCGATCCGGACCGACGCGGTGGCCGCGGCGGCGTGCCGGGCGACGTTGGTCAGCGACTCCTGGACGATCCGGTAGGCGGTCCGGCCGACCGCAGCCGGCACAGTCGACACGGCGTCCTGCCCGCCTTCGACGGTCAGCTGCGCGTCGAGGCCGGTGGTCCGCGCCCGGCGCACGAGGTCGGCGACGTCGTCGAGCCCGCGCGGCGGGTCCTGGTCGTCGTCGCGCAACGCCGCCAGGGTCGCGCGCAGTTCCCGGGTCGCCTCGCGGCCGGCTTCGCGGATCGCCAGCAGCGCCTCGGGCACTTCTTCACCGCGCTTGCGGGCCAGGTGGACGGCGACCTCGGCCTGCACCTTGATGACGGAGATCTGGTGGGTGAGCGAATCGTGCAGTTCCCGCGCGATGTGCAGCCGTTCTTCGTCCGCACGCCGTCGCGCGGTCTCCTCGCGGGTGCGCTCGGCTTCGTCGGCCCGGCGCTCGGCCTGGCGCAGCGCCTCCCCGGCCGCCCCGGCGGCGATCAGCCACGCCAGCTGGAGGACGTCCCGCGACTGCGCGAACGCCGCGCCGGTGTCGTGGACGCCGGAAGCCAGCAGCGTCAGCGGAACCGCGCCCAGCATGAGCACCGAAGCCACGATCGCGGCGATCCGGTGTCCCGCGCGGACGGCGCCGTACACGGCGAAGAGGTAAGCGACGACGGGCACTTCGAAGCCGGCGACCTGGTAGGCGAGCGCGCACACCGCCGTCGCGGCCAGCACGGCGACCGGTGCGCGGCGGCGCGCGGCCAGTGCCAGGCCGCCGGCCGCCAGCGCCGCGTACCCCAGGACGTCGAGGTCCGCGGGCGCGTGCGCCGCGGACAGCCCGGCGGCCACCAGGGCCGCCGCGACCCCGGCGGCGATCACCCCGTCGACGACCTGCGCACGGCTCATCCCTGCACCCTAACCGGGTTCCCACCCGGCGAAGTCCTGCGTGGCGCGCATTTCCGGGCTACTGCGCCCGCGGTAGCCGCCCGGTTCCTGCGGCACCCGCGGCAGTGCGAAGTGCCTGCTCGCGCACGACGACGGGCCAGGGTGCGCGCGGCCATGCTTCCGGCGTCCGATCCGGAACACGAAGGAGTCTCAATGAACGTCCTCGCCGCGGCCAGTTCCTACGACCTCACCCCGGGCCGGCTCTGGTCCTTGATCGCCGTCGTGTTCGGCGTGGCGGGGGTGGCCGCGGGCGTCCTGGCCGTGCGCCGCGGCCGGGGAGCCGTCGTGGCGCTGGCCGGGGGCCTGGTTTCCGTCGTGATCGGCGGCTGGGTCGTGGCCGCTGCGAAGGGCGGCCCCGGCACCGGCTACGGCATCGTCGGCGGCTACGTGGACCTGGTGATCGGCGCGGTCGCGCTCGTCCTCGGCGGGCTGGCGGTGGCGCGCTCGCGCGGTTTTGCCGGTGGTCGCCGCTAGCGTCGGGGCATGTCCGGAATCGACTTCGCCGAGTTCCCGTCCGCGCCGCGAGGCGGTGGGGTCACCGGACCGGCGCCGCCGGCTCGAGGTAGCCGGCCGCCCCACCCCCGTAGAACGTCGCGGGGTCGGCCGGCGCGGTCGGCAGGCCCAGCGCGAACTTCGTCACCAGGTCCGGATTTGCGATGAAGTGCCGCGCGTACGACACCGCATCCGCGATCCCGGCCTCGATCACCGCGTTGCCCGTCTCGCGGTCGAAGCCGTTGTTCACGATAAGGAGGCCGTCGAACAGTTCTCGACAAGGAGCGAGAGCCGCGAAGTCCGGCCCGGCGTCAGGTCCCCGGAGGTGCAGGTAGTCCGCGGCGAGCCCGGCGACCAGTTCGGCGTACTCGGCCCGCACGGCATCGTCCACAGTGAACAGTCCACCGGTCCACCACGGCGAAAGCCGGACGCCGACGCGGCCGTGCGCGGCAGCCGCGTCGACGACCTCGGTGAGCAGCCTGCGCCGGTTCACCGGGGAGCCGCCGTAGGCGTCGGTCCGGCGGTTGAGCCGCGGGTGCAGGAACTGCGCGAGCAGGTACACGCCGTTGGCCGCGATCTCGACGCCGTCGAACCCGGCGCGGCGGGCGTTCTCCGCCGCCTTGCCGTAGTCCGCGACCGTCGCCCGGATCTCGGCCACGCTCAGTTCGCGCGGGGTGCCGGTGCGGCACCGCCCGGACGGCAGGTACACCGGCTCGTCCGGGTTCACCGCCGAGGGCCCCGCGGGCCGGCCGCCGCGGAAATCCGGGTGCGAGACCGCACCGGTGTGCCACAGCTGCACCACGATCCGGCCGCCGAGCGCGTGCACGACGTCGGTGACCTGCCGCCACCCCTCGACCTGGGCCTCGGTGTACAGGCCGGGGACGTCCGAGAAGCCGACGGCCTCTTCGCTCACCCAGGTGCCCTCGGCGACGATGAGCCCGGCCCCGGCGCGCTGCGCGTAGTAGGCGGCCTGGAGGTCGCCGGGCACTCCGCCGGGCACGCGCGCCCGGGTCGTCGGCGCCATGACGATCCGGTTCGGCAGGCACCAGCCGTCCAGGTCGGCAGGGGTCAGCAAGCTCATCCGGTCACCTCCGGTCGCGGGGATACGTCGAGGAGGCGACGGTGGACGCGAGCGAAAGGTGACCGATGGACGACCTGGCGGCGGAGTTCGAGGCCGAACGCGGCCGGTTGCGCGGGCTCGCCTACCGGATGCTCGGCTCGGCGGCCGAGGCGGACGACGCCGTCCAGGAAGCATGGCTGCGGCTGAACCGCGTGGACTCCGTCGACAACCTGGCGGCCTGGCTCACCACAGTCGTCTCCCGCGTGTGCCTCGACGTCCTGCGTTCGCGGAAAACCCGCCGCGAGGAGCCGTTCGAGGTGCTCCCGGAGCCGGTGGCCGACGCCGACCCGGCGGGTGAAGCCGCGCTCGCCGACTCGGTCGGCCGCGCGCTGCTCGTCGTGCTGGCGGCGCTCGGGCCGGCCGAGCGGATCGCCTTCGTGCTGCACGACCTCTTCGCGGTGCCGTTCGACCGGATCGCCCCGGTGCTGGACCGCACGCCCGTGGCGGCGAAGAAGCTGGCGAGCCGGGCACGACAGCGGGTCCGGGGCGCCTCCCCGCTGCCCCCGGCCGACCTGGCCCGGCACCGCCGGGTGGTCGACAGTTTCCTGGCCGCGGCCCGCGGCGGCGACCTCGCCGCGCTGCTCGACGTGCTGGCCCCGGACGTCGTCCGCCGCGCCGACGCCGCCGCGCTGCCGGCGGGCGCACCGCTCGAGGCGCGCGGGGCCCGCGCGGTCGCCGAAGAGACCCAGGTGTTCGGGAAGCGCGCCCGGTTCGCCGAAGCGGCCTTGGTGGACGGCGCGGTCGGTGTCGTCGTCGCGCCGCGCGGACGGCTCGTGCTCGCCCTGGCCGTGACCGTCGAGGGCGAGCGGGTGGCGGCGTACGAGGTGATCGCCGACCCCGCCCGCCTCGCCGCGCTGCACGTCACGCTCCTCAGCGCTTGATCCGGTAGGACAGGTGCGTCACGCCGGTGCCCTCGGTCACCTCGGGGTCGGCGAGCTTCGTGGTGGCGTCGAGGTGGTCGAAGAAGCGGACGCCGGAGCCGAGCAGCACCGGGATCAGGTCGACCTGGACACCGTCGAGCAGGCCGAGGTTGAGGCACTGCTGGGCGATCGTCGTGCTGGCGACCGCGACGTTCTTGTCGCCGGCGGTCTTCTTGGCCTGCTCGACGGCGCTTTCCAGGCCGTCGGTGACGAAGGTGAACGGCGCGTCCGGGTGCGGCCAGTCCGCGGGCTCTTCGTGGGTGACGACGAAGACCGGGACGCCCATCGGGTGCGCGCCGCCCCAGCCCCGGGTCAGGTTGAACAGGCGGCGGCCGGTGATCAGCGCGCCGACGTTCTCCATCGCCGCGCGCAGCATCTTCGCGCTGGCTTCGGAGGTCTTGAAGGTGGCCCAGTCGACGGCGGTGGGGACCTCGACCTCGCCGTTGCCGAACCACTCGAACAGGTGATCGATGCGGTCTTCCGGGTCAGCCACGAAGCCGTCGAGGGACATGGACATGTTGGCGATGACGTCGGCCATTTCGAGCTCCTTTTGGCTGGTCAGAGGCGCTTTGCCCTGATGACGACAAGTCTTCCGCGTCCGGCCGGCCGGAAGATCTGCCACCTGGCCGACATCCGGCAGCAGGTGGCCGATGCCTTGACACCGGCCGGCGGCGCGGACACCATGAACGTGTGTTCATGAACGCGTGTTCACAACGGAGGGGATGACAGTGACCGGGATCGTCAACACCGCACAGGCCGAAGCGTGGAACGGCTACGAAGGCGAGCACTGGGCGGCACACGCCGACCGCTACGACGCCGTGAACAGCGGCTTCAACGGCTACCTGCTCGATCAAGTGCGCGCGGAAGACCGCGTGCTCGACATCGGCTGCGGCAACGGCCAGCTGACGCGGCTCGCCGCGGCGCGGGCCCGGTCCGCGATCGGCGTCGACCTGTCCGGGCCGATGCTCGCGACGGCGCGAGCCCGGGCGGCTTCGGTGCCGAACGTGACGTTCGAGCAGGGCGACGTCCAGGTGCACCCCTTCGCCGAGGGTGGGTTCGACCTCGCGGTCAGCCGGTTCGGGGTGATGTTCTTCGCCGACCCGGTGGCGGCGTTCGGCAACGTCCGGCGCGCGCTCTCCCCCGGCGGCCGGCTCGCGTTCCTCTGCATGACGGCCCTCGCCGGCACCGATCTCGGCCGGGTGTTCGGCGCGATGGCGGCCTACCTGCCGCAGCCGACCGGGCCGGACGGCAGCGGGCCCACGTCGTTCGCGGACCCGGACCGCACCCGGGCGGTGCTGTCCGAAGCCGGCTTCGAAGACGTGGAGTGCACCCGCGTCGAGGCGGACCAGGTGTGGGGCCGGGACGTCCCCGACGCGGCGCGGTTCATCACACACTGGGGGCCGGTCCGCCACCACCTGGGCCTGGCCGGCGGCGCGAGGGCGGCCAAGGCGACCGAGGCTCTCGCGGTGGCGCTCGAACCGTTCGCGGGCGCGGACGCGGTCCGGCTGCGCGGCACAGCGTGGCTGGTCACGGGAAGGAGGCCATAAGGCGGCGCCCGTACGATGGCGGTGATGTCACCGAGGAAAGCCGCCGCCCAGCGGGACGGGCAGTCACTGCACGACCTGCTGCTCGAGACCGCGCAGAAGATGATCGCCACGCACGGCACGGCCGGGATGACCGTGCGCGAGATCGCGCGCATGGCGGGCGTCGCCGACGGCGTGCTCTACAACCACTTCTCCGACAAGGAGGAACTGGTGGCCCGGGCCCTGCTGGAGCACGTGCGCACGACGGAGGCGGAGCTGGGCGAGCTGCCCGTGCCCGGCGAAGGCACCCTCTTCGGGAACCTCCGCCGCCACGTGGAGTTCGGCTTGGCGCTGCACAGGGCGCTCGTGCCGGCGTTCAGCGGGCTGGTCGCGCAGCCCAGGGTGCTGGAGCGGTTCGCGGAGATCAGCGAGCGGTCCGGTCACTGGCGCGACCGGCTGGTGGCCTACCTCGAAGCGGAGCGGGCGCTGGGCCGCCTGCGCCTGGAGTCCGAAGTGGACGCCACGGCGGCGATGCTGGTGGGCTACTGCCACGCCTCGGTGCTGACGACGGTCTTCCCGCACACGGCCCCCCTCGACCCGCCGCCGGTGAACTCGGTGGTGAGCGCGGCGCTGCACGGCATCGCGCCGAGGGAGACCGATCCGGCGGCGGGCCAGCCGGGCCCGGTCACCGAGGGGTGATGTCCCGCGAGGCGGGACAACTCACCTACAGCATCGGGTTGCCGCTCGCCGTCGTCTCCGGGACCTCCTGCACCACGTCCCAGTGCTCGACGATCCGGCCGTCCCGCACCCGCATCACGTCCGCGATCGCGCTGCCACGCGAACCGGGCGTCAAGCGGAGGAGGCTGTGCGTGCAGACGAGGTCGTCCTCGGCGATCACCCGGCGCACGTCCAGGCTGAGCTCCGGGAACCGGGCCACGAACCCGGCCAGGTAGCGGGCCGAGGCCGCCGCGCTCGCCGGGGCGTGCGGGTTGTGCTGGATGTAGCTTTCACCGACGTGCTCGGCGAAGGCGTCGGCCGGGCGCTTCTCGGTGAAGGCCAGCCGGAGGAAGGCCAGGACCACTTCCTTGTTGCGCTGTGCTTCCGTCATCGGATGTCCGTCCTTTGTGGAGTTATCGACACCAAGCCCACCATGCGCGAATCAGAAAGGGAAAGACCTGTGGACTCTGCCGCGATACTCTCCCGGTATGGACGATGTCGAGGTCCGTGAGCTGCGGTACTTCCGCGCGGTCGCCGAAGAGCTGAACTTCTCCCGCGCCGCCGAGCGGCTCGGGATGGCGCAGCCACCGCTGTCCCGCGCGATCCGGCTGCTCGAACGGCGGCTCGGGGTGCAGCTCTTCGAACGCACCAGCCGGCACGTCTCGCTGACGCCGGCCGGGGCCGTCCTCTTCACCGAGTCGGCCAAGGCGCTGGACGCCGTCACCGCGGCGGTCCGGCGCACGCGGCGGGCGGCGCAGCGGACGCCGGCGCTCGTCGTCACGGCGAAGCCGGGGGTGGCGACCGATCTGCTGCGGCGGATCGCCGACGCGCACCCGGATCCGGTCGAGGTGCGGGTCAGCGGGTTCGGCGAACAGACGGAGATGCTGCGGGACGGCCGGGCCGACGTGGCCGTGCTCGGCTGTCAGGGCGGCACGCACCACGGCCTGGACGTCGAGGTGCTGTTCAGCGAACCACGGGTGGCCGCGCTGCCGTCGGACCACGAGCTCGCCGGCCGGGCGGTGCTGACCTGCGCCGACTTCGCCGGGCGGCCGACACCGTGCTGGCCGCTCTCGTCGGCCGCGGACCGGGCGTACTGGTCCGGGCAGGACGTGACCGGCGGGCCGGTGACGCCGGGGCCGATCGTGCACGACAGCGCCCAGCTGCTGGAAACGGTCGCGCTCGGGCAGGCGGTCGCGCTGCTGCCGGCGTCGGTCGCCGAGCTGCGCTCGCGAGCCGACGTCGTCTACCGGCCGGTCGTGGACGCGACGCCGTATTCGCTGGCGCTCGCCTGGCCGGCCGGGGCGCGGGATCCGCGGATCGCGCGGTTCGTGCGGACGGCCTGCGAGGTCAGCGAAGCACAACCTCGGCCAGGAGCTGTCCCGGCGGGGTGACCGTGCGGATGACCGGCGGCACCCGGACGTCGTCGGCTTCGAAGGCCGCCCGCAGCCGGTCGACGTCCGCGCCGGCCATCAGCTCGGCCAGCTCGTCGGCGCGGGCGAGGGTGGCCGGGGCGAGCGCGACGGAGTCGTCGAGTGCGCCCCAGACGTCCCACTGGAGCATCTCGTGCTTGTTGAGCGCGGCGAGGTCGAGCACGAGGTTGTGCCAGGCGTACGGAATCCCGCGCAGGAACGGCACGTCCAGGTCCGGCGCGACGACGAGGAGGGCCGGGTCGAGCTCGCCCGAGCGGGCCGCGGCCCACGCGTCGGGAGCGGTCAGGAACCGGTCGCGGGGCACGTCGAGGAGGTCGAACCCGACGTCGTCCACCGGGTCGTGGAAGCCCGGTGGCAGCTGGGGCTCGACCAGGCGCCAGCCGTCGGCGGTGCGGACCTCGGCGACGACGTGGTCGAGGTACCAGCCGGGCATCAGGTAACTCGCGAAGCCGACCCGGGCGCGGGCCGGAATGCCGTGGTGGCGGGCCATCGAGACGAAGAGGAGGGTGAAGTCGCGGCAGCAGCCGACGATCCGGTGCAGCGGCGGCCGCGGCTCGCCGGGTGCCGCCGGGTCGAGCTCGCGCAGGCGGGCCCACATGTCCGCGGCGTACCGGAGGGTGATCTCGTCGTTGCGGGCGGCCGGAAACCCGTGGTCCGTGATGGCGCCCGAACCCCAGTAGTGGAACACCAGCTGGGACGCCGCTTCGCGCAGGACGGCGAGATCGGGCGGGGTGGCGTCGAGCCAGTCCGCGTGCGGGCCCGGGTCGGTGAAGCGGCTGTGGCTGACGTAGAAGTCGTCCATGACTGGTGAAGCTATCCAAATTTCAGGCGGATTGAACAGCCAGTTCCCCGCCGCGGAACGTCGACCGGTAGGCGCTCGGCGACACCCCGAGCGCCGCCTGGAAGTGCTGGCGCAGTGAGGCGGCCGTGCCGAATCCCGCTTCGGTGGCGACGCGGTCGACCGGCAGGTCCGTCTCCTCGAGGAGCTGGCGGGCGCGCTCGATCCGTTGCCGGGTCAGCCACTGCAGGGCCGAGATGCCGACCTCTTCCCGGAAGCGGCGGGTGAACGTGCGCGTGCTCATCGCCTCGCGGGCGGCGAGCTCGCGCAGGGTGAGCGGCCGGTGCAGGTTCTCCAGGGCCCACGCCCGGGCCGCCTTGGTCGACGACGTGCGGGGCTCCGGCACCGGCCGCCGGACGAACTGGGCCTGGCCGCCTTCGCGGTGCGGGGACACGACCGTGCCGCGGGCGACCTCGTTGGCCACCGCGGCGCCGTGGTCGCGGCGGATCATGTGCAGCACCAGGTCGATGCCGGCGGCGACGCCCGCCGAGGTCAGCACGTCGCCGTCGTCGGTGTAGAGGACGCACGGGTCGACGTCGACCTCGGGGAAGCGGTCCTGCAGCTCCTCCGCCGAACGCCAGTGGGTGGTCGCCCGGCGGCCGTCGAGCAGGCCGGCCGCGGCGAGCACGAACGCGCCGGTGCAGATCGACGCGATGCGCGCGTCCGGCCGGATGCGGTCGAGGGCGGCCTTGAGCGGCGGGGTGAGCACGCGCGCCAACGGCTCGTACTCGACGCGGGAGGCCAGCACGAGCACCGTGTCGGCCTCGGCCAGCACCTCGGGGCCGCGGTCGACCGGGATGGCGACGTCCGCGTCCGTGCGCACGAGGCCGGGCTCGAGTGTGCAGGTCACGACCTCGTACAGCGGCTCGTCGGCCGCCGAACGGGCCTCGCCGAACAGGCGGTGGACGATGCCGAGCTCCAGCACCAGCATGCCGTGGCGGACCAGGACGGCGACGTGGTGGCGGTTCGGGTGCACGAATTCGGCCATGGCTCGATTCTTGCACATGATGGCCATCAGGCCACTCGATCGAGCCGCGCCGCCGCGTGATCATCGGGGACATGAACGTGTTGTGGTTGTTCGCGCACCCCGAGCCGCGCTCGCTGAGCGGGGCCCTCCGCGACGACGGGCTGCGGACGCTGCGGGAGCTCGGGCACGACGTCCGGGAGTCGGATCTGTACGCCATGAAGTGGAACCCGGTGGTCGACGCCGCCGACTTCGGAGCCGGAGCCGGGAGCGAGCGGCTGGTCGTCGGGGCGGCGTCGGCGCGGGCGCACGCGCGGGGCGAGCTGAGCGCGGACATCGTGGCCGAGCACGAGAAACTGGCCTGGGCGGACGCGGTCGTCGTGCAGTTCCCGCTGTGGTGGTACGGCCTGCCGGCGATCCTCAAGGGCTGGTTCGACCGCGTCTTCGTGAAGGGCTTCGGGTACGGCGTCCGCGCCGGGGACGGCCGGACCCTGCGCTACGGCGAAGGACGGCTCGCGGGCAAACGCGCGATGGTGGTACTCACCGCGGGTGCCCGCGAGCCGTCCATGGGGCCGCGCGGGGTGAACGGGGCGCTGGACGAGATCCTGTTCCCCCTCCAGCACGGGACGCTCTTCTACGCCGGGATGTCGGTGCTGCCGCCGGTGCCGGTCTACGGCGCCGACCGCGTGCCGGACGACCGGTTCGCCGAGGCGCGCGACCGGCTTCGGGAACGCCTGCGAACCCTGGAAACCGACGAGCCCATCCCCTTCCGCACGCAGAACGGCGGCGACTACGACGACGACCTCGTCCTGCGCCCCGACCGCGCGCCGGGGGTCACCGGCCTGGGCGCCCACCTCACCCGGGCGGGGTGAGGCACCGCCCGACCGGCGCAAGCACCCACCTCACCCGGGCAGCGTCAAGCGTTGCCCCAGACCCCCGTCCACAGGAAGGTCGGCGCCGGTGGTGAACGTTGCGTCGAACGCCAGGAACAGCACCGCCGCCGCGATCTCCTCCGGCGTTGCGTGGCGCTTCAGCGGGGTGATCTCGTCGCCGATCGCCTTGAACTCCGCCAAGACCTGCTCCGGCACGCCGGTCACGCCCATCGTCGGCGTGTCGGTGTAGCCGGGGCTGACCACGTTGACCCGGATCCCGCGGGGGGCCAGCTCGGCCGCGTACGTGCGGGCGAACGAGCGCACCGCCGCCTTCGCCGCCGAGTACAGGCCCATCCCGGCGATTCCCGCCTCGGCCGCGACCGACGTCGTGAACACGAACGAGCCGCCGGACCGGACCAACGGGGCGAGCCGCCGGGCCGTGAAGTACGCGCCCTTGGTGTTGACGTCGAACGTCCGGTCGTAGAGCTCCGGCGTCGCATCCTCGTAGGGCGTCAGCGTCGAGAACCCGACGTTGACGAACACCAGGTCCAGCTCGCCGAGCGTCTCCGCGGCCGCCGCGCCCAGCTCGTCGACGTCGGCCAGGCGGGCGGCGTCCGACGACAGCAGGTGCGCCTTACCCGGCAGCGTCCCTTCGAGCGGCGAGACGTCCCGGCCGGTCAGCAGCACCTCCGCACCACCGTCGAGCAGGGCGCGGACCACCGCCAGCCCCATGCCGTGCGTTCCTCCGGTGACGACGGCCTTCTTCCCGAGGTACTTCACCGGATCTCCTCGATGACGCTGGCGATCGCGTGCGAGCCGTGGCCCGCCGCGACCGCGCGGTCGAACAACTCCCGCAGCACGGCGGGCACCGCCGTGCTGATCCCCTGCGCGCGGCTCGTCTCGACCAGCAGGCCGAGCCCGGCCGCGTTGATGTCCAAAGAGGACACGTCAGTGGCGTAGTCGCCGCCGGCGACCTGCTCGCCGATGCCGGGCAGGAACCCGCCGACGGCCGACTGCCACGCCGACGCCATCGGCGCGAACTGCGCCGGCGTGACGCCTTCGGTCCCGACCAGCGCGAGTGCGTGCAGGTAGCCGGCCATGGTCGACCACATCATGCCGAGCAGCGCCAGGTCGTACAGCGCCGCCAGCCCGGCGTCCTCGCCGAGGAACACCGGCGTGCCCAGCACTTCCAGCACTTCGCGCTGCGCCGCGAACACCGGTTCGGAACCGCTGTAGAGGACCTGCGCCGCCGGTGTCCCGATGCCCTGCGGCACGGCCATGATCACCCCATCCACGTAGTCGATCCCTTCGGACGCCGCCCACTTCGCGGCGGCACGGGCCTGCTCCGGCGTGCCGGACGTGAGGTTGACGAGCACTTTCGGTGACGCCGCCTCGAGCACCGGCCACTGGGTGTCGTATGTGGACAGACAGCTGATGACGACGTCCGCCGAAGCCGCTTCCGCGGGCGTGGCCGCGAGCTGGGCGCCGCGGTCGAGCAGTGGTCCCGCCTTGAGCGGCGACCGGTTCCACACCGAGACGTCGTGTCCCGCCTCCAGGAGCGCCCCGGCGAGAGCGGCGCCCATCCGCCCCAGGCCGAGCACGCCCACGTTTTTCTTGCTTTCTCCCATGGATTCCATGCTGCTGACGCGCTTTACACTGGACAAGTACCGACTAATAAGTCAGGTACCCACCAAAACGTAAGGATCCTGGATGCAGCCTCGAACGTACCGCTGCGGGCTGGACGCGGCCGTCGACGTCATCGGCGGCCGGTGGAAGGCCCTGATCCTCTGGGCGCTGCACGCCGAGCCGCTGCGGTTCGGCGAGCTGAAGCGGAAGGTGGCGGGGATCAGCGAAAAGATGCTGATCCAGGCCCTGCGGGAGCTGGAGGCGGACGAGATCGTGCACCGCGAGGTGTTCCACGAGATCCCGCCGAAGGTCGAGTACTCGCTGACCGAGCTCGGTCAGCGGCTGAACACGGCGCTGCTGCCGCTGGGCGACTGGGGCGAGGAGAACATGGCCGGCATCGCGAAGCGCCGCGGCGTCACGCCGGCGCCGTCGCATACGGCTTGAGCGTGATCGCGTTGCCCGCCTTGAGCGGCAGCTCCTCGATCAGCTTGCGCCACGGCAGGTACGGCAGCAGCCGGTAGTTCAGATTGCGGAAGCGCAGCCACCCGCGCGTCGGCGGGACGAACCACTTCCCGTTGCCCTCGGCCAGTTTCTGGCAGGCGTCGACGAACCCGCGCATCTCGCGGGCGTAGGCGCCGAACGCCGTCGTGTGGTCGCCGCCGGCCGCCGCGAGCTCGCCCGCGAGCACGTACGCGCCGACGATCGCCAGGCTCGTTCCCATCCCCGAGAGCGGCGCGGCGCAGTACGCGGCGTCGCCGACCAGGCCGACGCGCCCGCGGGCGTACGAATCCAGCTTGATCTGGCTCGCCGAGTCGAAGTAGAAGTCCGGCGCGTCCCGCATGGCCTCGAGCAGCGTCGGCGTCTCCCAGCCGACGTCGCGGAACGTCTCCTCGACGATCCGGCGCTGCTGCCCGACGTCACGGTGGTCGTACGCCAGCCGATCGGCGCCGAACCAGAACAGCGCCTTCGCCTCGGTGTTGCCCCGCGCGCTGTAGACGCCGACGGTCCGGTTCGGCTCGTTGTAGAACCGGCCGACGTGGTCGAGGCCGAGGTGGTTCGGCACGGTGAAGATGGAGACGTAGTAGCCGAGGTCGTGGCGGAACCGGGCCTCGTCGCCGAAGGCCAGCGACCGCACGTTCGAGTGCAGCCCGTCGGCCCCGATGACCAGGTCGAACTCGCGCGGCTCGCCGTGGGCGAAGGTGACCGTGACGCCGTCGCCGTGCTCGGTGAGGCCGGTGATCGAGTCGCCGAAGACGTACTCGACGCCGTCGCGCGTCGCGTCGTACAGGATGCGCGCGAGGTCGCCGCGCAGGATCTCCAGCTCGCCGCTCTGGTAGCTCGCCGGCGTGACCACCAGCGGCCGGTCCGCACCGTCCACATAGGTCACATCGCCCATCCGGGTGGCCGCCGACTCGACCGCGCCCAGCAGGCCCATCCGGTCGAGGACCTGCAGCGACGCGCCGCGGAAGTCGACCGCGTAGCCGCCGTCGCGCAGCTCGGGGGCACGTTCGACGACCGTCGGCGTGAAGCCGTGGCGGCGGAGCCAGAAGGCCAGGGCGGGACCGGCGACGCTCGCGCCGGAAATGAGGACTCGTCTGTTCTGCATACCGGGAACGGTAACCTCGATTTGGGCGATCGCGCAATGCGTTTGCGCAATTCGTTCGCCTAAGACGTTCGTGCTAGGGTCCGGCCATGGGCAACAAGGAGTCACTGCTGGCCGGCGCGAAGCGCTGCCTGTATGAGAAGGGCTATGCCCGCACGACGGTGCGAGACCTGGCCTCCGCGGCGAACGTGAGCATGGCGGCCATCGGCTACCACTTCGGCTCGCGCGAGGCGCTGCTCAACGCCGCCCTGATCGAGGCGAACGAGGAGTGGGGCGAGACGCTGGCGAAGACGCTGCAGGTGGCGACGCCGCCGGACGCGTCACCGGCCGAGCGGTTCGAGCTGATCTGGCAGCGGGTGATCGAGTCGTTCGGCGAGCACCGCCGGATGTGGGCGGTGAGCTTCGAGGCCTGCTCGCAACCGGACCTCGACGAGCACGTCCGCGCCCAGTTGGCGAACGCCGTCGAGCAGGCCCGCCACGGCTTGGCGAACCTCTTCCAGGGCCTCGACGACGAGAGCGCCGAGGCCCGGGCCGTCGGCACCGTGCACCAGGCCCTGCTGTCGGGCGTGATGCTCCAGTGGCTGATCGACCCGGGCCACGCCCCCTCGGGCGGCGACCTGGTGCGCGGCCTCCGCCTGATCGCGAAGGACGTCCTGGCTTAGGCGGTGATCAGCTCCGCGCCGGCGAAGAACGTCCGCGCGGCCGCCGTCGCGCCCTCGTCCAGGAGCACGTCGCCGGGACGGCTGCCGTTGCCGAGCAGCACCCCGCCCCAGTTCATGCTCAGGTACTCCGCGCACAGTTCCAGCGTGCCGATCAGCGGCTGGGCCTCGCGCGCCGTCTCGCTCAGGACGCTCACGCCCCACAACGTCTTGCCGCGCATCCGCGGCTTGAACTCGACCGGCAGCCGCATCCAGCCCGACCAGTAGTCGAGGTAGAGCTTCACGCTCGCGGCCACCGAGTACCAGTACACCGGCGACACGATCACGATGTCCGTCGCCGCGAAGGTCGCGTCCATCAGCAACTGCTCGTTCGCACCCGGCGGCGGGTGCTCGCCGGCGCCGTGGCGGCGGTCTTCGAACGGCGGCAGCGGCACCTCCGGCAGCCGGATCCACCGCTGCTCGACGTCCTCGGGCAGCTCCTTGGCCGCCAGCCGGGCCAGCATTTCGGTGTTGCCCCCGGCCCGTGCCGCGCCCACCAGGAACAGGAAGCTGCGATCGCTCATGTCCACCCTCTCGATGTACTTGCATGTACATATAAATACTGTCCCTGGACTATCCTGGCGTCAAGAGGAGGCCGGAAGATGACCGTCGACGAACAGGCCTGGGGCCGGGTTCTCGTGCTGCACGCCCGGATCGAGCAGGAGCTCGCCAAAGCCCTGCAGCGCCGCCACGGGCTGGGCCTGTCCGAGTACCGCGCACTCGGCAAGCTCGTCGCGGGCCCCCGTGGCGGGCTGCGGATGCAGGAGCTCGCCGACGCGATCGGCCTCAACCAGAGCTCGGTCAGCCGCATGTGCGCCCGCCTCGAAGACGCCGGCCTGACCATCCGCGACCTGTGCGAAGACGACCGCCGCGGCGTCTACTCGGTGATCACCGACGCCGGTCGCAAGCGCTACGCGGAGACCGAACCGACGTACAACGCGGTGCTGCGGACCGCGCTCGACAAGGCCGCGAGCGACCCGGAGCTCGCCGGCGCGGTGTCCGCCGTCCGCGGCGCTTGACCCGAATATTCCTCAGTGGTTATCTACGGGCACAGCAACCCACGGGAGGACGCGTGTCCGGACGAGCGAAGCTGCAGACCGACGGCGAACGCCCGGTGCTCCGGCTGGAACGCCGGCTGAAGCACGCACCCGAAAAAGTCTGGCATGCCATCACCGCCCCGGCGGAGCTCGCGCACTGGTTCCCGGCCCAGGTCGACGTCGAACTGCGGGCCGGCGGCGCGATCCGGTTCACCTTCCCCGGCGAGGACGCCACGACGACCGGGCGGGTCGTCACCGCCGATCCGCCGCACGAGTTCACCTTCGTCTGGAACGACGACACCCTGCGCTGGCTGATCTCCCCCGACGGCGACGGCAGCCTCCTGGAGTTCACCCACACCTTCGGCCGCGGCGACCCGGCCATCGCGAAGCTCGCCGGTGGCCGCACCGCCGCCGGCTGGGACACCTGCCTCGACGCGCTCGCCGCGCGCCTGGCCGGCCAGCACTTCGAGCAGCCGCAGGAGTGGCACGGGCGGATGGCGTCCTATGTGGAGGAATTCGGCCTCGACGAGGGCGAACTCCTCGACGACGGCACGATCCGCTTCCGCCGCGACCTCGGCTGGAAACCCGTGGCGGAACTCCGGCCGCTGCTGCCCGACGAACCCGGCTGGCAGCTGGTCCACGACCCCCGCGAAGGCACCCGCGTCGAGTTCGCCGAAGCGGCCGGCGACGACGCCCCGGCGCAGCTGGCCCGCCGGCACGAGCAGCTGGACAAGCTGTTCGCCGCCACCCACGGCGTCGACCTGCCGCCGTGGCCGCCGGAGCGCGTGGCAGCCGTGCGGAAGCATTACCGCGGGTCCGACTGAGGGCTGACGCGCGGCCGCCGGTCCGGCGTTACGTTCGGTTCATGCGCATTCGCGTCGTCCTGGACGTCCTGGCCGTCCTGGTGCTGACCCTGGGGGCCGGCGGCAACCTCGCCGCCGGCGCGTGGTCGCTGCCGCCGTGGCTGCCCGCCTGGCTGGGCTGGGCCATCCTCGCGCTGAGCGTGGTGCCCATCGTGCTCCGGCGCTGGTGGCCGCGCCCGGCATACCTCCTGTCGCTGGTGCTGACCGCGGCGGCGGTACCGATCGGCGGGCCGGTGCTGGCGATCGCCGTCGTGGCGGCGGGCTGCGCGCTGTACAGCTTCGTGGTGGCCGGGGGCAGCCGGGCGACCCGGGTCGGCTTCGCGGCCGGGCTGGTCTGCATCGGCCTGATCGGCGTCGCGGTGCCGAACCCGAGCACGGCGACGACGGTGAACTTCGGCGCGTCGGCGCTGATCGTCGGGTTCGCGCTCGGCATCGCCGTCCACGGCCGCCGCGAGCACGCCGCGATCGAGCGGGAAGCCCATGCGCAGCAAGCGGTTTCGGCGGAGCGGCTGCGGATCGCGCGGGAGATGCACGACGTCGTCGCGCACAGCATGAGCCTGATCGCGGTCAAGGCGGCGGTCGGCAACCACGTGGCACTGGAACAACCCGACCAGGCCCGCGACGCGTTGCGGGTCATCGAAGACACCAGCCGCGAGACGCTGGCCGAGCTGCGGCGCATGCTCGGCGTGCTGCGCGACGGCACCGGTGTCCCGGCGCTGGCGCCCGCCCCGTCGCTCGACGACCTGCGCGCGCTCGCCGAACGCGCGCAGCAGGCGGGTCCCGCCGTCGACCTGGTCGTCGACGGCCTCACCGAGCTGCCGAGCGGCGTCGGCCAGTCGGTGTACCGGATCGTCCAGGAGGCACTGACCAATGTGGTCAAGCACGCGGGCGCGACGCGGTGCCGGATCCACGTCACCGGCGGCGATGGCGAAGTGACCATCGAAGTGCTCGACGACGGCCGCGGCGGCGAGGCCGTCCCCGGCCACGGGCTGATCGGCATGCGCGAGCGCGTCGCGGTCTACGCGGGCGAATTCTCCGCGGCGCCCGCCGAAGCCGGTTTCCGCGTCTTCGCGCGGCTGCCCTACGAAGAACCGGTGAGGGCCCGATGACCCGCGTCCTGATCGCCGACGACCAGGCGCTGCTGCGCGGCAGCTTCCGGGTGCTGGTCGACAGCGCACCGGGCCTCGAGGTCGTCGCCGAGGCCTCCGACGGCGCCGAAGCGGTGGCCCTGACCCGTGTGGAGCGGCCGGACGTCGTGCTCATGGACGTCCGGATGCCGGAGATGGACGGCATCGAGGCCACCCGCCGCATCTGCGCGGAGACCGACGTCCGGGTCCTGATGCTGACGACGTTCGACCTGGACGAATACGTCTACTCGGCCTTGCGCGCCGGAGCGAGCGGCTTCCTGCTGAAGGACACCCGCCCGGCGGACCTCCTGGCGGCGATCGAGGTGGTGGCATCCGGCGACGCGCTGCTGGCCCCCTCGGTGACGCGCCGCCTGGTGGCGGAGTTCGCCAGGCTGCCCTCGGGCCCGGTCACCCGCCTGGACGGGGTGACGGCCCGCGAGCAGGAAGTCCTGACGCTGATCGCGAGGGGGTTGTCCAACGACGAGATCGCCGCCCGCCTGCACCTGGGGATCGCGACGGTGAAGACCCACATCGGCCGGCTGCTGCACAAGCTCGCCGCCCGGGACCGCGCCCAGCTGGTGATCGCGGCGTACGAATCCGGGCTGGTCCGGCCGACGGCGTCCTGAGTAGTGTGGAGCGGCCGATCACGAGGGGAATCCATGAGCACGCCGTGGCAGGACGACCGGGTCCCGGAAGAACCGGCGGACGGAGACTGGGAAGAGCCGTACGGCGGACGTCCGCCCGGCGACCCGTTCCCGCCGAAGCCCGAACTCGATTCGGAAGACGGACCCCCGCCGCGCCGCGGCGGCCCGACCGGCTGACCCCGCGGTGATCCCCCAGACCCTGGGCGCGCTCGCCGGCTTCCTCGCGCTCGTCGCGCCCGGAATCGTGTTCGAGCTGCGCCGCGAACGCCGCCGCGGCCGGCACCAGGAGACCGCGTTCCGCGAAGCCTCCCGCGTCGCCCTCGGCAGTCTCGTCTTCACGCTGGCCTCCGTGCTGCTCATGACGGCGGTGCAGCAGGCCGGTGCCCGCCTGTTCGTGCGCCCGGCGGACTGGCTGACCCGCGGCGAGGCCTACGCGCGCGAGCACCTGACGCTGATCGTGGTCAGCGTCGCCGTCGAACTGGCCATCGCCTGCGGGCTCGCGTGGGGTTTCGAAGCGTTGTTCGCCCACCGCCGCGGGGAAGCCGCCACGGTGCAACAGCGTTCGGCGTGGGCCCAGGCCCTGCGCGCCGACCGGCCCGCCGGCACCCGGGCTTGGGCGCACGCGCAGCTGGAGAACGGAACCTCGTTCTACGGGTACGTCCGCTCGTACACGCCTTCGGGCCCGCTCGCGGAGCGCGAGCTGGTGCTCGAGGGCGAAGCGCTGACCTGCGAGAAGGACGACGAGACCAAGGTCATCGGCGAGGACTGGCGCCGGGTGGTCATCCCGGGGGCGAAGATCACCTACCTGCGGGTGACGTACCTGGACGCGAAGACCGGCGAGACGTTGCCTACGCCACACGCCAAGTGACCGGCAAGTAGCTAAGCTCCCGTGGCATGAGCAGTGCGACGGAGCCGCTCGGGACGCCGCCCGAGGATGAACCGGACATCCACACCACGGCCGGCAAGCTGGCCGACCTGTACCGCCGCTACGACGAAGCGGTACACGCCGGCTCGGCCCGCGCGGTGGAGAAACAGCACGCCAAGGGCAAGAAAACCGCCCGCGAACGCATCGAGCTCCTCCTCGACGAGAACTCCTTCGTCGAGCTCGACGAGCTGGCGAGGCACCGCTCGACCAACTTCGGCCAGGAGAAGAACCGGCCCTACGGCGACGGCGTCGTGACGGGCTACGGCACCGTCGACGGCCGCCCGGTCTGCGTGTTCAGCCAGGACGTCACCGTCTTCGGCGGCAGCCTCGGCGAGGTCTACGGCGAGAAGATCGTCAAGGTGATGGACCTGGCGATCAAGACCGGCCGCCCGATCATCGGCATCAACGAGGGCGGCGGCGCGCGCATCCAGGAGGGTGTCGTCTCGCTCGGCCTGTACGGCGAGATCTTCAACCGCAACGTCAAGGCGTCCGGCGTCATCCCGCAGATCTCACTGATCATGGGCGCCAACGCGGGCGGCCACGTCTACTCCCCCGCGCTGACCGACTTCGTCGTGATGGTCGACGAGACGTCGCAGATGTTCATCACCGGCCCGGACGTCGTCAAGACGGTTACCGGCGAGGACGTCACCTTCGAGGAGCTCGGCGGCGGCCGCACCCACAACACGAAGTCCGGCGTCGCGCACTACCTGGGCTCCGACGACGAGGACGCCATCGCCTACGTCAAGGAACTGCTTTCCTACCTGCCGCAGAACAACCTGTCCGACGCGCCGGCGTTCGAGCCGCCCGCCGAGCGGCCCGGGTTCTTCGACGACGTCACCGACGCCGACCGCGAGCTGGACACGATCATCCCGGACTCGCCGAACACCCCGTACGACATGCACGAAGTCATCAACCGGGTGGTCGACGACGGTGACTTCCTCGAGGTCCACGAGCTGTTCGCGCCGAACATCATCGTCGGCTTCGGCCGCGTCGACGGCCACAGCGTCGGCGTGGTCGCCAACCAGCCGACGCAGTTCGCCGGCTGCCTCGACATCGACGCGTCCGAGAAGGCCGCGCGGTTCGTCCGCACCTGCGACGCGTTCAACATCCCGGTACTCACCTTCGTCGACGTCCCCGGCTTCCTCCCGGGCACCGACCAGGAGTGGAACGGCATCATCCGCCGCGGCGCGAAGCTGATCTACGCCTACGCCGAAGCCACGGTCCCGCTGGTCACCGTCATCACTCGCAAGGCATACGGCGGCGCGTACGACGTCATGGGCTCCAAGCACCTCGGCGCCGACATCAACCTGGCCTGGCCGACCGCGCAGGTCGCGGTGATGGGTGCCCAGGGCGCGGCGAACATCGTCCACCGCAAGACCCTGGCCAACGCGGCGAACGAAGGCCGCGACGTCGACCAGCTCCGCGCCGAGCTGATCCAGGAGTACGAGGACACGCTGCTGAACCCGTACGCGGCCGCCGAGCGCGGGTACGTCGACTCGGTGATCGTGCCGGCGCACACCCGCGGCCACGTCGCGCGGGCGCTGTCGCTGCTGCGGAACAAGCGCGAGTCGCTGCCGCCCAAGAAGCACGGGAACATCCCGCTGTGAGCGAGGAAAGCCGTCCCCTGCTGAGGGTGGTCCGAGGCAACCCGAGCGACGCCGAGCTGGCGGCGCTCACGGCGGTCGTCGCCGCGGCGTCGGCCGCGAAGGAGCCGGAGAAGCCGAAGCCGCGTTCGTCGTGGTGGGGCGATCACGCTGCTTCGCTGCGCCGTCCGCTTCACCCGGGCGAAGGTGCTTGGCGCGCTTCGGGTTTGCCTCAGGGCTGAAGGGCGTCGAGGAAGACCGTCGGGGCTTCGTTGTCCCGCACGATCGCGCCCAGCAGGGCCGCGAGCCGGTCGCGGTCCGGGGTGCTCAGGCCCGCGGCCAGCTCGTCGACCCGGCGGCACGTCGCCGCGTAGAAGTCCTCGGCCAGTTCGCGGCCTTCGGCGGTCAGGACGACGTGGACGGCCCGGCGGTCGTCCGGATCGGGCTCGCGGCGGACGAGCCCGCGCTTGACCGCGCGGTCGGCCAGGCCGGTGAGGCTGGACTTTTCGAGGCCGAGCGTGGCGCCCAGGTCGGTCATGCCGTACGGCCGGCCCATCAGCACGCACAGCAGCTGGCCCTGCTGCACGGTGAGCCCGTACTCGCGGGCGGACTCGGCGTAGACGGCGTTCACCAGGAACGACGCCCGCACGAGCCCGGCCACCACACCGAGGTCCGCCGCGCTCTTCCCCATCCGATCAGCCTACGGCTTCCCGCACGGCGGGCACGATCTCCTCGGCCCACCGGGCGGTGGCGGCCGCGTCGGGCGTGCTGCCGCCGGGCCCGAAGAGCACGAACCCGGCGGCGCCGTGCTCCAGCACGGCACCGGTCAGCTCCTCGACCCACTGGGCGGGCGAGCCGCCGATCCAGCGCCCGTCGTCGGTGCGGGTCCGGCTCAGCGGTTCCGCGGTGATGCGCCCGGGGAAGTTGTAGACGGTGGCGATCTCGGCGGGATCCCGGCCGGCGTCCACGGCGGCCTTGTCGATCAGCGGCCGTGAGGTGCGGTAGCGCTCGCTGAGCCAGTCGGCGGCATGCCCGGGCATCCACCCGTCGGCGACCCGCCCGGTGACGGCGAGCGATTTCGGCCCGACGGACCCGGTCCACACCGGCGGCATCGGCTCTTGCGCGGGTTCCAGGTCGGTGACCTGGTGGAACTCGCCGTCGAAGGTGACCGGCGCACCACCCCCGCCGAGCAGCTTCACGAGCCGGATGCCTTCCTCGAAGGCGCGGACAGCCTGCCCGGGGGTCAGTTTGGTGAAGCCGAGCCGCGCGATGTCGTCCCACAGCCCGCCGACCCCCATGCCGAGCACGATCCGGCCGCCGGTCAGCGCGGAGAGCGAGGTGACGGTGCGGGCGAGCATCGACGCCGGGCGCGTCGGCAGGTTGGTGACGCTGACCAGGCCGGAGATCCGTTCGGTCTTGCCCAGCAGGACGCCGAGTTCGGCGTACGCGTCGAGCCGGTCGGCGTAGTAGGGGTGATCGGAGACGGTGATGAGGTCGAGCCCGCTCCGGTCCGCCTGGACCGCGAGCTCCAGCGTGCCGGGGACGGCGGTGACCGCGGTGGACACGCCGATGCCGAAGTGCGTCATGATTTCCTCCCAGTTAGTTCGTACTACGAACATAGCACAACTAGTTCCTAGAACGAACTAAAAATCTCATGGAGGCGACTTCGCGCCGTGTACGGACCGTCACAAGAGTGGCTGTGGACCGCGCACTAGTCCGCCCCGTATAGTCCACGTGGAATAACCGACCCGGAGGGATCCAACCCATGGCCTCACCCAAGCTCACCCCGCTCGGCCTCGCCGTGCTGGAGCTGCTCCACGAGAGGCCGATGCACCCGTACGAGATGGCCACTGTCATGCGCGAGCGGTACGTCGACATCCGGGTCAACGTGAAGGCGGGTTCGCTCTACCACACCGTGGAACGGCTGCACCGCAGCGGTTTGATCGAGGTCGTCGACACCCAGCGCGACGGCCGGCGGCCCGAACGGACCGTCTACGGCATGACGCAGACCGGGCTCGACGAGTTCAACCAGCGCGGCCGCGAACTGCTGGGTGACGTCGCCACGGAGTTCCCCGCCTACCTGTCCGGACTCGCCGTGATCGACGAACTGGGCCGCGAGGCGGCCCTGAGCGAGCTCGAAACCCGGCTCATGCGGCTGCGCGCCGCGGTGGCCTCCGACCGGGCCGTGCTGCAGCGCCTCACCGAGGACAAGACACCGGAAATCTACTGGCTCGACTGGCGCTACAGCTGCGACCACCGGCAGTTCGAACTCGAGTGGACCGAACGCCTCGCCGAGGACCTGCGCTCCGGGCGGATCCCGTTCCAGGACCACCAACCACCCAAGCTCACGCTCATCACCAGGGAAGACGACGATGAACGCAAGACAAGCTAACCCGTGGGCCGCGCTCGGCGCGCTGTGCCTCGGCTTCTTCATGATCCTGCTCGACACGACGATCGTGTCGATCGCGGTTCCGACCATGCTGCGCGAGCTGGGCGCCGGGCTGAACTCGATCGTCTGGGTGATCAGCGTCTACCTGCTCACCTACGCCGTGCCGATGCTGTTCACCAGCCGGCTCGGCGACCGCTTCGGCCCGAAGCGCGTGTTCCTCGCCGGGCTCGTCGTGTTCACCGGCGCGTCGCTGTGGTGCGGCCTGTCCGGCAACGCCGAGATGCTGATCGCCGCGCGGGCCGTGCAGGGCCTCGGCGCCGCGTTGATGACGCCGCAGACGCTGGCGTTCATCACGCACCTGTTCCCGCCGGCCAAGCGCGGCCCGGCGATGGGCATGTGGGGCGGGGTCGCCGGGCTGGCGACGATCGCCGGCCCGCTGCTCGGCGGCGTGCTGGTCGACCACTTCGGCTGGGAGTGGATCTTCTACGTCAACGTGCCGATCGGCGTGATCGCCGTCGTGCTCACCCTGCTGCTGGTGCCGGACTGGCAGCCGAAGCACGCGCACTCGTTCGACCTGCTGGGGATCCTGCTCTCCAGCGCGGCGCTGCTCTGCATCGTGTTCGGCGTGCAGAACGGCCAGCAGTACGACTGGGGCACGGTCTTCGGCGGCGTCACGGTGTTCGAGATCATCGGCGCCGGCGTGGTGCTGCTCATCGCCTTCCTGGTGTGGCAGCGGTTCAACAAGCGGGAGCCGCTGCTGCCGCTGCAGGTGTTCTCGAACCGGAACTTCTCGGCCGGGACGCTCACCGCGACCACCGTCGGCTTCGCGATGACCGGCATGTTCCTGCCGCTGGTCATCTACATCCAGTCGGTGCTGGGGCTGAGCCCGACCATGGGCGGCCTGCTCACCGCGCCGATGTCACTGCTGTCCGGGATCGTCGCGCCGTTCGTCGGGCGCGCGTCGGACAAGGTGAACGGCAAGTACCTGGTGATGTTCGGCCTGGCGGCGCTGGCGGCCGGGCTCGGGATCGTCGCGCTGCAGGCGACGCCGTCGAGCAACCCGTGGTCGTTCGTCCCGGCGCTGCTGGTGTGCGGGCTCGGCATCGGCTGCATCTTCTCGCCGATGAGCAACCTGACGATGGGCTCGGTCGAGCCGCGGCTGGCCGGGACCGCGTCCGGCATCTTCAACACCGCGCGCCAGGTGGGCGGCGTGCTCGGTAGCGCGGCGATCGGCGTGCTGCTGCAGGCGCGGATCAGCGCGTCCATCGCGGACGAGGCCACGAAGGCGGCTTCGCAGCTGCCGGAGCAGTACCGGGCGCCGTTCGCCGAGGGGATCGCGCACGCGGCGGCGAGCACGGGTGAGTTCGGCTCTGCGGGCGGCCCGTCGCCGATGCCCGGGCTGCCCGCGGAAATCGCCGCGCAGGCGGGGAAGCTGGCGTCCGAGGCGGTCCACAACGGACTGACCGACGCCGCCCGCGTGACGATGCTGCTGCCGATGGGCGTGCTCCTGCTCGGCGTTCTTTCCGCCGCGGTGCTGCAGCGGGTCAAGCCGCGCTGGGAAACCCCGGCCCCCGCGCCGGAAACGGCCGCGGCCTGAAACCGCGCAGACCCCCGTTCCGGTGTCGGGTTCCGGAGCGGGGGCCTGCACGGACCGCGGGAGCGGTGGTCTAGCGGCTGTACGACAGCCCGTACCCATACGGGAACAGCCCCTGCTTGCCGTCGCCGGTGTTGATCGGTTCCTGCGAAGAGCTGTTCGGCCAGGTGAAGCTCAGCTTCCCGGTCGGGTTGTAGTCGCCGTAGAGGACGTCCGCGACGCCGGCGCCTTCCGAGCCCGGCAGCCAGGCCGCCACCAGCCCCCTGGCCGACGGCAGCTGCGCGGCGATGTCCAGCGGCCGCCCGGAGACGGTCACCACGACCAGGGGGACGCCCGAGGCCTTCAGCTTGCCGAGGAGGGCGACGTCTTCGGCGTCGAGGCCGAGTCCGTTCGGCCGGTCTCCCTGCCCTTCGGCGTACGGCGTTTCGCCCACCACGGCGACCGCGACCTTGTAGCCGGAGTTGATTCCGCCACCCGCACGGTCATAGGTCACCACCGTGCCTTTCCCGGCACCGGCCTTGATGCCGTCGAGGATCGTCGTGCCGGGGATCACCCGGGTGCCGCTCTGGCCCTGCCAGGTGAGCGTCCAGCCGCCGGCCTGGTTGCCCAGGTCGTTCGCGTTCTTCCCGGCCACGAAGATCCTGTTGTCCTGCTTGGCCAGCGGCAGCACACCGTCGTTCTTGAGCAGCACCTGCGACTCGCGCACCGCCTGCCGCGCCACGGCGTGGTGCGCCGCGCTGCCGAAGTCCTGCTGCAGCGAGCGGTCGGTGTACGGGTGCTCGAACAGGCCCAGTTCGAACTTCTTCGTGAGGATCCGCCGGTTGGCGTCGTCGATGCGGGACATCGGGACGTGCCCGTTGAGGACTTCGGCCTTCAGCGTGCTGACGAACTTCAGGTAGTCGTTGGGGACCATGACCATGTCGATCCCGGCGTTGACGGACTGACTGACCTCGGCCGCGGTGAATCCCGCCCGGCCGTCGATCTGGTCGATGCCGTTCCAGTCGGAGACCACGTAGCCGGAGAAGCCCAGCTCGGTCTTGAGCAGGTCGGTGATCAGGAACTTGTTGCCGTGGTCCTTGACGCCGTTCCAGCTGTTGAAGCTGATCATCACCGAGCCGACGCCGTGGGCGATCGCGGCCTGGAACGGCGGCAGGTGGACGCGCCGCAGCTCGTCCAGGGTGATCTGGGTGTTGCCCTGGTCGACACCGCCGGTCGTGCCGCCGTCGCCGATGAAGTGCTTGGCCGTGGCCAGGATCGACGTCGTGGCGCCGAGCGAGCTGCCCTGCAGGCCTTCGATGACCACGGAGTTCGCGACGGCGTTGGCGGGAACCTCGCCGAAGGACTCGTACGTGCGGCCCCAGCGGTCGTCGCGGGCGACGCACAGGCAGGGCGCGAAGCCCCACTTGACGCCGGTGGCGGCGGATTCCTGCGCGGTGATCGCACCGATCTGCTTGACGAGCTGCGGGTCGTTGGCGGCACCCAGGCCGATGTTGTGCGGGAAGATCGTGGCGCCGGCGGCGTTGTTGTGGCCGTGCACGGTGTCGGAGCCGTAGATGATCGGAATGCCGAGGCCGGTCGACGTCGCCGCCCGCTGGTAGGCGTCGATCATGTCCGCCCACGCTTGCGGGGTGTTCGGCGACGGCGTCGAACCGCCGCCGGAGAGGATGGAGCCGAGCCGGGCGGCGGCGGACTGGGCGGGGGTCGCGGCACCGCGCTCGCCTTCGGTCATCTGCCCGACCTTGTCGTCGAGCGTCATCCGCGCCATCAGGTCCGTCA
Source organism: Amycolatopsis sp. NPDC005003 (assembly GCF_053600695.1). Taxonomy (NCBI): domain Bacteria; kingdom Bacillati; phylum Actinomycetota; class Actinomycetes; order Pseudonocardiales; family Pseudonocardiaceae; genus Amycolatopsis; species Amycolatopsis sp. NPDC005003. The sequence goes on along the minus strand of NZ_JBSGAI010000029.1, from coordinate 66,801 downwards.
CGCGGTCCGCCACCGAGGCGCGGGAGTTCCGGTAGAGCGGTGTCGCGGCGGCGGACGCCATCGGGACGAGGGCCGTGCCCGCGAGGAGGAGGCCGGCCAAAGCAGTGGTTCGCAATGATCTCGTGGTGCGGAGGAGCGGCATTGGTCTCTCCGTGACAATCCGTCGATCCATAAGTTGCGAGCCAAAACAAATTAGCTCTCCCTAGAGGTGACGCCGGTCACAATTCGGTCACGACCGCCTGGTCAAGTAAGTTTCAGTCGTGCAGTTCGTCCTCGCCTCCCAGTCCCCCGCCCGCCTCGCCCTGCTGCGTTCCGCGGGCCTCGATCCGGCCGTGTTCGTCTCCGGCGTCGACGAGGACGCCGTCGCCGCGGCCCTGACCGATCCGTCCCCTTCCGAACTGGTCGCGGCGCTGGCCGCGGCCAAGGCCGAGGCGGTCGTCGACCAGGTCGCCGCGGCGCATCCGGACGCCGTCGTCGTCGCCTGCGATTCGATGCTTTCGATCCACGGGCAGATGGTCGGCAAGCCCGGTTCGCCGGCGATCGCGCGGCAGCGCTGGGCCGCGATGGCGGGGGCATCCGGTGAACTCCTCACCGGGCACGCGGTCGTCCGGCTCGAGGGCGGGACGCGCACGAAGGAGACCAGCGGCTGGGAGTCGACCACCGTCCGGTTCGGCACGCCGACGCCCGCGGAGATCGACGCCTACGTCGCCACCGGCGAGCCGCTGCACGTGGCCGGTGGCTTCACGATCGACGGCCTGGGCGGCTGGTTCGTCGAAGGACTCGACGGCGGCCACACGAGTGTGATCGGGATCAGCCTGCCGCTGACCCGCCGGCTGCTGGCCGAGGTCGGCGTGAGTGTCGTGGATCTCTGGCGGTCTCCCGCATCCTGAGAACGGCACCACACCTTCGGGTGATCCGGAAGAGTCCGCTCTTGCCTAACGTTCTCTTTACCCGGCAAGACCAGAAACTTTCGAGCACCGGAGTCGCCCCGTGTCTTTCGTACGGACATACACCAAGCCGCGGGTGTTCGCGGCCGCGGTTCTCGGCTCGCTCGTCGTCGGCGCCCTCCTGGGCGTCGTCGCGCGGCAGACCGAGGCCGGCTGGCTGACCGATCTCCTCGACCAGATCGGCACCATCTTCACGACGCTGCTGCAGATCGCGGTGATCCCGCTGGTCTTCACGGCGATCGTGGTCGGCATCAACAGCCTCCGCGGCCTCGGTGGCGGCCGCACCGCCGCCCGCCTCGGCGGCAAGACGGTGCTCTGGTTCGCCATCACGTCGTTCATCGCGTCGCTGATCGGCATCGCGATCGGCCGGATCTTCAACCCGGGCGCCGGCGGGCTCGGCGGTGTCGAGGCGACCGCCAAGAACGCCGACAAGGCGGCGAAGAGCGTGGACCACTGGGGTTCGTGGGACGCCTTCGTCAACGGGCTGCTCCCGGAGAACTTCGTGAAAGCGTTCTCCGACGGGGAGACGCTGCAAGTGCTGTTCCTGGCGCTGATCATCGGGGCCGCGGCCTACAGCCTGGGCGAAAAGGCGAAGCCGTTCGTCGACTTCACGACGAGCGTGTTCGAGATCATCCAGCGCTACCTCGGCTGGATCGTCCGGCTGGCCCCGATCGGCATCGTCGGCCTTATCGGCGCGGCGGTGTCGAACTACGGCGACGCGCTGTTCCGGCCGCTGTTCTCCACCACGCTCGCGGTGTACGTCGGCTGCCTGCTCGTGCTGTTCGTCGTCTACCCGATCCTGCTGCAGTTCGTGGCGAAGGTCAGCCCGCTGAAGTTCTTCGCGAAGGCGGGCACGGCGATCCAGTTCGCGTTCGCCTCGCAGTCCTCGGCCGCGACCCTGCCGCTGACCCGCCAGTCCGCGGTCAACCTCGGCGTCCAGCCGGCGTACGCGGCCTTCGCGACGCCGCTCGGCAGCGCGACCAAGATGGACGGCTGCGCGGCGGTGTTCCCGGCGATCGCGGCGATCTTCGTCGCCAACCTGGCCGGGGTGTCACTGAACTTCTGGCAGTACGCGGGCATCGTCGTGGTCGCCGTGGTCGGCGCGCTGGCGACGGCCGGGACCACGGGCTGGCTGACGGCCTTCACGCTGACGACGTCGTTCATCGGCCTCGACGCCAAGCAGGTGGCGCTGGGCCTGGCGCTGATCTACTCGGTCAACCCGATCATGGACATGATGCGTACGGCGACCAACGTGGCCGGCCAGATCGTGGTGCCGACGATCGTGGCGCGCAGCGAAGGCCTCCTCGACGACGAGGTCCTCAACGCCCCGACCGACCGGCCGCTCACGACGGACGACGGCTCGGCGGCCCGCCACACCGAGCCCGCCCCCGCCTGATCCGCACGTCCGTGAAGGCCGCCTCCGAGGTTCGAGGCGGCCTTCACGCCGTTCAGGACGGGCAGGCTCGGAGGTCGGCGCGGGTCAGGCGGATGTCGGGCCAGCCGCGCAGGTCCGACGGCGACGTCACCCGCCGCGTGCAGCCCAGCGAGCGGCCCGTCAGGTCGTACACCTCGCCCAGCACCGGGGCCGCCGTGCACTTCGGGGTGCCGGAGGCGGAGTCGGGGCAGTCGTGGCGGACCACGATCACGTCGGGGCTGGCGTCGGCCGTGACGTCGTAGAGCGACAGCGTCCCGGCATCCGCGTAGAACGGCTTGCCCGGGTCGCGCCACACTCCCCCGCTGCCGACGAGCAGCTCGCCGTACGCGGCCGTACCGTCGTCGCCGACGTCGCCGCGGACCAGGCAAGCCGGGGCCGGGCCGTCGATGCAGCGCAGCGAATTCTGGTCCAGCCGCACGCCCAGCTGGGCGATCGACAGCTCGAACACCGTGCCCGGCTCGGGTCCGACGCGCAGGCGCGCCGATCCGCCCGCCGTGTCGGTCAGCAGCACCACCGGCGTGCCCCCGACGGTCATCGCCGCGAGCTGGCGGCACGGGCCGCCGCCGCAGGTCACCGCGGGGGTCACCGGGGCGGCGGCCGGTTCGGCCGCACCGGACGGCGCCTCGGGGTGCGGCCGCAGCAGGAACACCGCGCCGATCGCGCCGAGGGTGACCACCGCGGCCAGCACCGCGGTGAGCAGCGCCGACCGGGGCGTCCGCGCTGCCGTAGTCCGCATGAGCCAGAGCGTAAGCCGCTTCCCGTGCGCGTGTCGGCAACGCCCCGTCGCGATGTGACCGAATCCCCCGGGGGTGCACGCCCGTACCCCGCCCGGGGGCTCCGCCCTAACGAACCCCGAAGCGTGGGTGCCCGACGGGGGTCACGAGTAGCGGAACGTGTCCGTCTATGTTGTCCGGGTGACGAACCCGAACCTGCCGCCCGCCCTGTACCTCCCGACCGGCCCGGTCAGCGCCGAGACCGAAGGCGCCTCGATCGAGCTGCGCCGCACGCCGGACGGCCGCACCGCGCTGGTCGCCTTCACCGCGCTGGACCGGCTGATCGACTGCTGCGGCGAGCACCAGCCGTGGGTGCTGGTGAACACCGAGCACCTGCCGAAGGTCCATTCCGCGAACCCGTACGACGTGATCGTGCTCGATTCGCCGCTGCCCGAGGAACTGCGCCACCACGTCTGAGCGTGGTTCACCTCTCACTCAAGAGACTCACGACGTCAGATCCGTAGACTTCCCTGATGCCGCGTGGGCGGTCAGCAATGCAGCTGTCGGACGCAGGAGGTGCGGGGTGGCCGAGCAGGTCGGCGAAACCACGGGTGGTCCGGTGACCAAGATCCTGGTCGCCAACCGTGGCGAAATCGCGGTACGCGTCATCAGAGCCGCGAAGGACGCTGGCCTGGCCAGTGTCGCGGTGTACGCCGACCCGGACCGCGACGCGCCTCACGTGCGCCTGGCCGACGAAGCGTTCGCGCTGGGCGGCACGACGGCCGCCGAGAGCTACCTGAACTTCGACAAGCTCCTGGACGCCGCCAAGCGGTCGGGCGCCGACTCGGTGCACCCGGGCTACGGCTTCCTCTCGGAGAACGCGGACTTCGCCCAGGCCGTCCTCGACGCCGGGCTGACCTGGATCGGACCGAGCCCGCAGGCGATCCGCGACCTCGGCGACAAGGTCACCGCCCGCCACATCGCCATGCGCGCGGGCGCGCCGCTGGTGCCGGGCACCAAGGAGCCGGTCAAGGACGCCGCCGAGATCGTCGCGTTCGCCGACGAGCACGGCCTGCCGGTGGCCATCAAGGCCGCGTTCGGCGGCGGCGGCCGTGGCCTCAAGGTCGCGCGCACCCGCGAAGAGATCCCCGAGCTGTTCGAGTCGGCCACGCGCGAGGCGGTCGCGGCGTTCGGCCGCGGCGAGTGCTTCGTCGAGCGGTACCTGGACAAGCCGCGGCACGTCGAGGCGCAGGTGCTGGCGGACATGCACGGCAACGCGATCGTCGTCGGCACCCGCGACTGCTCGCTGCAGCGCCGGCACCAGAAGCTCGTCGAGGAGGCGCCCGCGCCGTTCCTGAGCGACGAACAGCGCAAGCGCATCCACGAGTCCGCGAAGGCGATCTGCAAGGAAGCCGGCTACTACGGCGCCGGCACGGTCGAGTACCTCGTCGCGACCGACGGCACGATCTCCTTCCTCGAGGTCAACACGCGGCTGCAGGTCGAGCACCCGGTTTCGGAGGAAACCACCGGGCTCGACCTGGTGCGCGAGATGTTCCGCATCGCACGCGGCGAGCGGCTGCGGATCACCTCCGACCCGGAGCCCCGCGGCCACTCGATCGAGTTCCGCATCAACGGCGAGGACGCCGGCCGCGGCTTCCTGCCCGCACCGGGCACGGTGACCAGGTTCGTCGCGCCGAGCGGGCCGGGCGTGCGCGTCGACTCCGGCGTCGAGTCCGGCAGCGTGATCGGCGGGCAGTTCGACTCGATGCTGGCCAAGCTGATCGTCACCGGCTCGGACCGGAACAACGCCCTGGAGCGCAGCCGCCGCGCCCTCGACGAGATGGTCGTCGAAGGCATGGCGACGGTGCTGCCGTTCGACCGGGTGATCGTGAACGACCCGGCGTTCATCGGCGACGAGAACGGCTTCAGCGTGCACACGCGCTGGATCGAGACGGAGTTCGACAACAAGATCGAGCCGTTCGTGGCGCCGGACGTCGAAGCCGCCGAAGAGGAACCGCGGCAGAACGTCGTGGTCGAGGTCGGCGGGCGCCGGCTCGAGGTGTCGCTCCCGGGCGGGTTCGCGCTCGAGGGCGGCGGCGGGGGCGGCACCGCCGTCAAGGCGAAGCCGCGCAAGCGCGCCGGCGGCACCAAGGCCGCGGTGAGCGGCGACGCCGTCACGGCGCCGATGCAGGGCACGATCGTGAAGGTGGCCGTCGAAGAGGGCCAGGCGGTCGAAGCCGGTGAGCTGATCGTCGTCCTCGAGGCGATGAAGATGGAGAACCCGGTCACCGCGCACAAAGCGGGCACCGTCACCGGGCTTTCGGTCGAGGTCGGCGCCGCCGTGACGCAGGGCACACAGCTGCTGGAGATCAAGTAGCACGGTTCGTTACGGATGTCGTGGTGGGCCGCCCCCGAGGCGGCCTACCATCGACTACGTGACCGAAGTGCCGTCTCCGCAGCTGCGGATCAGCGACCAGAACCGCGAGTCCGCGCTGGCCGCGCTCGGTGAGCACATGAGCGCGGGGCGGATCGACATCGACGAGTACGGCGAGCGCTCGGCGCGGATCACCGCGGCCAAGACGCGCGGCGAGCTCGTCGACATCTTCGCGGACCTGCCGGCTCCGCACCCGGTGTACGAAGACGTTCCGCAGGCTGTCGCGGCCCCTGCGCCCGCCGCGACGCCCGAGCCGGCCCGCCCGCGGACCCCCGACAACTGGTCGCCGCCGCAGCGGTTCCTCGCCGCGATCTTCCCCTTGACCCTCATCGCCGCGATCGCGCTGATCGCCACCGGCACCCTCACGTGGCCGATTATCTTCCTGCCGATCGGCGTGGGTGTCTTCGGCAAGGCGATGTGGGGCCACGGCTGGAACCACGACGAGCAGCACCGCCGCCGCCACGAGCACCACCGGCGCGACCGGGAGCGCCGGCGGGAGCTGCGCGACTCCTTCCGCGACCAGCGGCGCGGCCTGGACCGCTGAGCCCGCGGTGAGCGACATGCGGTTGAGCGACGCCGAACGCCAGGACGCCCTGGACGTGCTCGAAGAGCACGTCCGCACCGGGCGGCTCGACATCGACGAGTACGGGTCCCGGTCCGCGAAGGTCACCGCGGCGAAGCGGGTCAGCGAGCTCGTCCCGCTGTTCGACGACCTGCCGTCGCCCCGCCCGAGCGCCCTGCTCAACGGCGTTTCCGCGCCCGGCGTCCCGGTGGCGTCGTCGGAGGACAGCGCGCTGGTGCGGTTCTTGACCGCGGGTGCGGTGCCGATCGCGATCGTGCTCGCGATCGCGGTGCTGATCCTGTCCCGGGGCCGGCTGCTGATCATCTCGGTCGCGCTGCCGCTGGTCGTCGCCATGATCGCCGGGGCACGCCGCCGCCGTTCGTGATCTCTCCGCCCGGCCTGGCTAGGCTGGGTGGAGTGGAACCGGTGGAGATCAACGCGGGCACCTACTACCTGCGCCAGCTGCGCGCCGACCGCCACATCGACGACCGCCCGTTGTTGATGGAGGCGTTCGCCGACCCGACGCACCGCAAGTACGTGCTGAACTACCGGCTGCGCACGCCGGACGAAGCCACCGAGTACGTGGCCCTGCGCGCCGCCCAGTGGGCGGGTGACGAGCGCTGCTCCTGGGCCATCGCGGAGCCGACGTCGGGCAGGCTCCTGGGCGAAGTGGGGCTACGCGAGCTGAACCTCGACGCCGCGTACGCGGAGGCGACGATCTGGGTCCACCCCGCCGAACGCGGCAAGGGGATCGCGACGACGGCGTTGAACGCCGCCCTGCGGTTCGGCTTCGGCGGGCTGGGGCTGACCGAGGTGAGTTACCGGTACGAGGAGAGCAACGCGGCCTCGGCGATCGTGGCGGAACGCTGCGGGTTCACGCTGGTCGGCCCGGAGGCGGAGCGGGCGCCGACGGGTGAGCGGCTGATCCGCTGGCACCGGACCTCCTGACGGCCCTCAGCTCACCGGCTCCACGATGCCCGCGCGGGCCTCGGGCGCCGCCGACCGCAACGCGTCCGCCGCTTCGTCGTTCGGCTGGGACTGGGACTTGCGTTCGGCGTCCACCCTCGCGCGGTAGACCTCGATCTCGTGCTTCACCGTTTCGGGTGACCAGCCCAGGACCTCGCCCACCAGGGTGGCCACCTGCTCGGCGCAGTCGGCGCCCCGGTGCGCGTACTCGATCGAAATGCGCGTCCGGCGGGCCAGGACGTCCTCGAGGTGCAGCGCCCCTTCGTGCGAAGCCGCGTACACCACTTCGACGCCCAGGTAGTCCGGGGCGTGCTCGATCGGCTTCAGCAGCTCAGGGCGGCCCTCCGCCGAGGCCAGCACTTCGTGGACCAGTGAGCCGTAGCGGTCCAGCAGGTGCCGCACCCGGTAGGGGTGCAGGCCGTGCTCCGCCGCCAGGTGGTCGGCCTGGTTGACCAGCGCGTGGTAGCCGTCCGCGCCGAGGAGGGGGACCTTGTCCGTGATGGACGGCTGGGAGCGGCCGGGCAGGTCCACCGCCGCCGCGTCGACCGCGTCCGCCGCCATCACCCGGTAGGTCGTGTACTTGCCGCCCGCGATCGCCACCAGACCCGGGGCGACCCTGGCCACCGCGTGCTCGCGCGAAAGCTTCGACGTCTCTTCGCTCTCCCCCGCCAGCAGCGGGCGCAGGCCCGCGTACACGCCTTCGATGTCGTCGTGCGTCAGCGGTGTCGCGAGGACCCTGTTGACGTGCTCGAGGAGGTAGTCGATGTCGTGCTTCGTCGCCGCCGGGTGGGCCAGGTCGAGGTTCCAGTCCGTGTCCGTCGTGCCGACGATCCAGTGGTTGCCCCAGGGGATCACGAACAGCACCGACTTTTCGGTGCGCAGGATCATGCCCGACTCCGAGACGATCCGGTCGCGCGGGACAACGATGTGCACGCCCTTGCTCGCCCGCACCCGGAACCGGCCGCGGCCGCCCGAGAGGCGCTGGAGCTCGTCGGTCCAGACGCCGGTGCAGTTGATCACCGCGGCCGCCGAAATCTCCGTTTCGCGCCCGTCCTCGACGTCGCGCACGCGCACACCGGACACCCGGTCGGCCTCGCGCAGGAACCCGACGACCTGGGTCGACGTCCGCACGACGGCGCCGTAGTGCGCCGCCGTCCTGGCCACCGTCATCGTGTGGCGGGCGTCGTCGGACTGCGCGTCGTAGTAGCGGATCCCGCCGATCAGCGCCGAGCGCTTGAGCGCGGGCACCATGCGCAGCGCGCCGGCGCGGGTCAGGTGCTTCTGCCCGGGGACGCTGCGGGCGCCGCCCATCGTGTCGTACATCAGCAGGCCGGCCGCGGTGTACGGCCGCTCCCACACGCGGTGTGTCAGCGGGTAGAGGAAGCTGACCGGCTTCACCAGGTGGGGCGCGATGGTCGTCAGCATCAGCTCGCGCTCGCGCAGCGCCTCCCGGACCAGGCCGAACTCGAGCTGTTCCAGGTACCGCAGGCCCCCGTGGAAGAGCTTGCTCGACCGGCTCGACGTCCCCGACGCGAGGTCACGCGCCTCGACGAGCGCCACCCGCAGGCCGCGCGTCGCGGCGTCCAGCGCCGTGCCCGCGCCGACCACCCCGCCGCCGATGACGACGAGGTCGAACGTCTCCTTGCCGAGCCGCTGCCACGTCTCTTCCCGCTTGACCGGACCCAGTCGAGCCGGGTTCGTCTCCGCTGCGTGCTGCGCCACGTGACATTCCTCCTCGTGCCGGCGAGGCTTCCAGCATCGCACGACCCGGTGATCATCCGCCCGTCCGCGGATGACACTTGTGGCGTAACCCTCCGCGATCTTGACCGCGATCTTGAAAAGATTCGGCTGCCCGGTGCTTGGAAGTAGCTTCTACGCCCCGGTAACGTCGCGCGGACGTGGGTCGGCAACGGTGCCGTGGCACGCCGTGATCGACCCTGCGCAGAGTGTCCAGTGTGGAGGTGCAGCGGTGAGTGCTGGAGCGATAATCGTCTGGGAAATACTGGGAACGGCGACGCTGATCCTGCTCGGCAACGGCGTGGTGGCCAACCACGTACTGCGCAAGAACAACGGTCACAACGCAGGCTTCCTCTTCATCAACTTGGGCTGGGCGTTCGCGGTGTTCACCGGCGCCAGCATCGCCGCGCCGAGCGGGGCGCACCTGAACCCGGCGGTGACCCTCGGGCTCGCCATCGCCGACAAGACGCCGTGGGCCGACGTCCCCTTCTACTTCATCGGCCAGATGGTCGGCGCGATCATCGGCGCCGTGCTCTGCTGGGCGACCTACAAGCTCCAGTTCGACGACCACCCCGAGCCCGAGAACACCCTCGGCATCTTCTCCACCGGACCGCAGATCCCGAGCACCGTCTGGAACCTCGTCACCGAGATCATCGGCACGTTCGTCCTGGTCGCGTGGATCCTGCTCAGCCCGGTGTTCGCCACCGGTGACGGCGGCACGCCGAACTTCGGCAACTCGGCACTGGGCTACGCGGGCGTGTCGTTCGTGGTGCTCGTGATCGGTGCCTCGCTCGGTGGGCCGACGGGCTACGCCATCAACCCGGCCCGCGACCTCGGCCCGCGCATCGCCTACGCCTTCCTGCTGCCGATCCGCAACAAGGCGAACGCCAACTGGGGCTACTCGTGGATCCCCGTCGTCGGCCCGCTGGTCGGCGGCGCCCTCGCCGCCCTGCTCTACCTCGTCGTCCACAACCTGACCTGATCGCCTCCTCCGACGCCGATTTCCGGGAGCACAAATGACTTCGTACGTAGCAGCGATCGACCAGGGCACCACGTCCACCCGGTGCATGATCTTCAACCACGAGGGCCGCGTCGTCTCGGTCGACCAGCGCGAGCACGAGCAGATCTTCCCCCGCGCCGGCTGGGTCGAGCACAACGCGGAAGAGATCTGGGAGAACACGCGCCGGGTCGCCGCGGGCGCGCTGGCCAAGGCCGACCTCACGGCCTCGGACATCGCCGCCGTCGGCATCACCAACCAGCGCGAGACCGCGCTGGTCTGGGACAAGACCACCGGCAGGCCCGTGTACAACGCGATCGTCTGGCAGGACACCCGCACCGACAAGATCGTCACCGAGCTCGGCAACCTCGGCGGCGGCCAGGAGCGCTACCGCGACAAGGTCGGCCTCCCGCTCGCGACCTACTTCTCCGGACCCAAGATCAAGTGGATCCTGGACAACGTCGAGGGCGCGCGCGAGAAGGCCGAGGCCGGTGACCTGATCTTCGGCAACATGGACACCTGGGTGCTGTGGAACATGACGGGCGGGGCCGACGGCGGCGTGCACGTCACCGACCCGACCAACGCCTCCCGCACCATGCTGATGGACCTCGACACCCTGCAGTGGGACGCCGAGATCGCCGGCGAGATGGGCATCTCCCTTTCGATGCTGCCGGAGATCCGCTCCTCGTCCGAGGAGTACGGCAAGGTCCGCGAGAAGGGCGCGCTGGCCGGCGTCCCGATCGCGGGCATCCTGGGCGACCAGCAGGCCGCGACGTTCGGCCAGGCCTGCCTCTCGCCCGGCGAGGCCAAGAACACCTACGGCACCGGCAACTTCATGCTGCTGAACACCGGCACCGAAAAGGTGATGTCGCAGAACGGGCTGCTCACCACGGTCTGCTACAAGATCGGCTCGAACGACACGGTCTACGCGCTGGAAGGCTCCATCGCCGTCACCGGTTCGCTGGTGCAGTGGCTGCGCGACAACCTCGGCATGATCTCGACCGCGGCCGAGATCGAGGAGCACGCGAGCACCGTCGAGGACAACGGCGGCGCGTACTTCGTCCCGGCGTTCTCGGGTCTGTTCGCTCCTTACTGGCGATCCGACGCTCGCGGTGCGATCGTCGGGCTCACCCGGTTCGTCAACAAGGGCCACCTCGCCCGCGCGGTGCTGGAGGCGACCGCCTTCCAGACCCGCGAGGTGCTCGACGCGATGAACGCCGACTCCGGAGTGCCGCTGAAGGCGCTCAAGGTCGACGGCGGGATGGTCGTCAACGAGCTCCTCATGCAGTTCCAGGCCGACATCCTCGGCGTGCCGGTGATCCGCCCGGTGGTCAACGAGACCACCGCGCTGGGTGCCGCCTACGCCGCCGGCCTCGCCGTCGGGTTCTGGAAGTCCGAGGACGACATCCGCACCAACTGGGCCCAGGACAAGCAGTGGGAGCCGTCGATGGACGACGCCCGCCGCGAGCGCGAGTACCGCAACTGGAAGAAGGCCGTCACCAAGACCTTCGACTGGGTCGCCGAAGAGGACTGACCGGACGGGGGCCGGGGGTGCCGCCTGGTGGCGCTCCCGGCCCGCCCGTTCACACTTCCCAGCCCTCCGGCTCGCCGGACTGTGCGTTCGGGGCGATGATCATGAACGGCACGCCCTGGTCGTCGGTGACCCGCACCTGCCGCCCGTACGGCGAGTCGAAGGGCTTCCCCTCGACCGTGCCGCCGAGCTCGGTGACCTTGGCCGCGCTCGCGTCGGCGTCCGTCACCCAGAAGTACGCCGACCAGTACGACGGCACCTCCGGTGGCACCGATGCGGGCACGGCGCCGAGGCCGCCGACCGGACGCCCGTCGATGAGCACCACCGCGTACGTGAAATCGTCGCCGGAGATGTCCTGGAAGCCGTAGCCGAAGATCTCCTCGTAGAACGGCTTCGCCGCCGGGTAGTCGCGGCTCATGCACTCGTTCCAGGCCAGCGTGCCCGGGGCCGCCGTGACCTGCGTGCCGATGTGGTTGCCGGCCTCCCAAAGGCCGAAGACCGCGCCCGCCGGATCGGCCGCGATGGCCATCCGGCCCTCCTTCATCACTTCCGTCACCGGCATGACGATCCGCCCGCCCGCCTCGGTGACGGCCGCGGCCGTGCGGTCCACATCGGACACGGCGAGGTACGTCGTCCAGGCGGGTGGGATGTCCTGGCCCGGTGGGGTCTGGCCGATGCCGGCGACTGGCCGCCCCCGCAGCTCCGCCATGCCGTAGAAACCGGTCTCCTCACCGCCCCGCCGCACGTCCCAGCCGAACAGGCCGCCGTAGAAGGCGATCGCCTTCGCCTGGTCGGGCACCATCAGGTCCACCCAGCTGGGCGTACCGTCGGGCCATCTTTCGTCCCGGAACACCATGCCGACTCCCAACCCTCGTCTGCGCCGCCTCCTGTGACGACCGGCACAGTGTTGCACCGGGGACCGACAAAAACCGAAAATCAGGCCTGGACCAGCCGGGCGTACACGACGACGTTGTCGACGTAGTTGTGCGCGCTCCGGTCGAAGACGCCGCCGCAGGTGATCAGCCGGAGCTCGGGGCCGGCGGTGTCGTCGTAGACGCCTTCCGCCTCGAAGTCCTTCTTCGGCACCTGGTGCACCTTCGTCACCTCGAACACCGCGGTGGTGCCGTCCTTGCGGGCGATCGAGACCCGGTCGCCGGCGGCCAGCTCCTTGAGCCGGAAGAAGATGCCCTTCTGGTGGTTGCCGTCGACGTGCCCCAGGACGACGGCCGGGCCGGTCTCGCCCGGCGTCGGCGCGTAGGTGTACCAGCCCGCCTGCAGCGGCGTGGTCACCGGCGGCACCTGGACGGTGTTGTCGGGGTTGAGTCCCAGCGGGACCAGCGACGAGTGCGCGCCGATCTTCGGGATGTCGATCGAGACGGGCTCGGACTTGGGCAGCGCCGCAACGGCGTTCCGGCTGTCCGCCTGGGGCGCGGGCTCGACCGCGACCGGCTGGGCGGGCGGCGGCTGCGCGGTGCCCGGGCCGGGGCCGTCGCCGAGGGTCAGCACCAGCACCACCAGCGCGGCCAGCAGCGCCGCGACGACGGCGATCAGGACCCCCCGCCTGTTCGTGATCCGCCTGGTCATGTCAGCGCCGCCAGGTCCGGCGGGCCAGCACGAGGCCGCCTCCGCCGAGGGCCAGCACGCCCATGGCGCCCGCCGCGGCGAGCGGGCCGTGCCCGGCCGGGCCGCCACCGGTCGCCGGCGCTCCCGACGGGACCTTCGCCACCTGACGACGTTCACCCAGGACGGTGAACTTCGCGGTCAGTTCCGCGCCGCCGCAGGAGAACGAAACCCGGTAGACGCCGGGTTCCGCGGGCCGCACGGTCGCCGACGCGGCCGCGGCGGGTGCCTTGGCCGGGTCGTCCTGCGGGCCGATGCGCCGCAGCGCGCCGATTTCGAGGACCGGGGACGCCAGGTCCTGCGTGCTCGCGGCTTCGCAGCCGAGCCGGATCGCCACCTTCGCGCCCGGGCGGGCGGCGGCCGGCATGACGCGGAGGTAGGCCTTCGGGTTCCCGGCGTGCTCCGCCGGAGAGGCGGCGAAGGCCGCCGGGGACGAAAGCACCAATCCACCCGAAACGACGGCGACGGCCAAAATCTTTTTCATTTCCTTTTCCCCTCCCCCGGGAGTTCTGCTGGAGAAGACGCTCTACCTGCGGAGAGGTTGCCCGGGGCGAAGAAAAAACCACCCCGGAGCGTGGCTCCGGGGTGGTCGTGCCGGTTTCCGGAAATCAGCCCGCCATGCTGCCGTCGCCCGCCTTCGCGGCGCCCGACGGCACCTTCGCGACCTGCGGGGCGGGCACCGAGAACTGCGTGGTGTAGGTCTGGCCGCCGCACGTCACCGTCAGCGGGTACGTCCCCGCCGCGGTGCCGGGCTTCAGCTCGACGTCGGCGCTGATGTTCGCGTCCGCGCCCATGAACGGCCCGGGCGTGTAGTTGGCGAAGGTCAGCACCGGCGAGGAGAACGCCGGCGACGGGCCTTCGCACTTCGCCAGGGCGACGTTCGGCGCGTCGCGGACGTACTTGTCCACCAGCGTCTGGTTGATCGCGGTGTTCACGTTGAGCTGGACGCTGCCCTTCGCCGGTGCGCCGCTCGGCGCCGGGACCGTGCTCTGCTGCGCCATCGCCGGTCCCGTCAGCGCCGTCGCCCCGAACACCGCTGCCGCAACGAAAAACACCGTCTTGCGCACCTTCACACCCTTCACGTCCTTCAGCCTTACCACCGACAAGACGCGACGGGGCGCGACGGGTTGCGTACGGAATCAGTCGAGATCGTCGTGGCGCATGAGCTGGCGGCCGGCCTCGGTGATCGAGCCCGACAGCGACGGGTAGACCGAAAATGTCAGTGCCAGGTGGTCCACTGTGAGCTGGTTCTGGACGGCGAGCGCGATGGGAAGGATGAGCTCGCTCGCCTGCGGCGCCACGACGACACCACCGACGACCACGCCGGTCGCGGGGCGGCAGAACAGCTTCACGAAGCCTCGGCGGAGGCCCTCCATCTTCGCGCGCGCGTTGGTGGCCAGGGGCAGCATGATGGTGCGCGCGGGCACCTCGCCGGAGTCGATCGCCTGCTGGCTGATGCCGACGGTGGCGATCTCCGGGTGGGTGAACACGTTGGCGGCGACGGTCTTGAGCTTGATCGGCGCGACGCCTTCGCCCAGCGCGTGCCACATCGCGATCCGGCCCTGCATGCTCGCCACCGAGGCCAGCATGAGCACGCCGGTGCAGTCGCCGGCGGCGTAGATCCCGGGAACGGAGGTGCGCGAAACGCGGTCGACGGTGATGAACCCGCCGGGGCCGGGCTCGATGCCGACCTTGTCCAGGCCGATGTCCCGGGTGTTCGGGACCGACCCCACGGTCATCAGCGCGTGGCTGGCTTCGATCACGCGGCCGTCGGCGAGGAAGATCTCGACACCCTTCTCGGTGCGCTCGACGCGGTCGGCGCGCGCCTGCTTCGCGACGGTCGTGCCGCGCTGCGAGAAGACCTCCTCGAGCACGGCGGCGGCGTCGGCGTCCTCGTGCGGGAGGACTCGGTCGCGGCTCGAGACGACGGTGACCTTGACGCCCATCTCGGTGTAGGCGGAGGCGAACTCGGCGCCGGTGACGCCCGAGCCGATCACGGCGAGGTGCTCCGGCAGCTCCTGGAGCTCGTAGAGCTGGCGCCAGTCGAGGATGCGCTCGCCGTCGGGCACCGCGCCGGGCAGCACGCGCGGGGTGGCGCCGGTGGCGATGAGGACGACGTCGGCGGGCAGCTTCTCGGTGCCGTCCTTGGTCGTGACGGCGACCTTGTGCGTCGCCAGGCCGGGCTCTTCGTCGCAGAAGCGGGCCTCGCCGGCGATCACGCGGACGCCCTCGCGCTGGACGCGGGCGCGGATGTCGGCGGACTGGGCGAGCGCGAGGCCCTTCACCCGGCCGTGGACGGTCGGGAGGTCGATGCTGGTGTCGGCCAGGTCGGTGTTGATGCCGAGCTCGCTGAGGTCGTGCATCTTCGCCAGTGCGCCCGAGCTCGCGATGAACGTCTTCGAGGGGACGCAGTCGTAGAGGACGCAGGCGCCACCCAGGCCGTCGCGCTCGACGATCGTGACGTCGGCCCCGTGCTGGGCCGCGACCAGCGCCGCTTCGTAGCCGGCCGGGCCCCCGCCCATGATCACGATCCTGGTCACCTGGGTCCTCCTAAGGCAGTCCGTGCGGTGCTCTCACCGTACGCGGCGAAGGTGACCGGACACCGAAGTGGGCGAACACGGCGAGTGCGTCCACTCGGGTGAGGCAGGTATCGCTACGCTGTCGGCGTGCCGTTGTATGCCGCGTACGGATCGAACATGGAGCCCGCCCAGATGCTGGAGCGCGCGCCGCACTCTCCGATGGCCGGCACCGGCTGGCTGGAGGGCTGGCGCCTGACCTTCGGCGGCGAGGACCTGGGGTGGGAAGGTGCCCTGGCCACGATCGTCGAGGACCCGGGATCACGCGTCTTCGTCGTCCTCTACGACGTGACACCCCTGGACGAGACGGGCCTGGACCGCTGGGAAGGCGGCGAGCTGGGAATCCACTCGAAAATCCGCCTCCGCGTCCAGACGATGGACGGCTCGGTCCTGGCCTGGCTGTACGTCCTGGACGCCTACGAAGGCGGCCTCCCCTCCGCCCGCTACCTGGGCGTCCTGGCCGACGCCGCCGAGGCGGCCGGCGCCCCCGCCGACTACGTCGACGACCTCCGAACCCGCCCCTGCTCCGGCATAACCGGCTAACCGACCCTCCAGGTACGCAAGCCGACCGTTCAGGTACGCGACCCGACCCTCCAGGCACGCCAACTACGCAGCCCGGGCCCGAAGGACCTCATGCAACTCGCGAAGGACCCGAGCCGGATCGCGTAGGTCGGCGGCGGCTGCGCGGATGGTGATCCAACCACGGCCCGCCATCCGCCGGTCCCGCTCGGCGTCGGCGTCCTGCCGGTCCTCGTGCGCTGCGAACCCGTCGTACTCGAGTGCGACGCGCCGCTCGGGCCAGGCCATGTCGAGCACGTACAGCAGCTTGCCCTCGATGTCGTTGATCGGGTACTGCACCTCCGGAGCCGGCAAGCCGGCCTCGACCACGATCAGCCTCAGCATGCTCTCGGGCGGCGATTCGGCCTTGCCGCCGGCGAGGGCGAGCATCGACAGCGCCCTGTGGATACCTTGGCGGCTCGAGCGGTCGGCAATGCGGTCACGCACGTTCTCGCGGAGCTTCTCGAGGTGGTCCGGCGGCAGCCCGCGCATGGCCTCTTCGACCGCCGCGAACGCGGTTCGCTTGTCACCGCGGCAGAGGAAATCGGCCAGTGCGAGATCCAGGCTGAAGGTCGGCAGACCGTCGATTTCGATCACGTCGTGCGGCTCGTAATCGCTCTGGTGCACGACCAGTCCGGGCTTGGATCTGACCCGCCGCGCGTAGGGGACGGTGAGGTGGATATCCGCACCATCGACCACCGAAATCCCATGCAGCGCAAGAGAAGTAGCTCCCGATAGGACTGCCGGCGGACCGGCCAGCAGTAGCGCGGCCTCCGCACGAGTCGCCATCTTCAGCGAGTCCGAGGCCGGTACCACGACGCCTCGCCAAGGCTGCGCGAGCAGCCCGCTGGCAAGCGCCTGACGGACCGCTCGTTGCCCCAGCACCTCGACGGCTTCGCTACGCAGAGCCGCCCCGTGTCTTCCTCCCCAATTGATCACAGCATCGAGCATGAGGGCCTTCCGCGGTCGACGGAAGACCCTCATGCTCAGGCTGTGGACAACTCGGCCTACCTGTGGACAACTCCGTACCCAGAGGGTCGGCTTGCGTACCTGGAGGGTCGGCTTGCGTACCTGGAGGGTCGGTTAGGCGAGGGTGGTTAGGGCGGTGTGGACTAGGGTTCGGACTCCGCAGAGGAGGGCGCGCTCGTCGAGGATGAAGGTGGGGCGGTGGATGTCCGATTGGGGGGCGGGCGGGCCGGGCCAGACGCCGAGGCGGGCGAAGGCTCCCTGGACGTGCTCCAGGTACCAGCCGAAGTCTTCGCCGCCTGAGGACTGTTCGGTCGGGGCGACCGCGCCCTCGCCCAACGCCGCTTCGACGCCGGCGCGCATCAGGGCCGTCGACTCCGGGTCCGAGACCACCGGTGGGACGCCGCGGCGGTAGTCCAGGGAGAAGCCGACGCCGGTCGGGGCCAAGAGGGACTCGACTGAGGAGGCGACCAGCGGCTCCAGGGCCGTCCAGACCTCGTGGTCCGCCGTACGCAGGGTGCCCCGCAGGACGCCGTCCTGCGGGACGGCGTTGGCCGCCTGACCGGCGTGGACCGCTCCCCAGACCAGGACCGTGCCGGAGCGCGGGTCGACGCGGCGGGAGAGCACCGCGGGCAGGGACGTGATCACCGTGCCCAGCGCGTGCACCAGGTCCGCCGTCAGGTGGGGCCGGGACGTGTGGCCACCCGGCGACGTCAGGCGCAGCTCGATCAGGTCCGCCGCCGACGTCAGGGCGCCGACGCGCATCCCGACCAGCCCCACTTCGAGCCGCGGGTCGACGTGCAGGCCGTAGATCCGCTCGACGCCGTCCAGCGCGCCCGCCGCGATCATGTCCAGCGCGCCGCCGGGCATGACCTCCTCGGCCGGCTGGAAGATCAGGCGCACGCGGCCGGGCAGCTCCGGCGCCCCGGCCAGCGCGCGGGCCGCGCCGAGGAGGATCGCCGTGTGAGCGTCGTGGCCGCACATGTGGGCCGCGCCCTCGGTGGTCGACGCGTACGGCAGGCCCGTCGCCTCCGTCAGCGGCAGCGCGTCCATGTCCGCGCGCAGCGCCACGCACCGCTCACCACTGCCGATGTCGCACACGACGCCGGTGCCGCCCGGCAGCACCCACGGCTTGAGCCCGACCGAGCGCAGCAGCGTGACGATCAGCTCCGTGGTCGCGAACTCGTGCCGCGACAGCTCCGGGTGCGCGTGGATGTGCCGCCGCCAGGCCAGCACGTCGGTGGCGTTGGCGCGCAGCCAGTCGTCCAGCCAGAACGGGCCGCGGCCCGCACCAAGGTCCTCCACGGGAGCCATGCTTACGCCGGCTTCGGAAATGAGCGCCTCGGACCCCTCCATGGGGTTGATGATGCGCCCTTGGGGGTCGCCTGGAACGTCCGGCCGTGAGTCGAGCACCGTCACGCCGCACCTCCTCCCGCAACACGGGTAACCCGCGCAGCGGCTGGGGTCACGCGTCGTGCCGATCGATCTGTCGTACGCATTTGCAGACGATCGTGCACCATGCAGGCGGCAAGCCGCGCCTCGAAAACGGCCGTCCTAGACGGCCGGTACCGGATCTGCGTTGAACGGTGTGCACTAGTTCGGCAAAGCCGAAAACCTCAGGACCCCTTGGCCCGCTTCGAACGGATCTTGCGCCCCCAGATCACGATGCCGAGCAGGACGACCGCGATCAGGCCCGCGATCAGCTTGTTCCTGGTCTTTTCCGTGTTCGCCTTGTCCGTCTGCGCCGGGTCGAGGACCGGGCCCGGAGGCTGGGTCTGCGCCGGGACCAGCACGGGAGAAGCGTGCGCCGTCGACACCGTCACGGCCACCGGGCGCACCGGCGCGGCATACGCGGGCGACGCGGTGAACAGCACCGCCCCGAGCAGCCCGACCAGGACCAGACCCCGCAGTTTCGCCATGTCATCCTTTCGCCACGACCAGGCATTCTGCCCACGGACCGCCCGCGCGTCAGCCACCGAACGCGTCGAGGATCCGCTGTGCACCGAGGGTAGCGGTCAGTTCACCGTCCCGCACCGCCCGTTCGACGTCGGGAACGACCGTTCGCACGTCCGGATGCACCGCCAACCGACCCAGCAGCTGCTCGCGCACCATCGCCCAGGTCCAGTCGACCTGCTGCTGCCGCCGCCGGGCGTCGAGTTCGCCGGACGCCGAAAGCGTTTCGCGGTGCTGCTCGATCGCGCCCCAGACCTCGTCGAGCCGCAGGTTGTGCAGGCCGCTGCAGGTCAGCACCGGTGGCGTCCACGACGCCTCGGGCCCGTAGATCATCCGCAGCGCGCCGGCCAGCTCCCGCGCCGCCCGCCGGGCGTCCCGCTCGTGGTCGCCGTCGGCCTTGTTCACGGCGATGACGTCGGCCAGCTCCAGCACGCCCTTCTTGATGCCCTGGAGCTGGTCGCCGGTGCGGGCCAGGGTCAGGAAGAGGAAGCAGTCCACCATGTTCGCGACGGTCACTTCGGACTGTCCCACCCCGACGGTCTCGACCAGCACGACGTCGTAGCCGGCCGCCTCCATCAGCACGATCGTCTCGCGGGTCGCCCGCGCGACCCCGCCCAGCGTCCCGGACGTCGGCGACGGCCGGATGAACGCCCGCGAGTCGACCGCCAGCCGTGCCATCCGGGTCTTGTCGCCGAGGATCGACCCACCGGTCCGCGTGGACGACGGATCGACCGCCAGCACGGCGACGCGGTGCCCGGCCGCGGTCAGGTCGGTGCCCAGCTGGTCGATGAATGTCGACTTGCCGACCCCGGGGACGCCGGTGATGCCGACGCGCCGCGCGCCGCCGGCGGACGGCAGCAGCTCCACCAGCAGCTCCTGCGCCAGCGCCCGATGGTCTTCCCGCTGCGACTCGACCAGCGTGATCGCCTTCGACAGCGTCCCGCGGTCACCCGCCAGGACCCCCTTGGCGTAGGCGGTGACGTCGATCTTGCGCGGCAACGGTCAGGACTCCTGCGCCGACAGCTGGCCGAGCAGGTCGATGGCCGCGTCCGCGAGCACCGTGCCGGGCCCGAAGATCGCCGCCGCCCCGGCCTCGCGCAGCGCCGGGTAGTCCTGCGGCGGGATGACGCCGCCGACGACCACCATGATGTCCTCGCGGCCCAGCTCGGCGAGCTCGTGGCGCAGCGCGGGCACCAGCGACAGGTGCCCGGCGGCCAGCGACGAGACGCCGACGACGTGCACGTCCGCCTCGATCGCCTGCCGCGCGACCTCGGCCGGGGTGGAGAACAGCGGGCCGACGTCGACGTCGAAGCCGAGGTCGGCGAAGCCGGTGGCGATCACCTTCTGGCCGCGGTCGTGGCCGTCCTGGCCCATCTTCGCGACGAGGATCCGGGGGCGGCGCCCTTCCTCCGCGGCGAACTCCTCGACCAGCTGACGGGCCTTCTCGACGTTCTGCGTCTTCCCCACCTCCTCGCGGTAGACACCCGAGATGGTCCGGATCTGGCCGGAGTGCCGTCCCCAGATCTTCTCGAGCGCGTCGGAGATCTCGCCGACGGTCGCCTTCGCGCGGGCCGCGTCGATGGCCAGTTCCAGCAGGTTGCCGCCGTTCCCAGCGCCCTCGGTGAGCCGCCGCAACGCGTCCTCGGTCGCCGCGGAGTCGCGTTCGGACCGCAGCCGCCGCAGCTTCTCGAGCTGCTGGGCGCGGACCCCGGCGTTGTCGACCTTCAGGACGTCGATGTCTTCGTCGTCGGTGACCTGGTACTTGTTGACGCCGATCACCGGCTGCCGCCCGGAGTCGATGCGCGCCTGGGTGCGCGCGGCGGCCTCCTCGATGCGCAGCTTGGGGATGCCCGCGTCGATCGCCTTGGCCATGCCGCCGGCCTGCTCGACCTCGCTGATGTGCCCCCACGCCTTGCGCGCCAGGTCATAAGTCAGCTTCTCGACGAAAGCAGACCCGCCCCACGGGTCGATCACGCGCGTGGTGCCGGACTCCTGCTGCAGCAGCAGCTGCGTGTTGCGGGCGATCCGCGCGGAGAAGTCCGTCGGCAGCGCGAGGGCCTCGTCGAGGGCGTTCGTGTGCAGCGACTGCGTGTGCCCCTGGGTCGCGGCCATCGCCTCGACGCAGGTGCGGACGACGTTGTTGTAGACGTCCTGCGCGGTCAGCGACCAGCCCGACGTCTGGGAGTGCGTCCGCAGCGAAAGCGACTTCGACGACGAAGGGTTGAAGCCCTTGACGAGCTTCGCCCACAGCAGACGCGCCGCGCGCAGCTTCGCGACCTCCATGAAGAAGTTCATGCCGATCGCCCAGAAGAAGGACAGCCGCGGCGCGAACTTGTCGACGCTGAGCCCGGCGTCGACCCCTGATCGGATGTATTCGACGCCGTCGGCGAGCGTGTACGCCAGCTCGAGGTCGGCCGTCGCCCCGGCTTCCTGCATGTGGTAGCCGGAGATGGAGATCGAGTTGTACTTCGGCATGTGCTGCGAAGTGAAGGAGAAGATGTCGGAGATGATCCGCATCGACGGCTGCGGCGGGTAGATGTAGGTGTTGCGGACCATGAACTCCTTGAGGATGTCGTTCTGGATGGTCCCCGCGAGCTGCTCGGGTTTGACGCCCTGCTCCTCCGCCGCGACGACGTACAGCGCGAGCACCGGCAGCACCGCGCCGTTCATCGTCATCGACACCGACATCTTGTCGAGCGGGATGCCGTCGAAGAGCTGGCGCATGTCGTAGATGGAGTCGATGGCCACGCCCGCCATGCCGACGTCGCCCGAGACGCGCGGGTGGTCGGAGTCGTAGCCGCGGTGGGTGGCCAGGTCGAAGGCGACCGAAAGCCCTTTCTGCCCGGCGGCGAGGTTGCGCCGGTAGAAGGCGTTGGACTCCTCGGCGGTGGAGAACCCGGCGTACTGGCGGATGGTCCACGGCTGGTTGACGTACATCGTCGGGTACGGGCCGCGCAGGAAGGGCGCGATGCCGGGGTACGTGAGGAGGAAGTCCACATCGGACAGGTCGGCGGCCGTGTAGACGGGCTTCACGCCGATGCCCTCGGGCGTCTCCCAGGCCAGGGCGTCCGGGCCCTTGCCGGTCGCGTCCTCCACGGCGCGTGCCCAGGCGTCGCGATCGCCCGGCGACGGCGTGCCGAGGTCGAGACCGGCGAAGTTCGGGATGCTCATCGCGTGACTCCCAGCTTGGCGTGCAGGCCGTTGAGGACTTCCAGGGCGTCGCAACCGGCGAAGACGCATCCGTCGACGCCGTCGTAGGTGCCCTTGCCCGCGAGCAGGACGTACTCGGCGCCGAGCGACGCGGCGACGTCGGAAGCAGAAGCCGCGTAGGCGTCGTCGGTGCCGCAAATGCAGGCGATGCGAGCGCCGGACGCGCGGAACGCGCCGGGCAGGTCGTCGGTCGCGCCCGGGTTGACGGCTTCGATGCCGCCCGCCTGGAACAGGTTGGCGGCGAACCCGGCCCGCGCGGTGTGCGCGGCGACCGGGCCCAGCGTGGCCAGGAAGATCTTCGGCCGCGAACCGTGCGAAGCGAGGTGCGCGTCCGAAGCGTCGCGAAGCGCCTCGAAACCTTCGGCGTACCGGTGCCGCGGCAGCCCGCCTTCCACGGTGGCCGCCACGGGTTCGCGGACCACCGGTTTCTCGGCCAGGTCCGGGAATTCGCTGACGCCGGTGAGCGGGTCGCGCCGGGTGGCGATCCGCTTCGAGCGCTTCTCCCACGTCGAAGCCAACCGCGAGGCCAGCGCGCCGGAGGCGAGCTCGGCGACCAGCCCGCCCGCGCCTTCGATGGCGGTGAACTCGGCCCAGGCGGCGTGCGCGAGGTCGTCGGTGAGCTTCTCGACGTACCAGGAGCCGCCCGCCGGGTCGGCCACGCCGGCCAGCTTGGACTCCTCCAGCAGCACGGCGTGGGTGTTGCGGGCGATCCGCGCGGCGAAGGCGTCGGGCTTGCCGATCGCCGCGTCGAACGGCAGCACGGTGACCGCGTCCGCGCCGCCGACACCCGCGCCGAAGCAGGCGACGGTCGTGCGCAGCATGTTCACCCACGGATCGCGCCTGGTCAGCATGGCCGGCGACGTCACGGCGTGCTGGCGCATCGGCGAGGTGAACCCGCAGACCTCGGCGACCCGGGCCCACAGGCGGCGCGCCGCGCGCAGCTTCGCGATGGTGGAGAACTGGTCGGCGGTCGCGGCGAGCCGGAACTCGATCTGCGCGGCCGCGGCTTCGACGTCGAGCCCCGCGTCGGTCAGCGACCGGAGGTAGGTGACACCGGCGGCGACCAGCGCGCTCAGTTCCTGCGCGTCCGAGCCGCCTGCCTCGTGGAACGGCAGGCCGTCGGCGACGATCGTCCGCACTTTCGGGTACTTCCCGGCGACACGCACGGCGAGCGCGGCGGCCGGTTCCAGCTCGACGGCGGAACCGGAGCGGGCCGCCAGCCCGATCGGGTCGGCGCCCAGCACGGCGGTGGCTTCGCTCGCCGGGATCTCGCGCTCGGCGAGCAGCTCGAACAAGGCGGCGGCCGCCTCTTCGTAGGCCGGCCCCGCGTCCAGCACGACCGGCGCCAGGTCCAGGTAGACCTCGTTGAGCGCGTCGGCCAGCGCCGAGGGCGGCACCGACAGCCAGATCGACGTCACGCCGCCTTCGAGGTCGGCGAGGATCGCCTTGTTGACCGCGCGGCCGTCGGCTCCGGCGAACCGGGCGCGGACGTCCCAGCCGGTGCCGACCTGGCCGTCCGGGCGGGACCCGCGCACGTACGGCGGCAGGCCGGGGAAGCCGATGTCGCCGGGGACGTCCTCGGCCGTGTACAGCGGCTGGATCTCGATCCCGTCGTAGGTCCGCGTGACGAGCTTGCTCTCCGGGGCGCCCGCGAAGTCCTCCGGCAGCTTCCCGCTCTTGCGCAGCACGCCCGCGACCAGCTCTTGCCACTGCTCGCGCGTCGCCTGCGGGAACTCGGCCGCCAGGTCGAGTTCGGAGATCGGCACTGACTCCGGACCGGCCACATCAGTCATAACCTGTGATGGTAGAGGCACTCGCCGCGCTCGACCTGTGAGTCTGGTCGCGCTGCCGGGACGGCTTCGGAGCCGGAACGCGCACGCTGCGTCGAGACTGTCGGTCCCGTACGCCACAATTGGCGGGTGCCCCCCTCCAGCGAAGAGACACGAGTGGTCGCCGGTCGCTACCGGCTGCGTTCGGTGCTCGGCTCCGGGTCGATGGGCACCGTCTGGTCGGCCTACGACGAGTTCCTCCACCGGCAGGTGGCCGTCAAGGAGATGAAGGTGCCGCCGGGCATCCCGGCGTCCCAGGCGGACGAGCTGCGGGAGCGCACGCTGCGCGAGGCCCGCGCGATCGCCGTCCTCTCCCACCCGAACGTGATCATCCTGCACGACGTCGCCCGCGAGGACGACCAGCCGTTCGTGGTGATGGAGCTGCTGCCCTCGCGCAGCCTCGCGCACATCCTGCGCGACCACGGGCCGCTGACCGTCGGGCAGGCCGCCGCGGTCGGCATCGCCGTGGCGTCCGCGCTGGAGGCTGCGCACTCGGCCGGCATCACCCACCGTGACGTCAAGCCGGGCAACGTGCTGGTGGCCAGCGACGGCCGGATCAAGCTGACCGACTTCGGCATCGCCCGCAACGTCTCCGAGGCGACCATGACCCGCACCGGGATCATGCTCGGCTCCCCCGCGTACATCGCGCCCGAAGTGGCCTCCGGCGGGGCCGTCACGCCGGCCGCGGACCTGTGGGGCCTCGGCGCGACGCTGTTCGCCGCGGTCGAGGGCGCGCCGCCGTACGACGCCGACGGCGATCCGCTGGAAACGGTCGGCAAGGTCGTCAACGGGAAGGTGCCGCAGCCGAAGGCCGGCCCGCTGGCCGACGTCATCGGCGCGCTGATGAAGAAGGAGCCGGGCAAGCGGATCACGCTGCGCGAGGTCCGGCACCGGCTGTACCCGCTGCAGACGAAGACGCCGCTCGACCTGTTCGGGCCCGAGCTGTTCCACACCCCGGACGGCAAGAAGACGTCCGCGCAGCCGGACGCGACCGACACCCAGGTGATCAAGACCGTCCTGCCCGAAAAGGCCAAGGCGGAGAAGAAGGCCGAGACGTCGAGCAGCGAACTCGCCGCCGACCCGGGCCCGCTGCCGTTCCTGCGTCCGCCCGCCCCGGCGCCCTCGGCGGCTCCCACCGCGAGCGCGCCGACGATGTTCGTCCCGCCACCGCCGCGGCCGGCGCGGCGCAGCTCCACGGCCACCGCCGTGCTCATCGCGGTCGCGATCCTGCTCTTCCTGCTCGCGGCGGGCGGCGGGTTCGCGCTGGCCAGGGCGGTCGGCGGCCAGCCGCTGCTGCCGCCGGACGCCGCTCCGCGCAGCACGTCGAACGGCCCGACCGACGTGCCGCCGCCGACGCTGGTGCAGCAGTCCGGCGACGCGAGCTACGTGACCGGCAACGGCGGCCAGTTCGGCCTCCAGGTGCCGGAGGGCTGGCAGAAGTTCGTCGCCCCGCACACCACCACGAAGTTCGGCGCGAGCACGGCGGTGCAGTACGTCTCCCCCGACGGCCGCCGGTCCCTCCGGGTGGAGCGGCTGGTGAAGTACTTCACCCAGTTCCCCGACGACACTGAGTACATCAGCTGGCTGAAGGGGTCCTACCCGGGCAACGCGTTCTACCTGTTCCCGCCGTCGCCGCTGCCCGACGGCAAGGGGACGACGTTGACCTACCGCCTGGCCGAGGGCGGCACCCTGCCCGAACGCGACGGGGGCGGCGGCACCCGGGTGACGTTCATGAACCTGGTCCAGGCGGGCACGAGCCTGTGGATCCTCTCGGTCACCGTGCCGGCCGAGCAGGAGAACTCGGGCCGCGCGGACGTCTTCGACCGCGTCGCCCCCACCCTGAGCGTCTCGGACTAGCCGCCGAGGACTTCGCGGGACACCTGCTCCTGGGCGAGGTGACGCAGGCCGGCGAAGATCCGGTCGCCGAGCACGGTGGCGACCAGCCCGGTCTCGATGATCTTGTCCACCGACGTCAGCCCGGCCACCGACGCGACGTCGAGTTCCGCGACGCGCAGCGCCAGGTCGGCGTACTCCTCGAGCCGTTCCGTCAGCTTCTCCTGGCCCAGCTCCTTGGCCGTCGCCAGCGCGGCGATGAGGTTGGCCATCGCGCGGTGCTCGGTCGGGTGCTCCTTCCAGCCGTGGCGGCGCATGAGGTCGGTCAGCCGCCCGGACGCCCATTCGGCGGCCTCGTCGGACACCTTCGGCGCCGGTCCGGCCAGCTCCTGCTGGACGACACCCATCGTCCGGTGCGGGGTCTCGTGCCCGTCGATCGCCTTGAGCACCACGCCGACCGACGCGAGCGGCAGCCCGCCGACCTCGGTGAGCGCCCGGATCAGCCGCAGCCGCTGGACGTGCGCGGCCGAGTACCGCGCCTGGTTCGGGCTGGTGCGCTCCCCGGGTGGGAGCAGGCCTTCGCGCAGGTAGTACTTGACGGTCGCGACCGGCACCCCGGACTCGGCGCTCAGCTCGGCCATCCGCATGCGTTTCCGCTCCGATCCCGGGGTCCGTCTCGGGGACAACCCTGAAGACTTCTCAGCATGGATAGTTTAACTTTCCAAAACGGAGAGCTTCACTATCCGTCCTGGGAGAAACCATGACCATCTTGCGCCTTCCGGGGCTTCGCCCCGGGCCGGGGGCTCCGCCACCCGGAACCCCCGCAAAGAAGCGTTTCGCCGATCTCCGAAGCAGAACGAACACGTGGCACCGGCCGTCCGCGGTCGCGGCCGGCACGCTGGCGGTGGTGGCGGTCCTGTGCGTGGCCGCCATGGTCCTCGACCAGCGGACCCTGGGCGGCGCGGCGATCTGGGCGAAGCCGTTCAAGTTCGCGGTGTCCGGCGCGCTCTACTTCGCCACCTGGAGCTGGCTCGTCTCGCTGCTGCCGCGGTTCCGGCGCGCGGCGAACCTGCTCACCGACCTCCTGATCCTCATCTTCGGCGCCGAGTACGTCCTGCTGGTGTTCCAGGCCGCGCGCGGCCGGGCGAGCCACTTCAACGTCGCGACCCCGCAGGACGCCGCGATCTTCGGCAGCATGGCCGCGATGATCGCCGTGCTGTGGGTCGCCACCCTGGTGCTCACGGTGCTGGTGCTGTTCACGAAGGTGCCCGACCGGGCGTCGTACTGGGCGGTGCGAGCCGGGGCCGTCCTGTCGCTGGTGGGGATCTCGCTCGGGCAGCTGATGACGTCGCCGACCGCGCAGCAGCTCGCGCAGTGGCGGACCGGCGGACGGCCGGACATGGTCGGCGGGCACACCGTCGGGCTCGAAGACGGCGGCCCCGGCCTGCCGATCCTCGGCTGGAGCACGGTGGGCGGCGACCTGCGGATCCCGCACTTCGTCGGGATGCACGCCCTGCAGGCCCTGCCGCTGCTCGCCATCGCGCTGGCGGCGCTCGCCCCGCGTTTCACCCGGTTGCGTGACGACGTCGTCCGCGCGCGGCTCGTCCTGATCGGCGCGGCCGGGTACGCGGGCCTGATCGCGCTGGTCACCTGGCAGGCGCTGCGGGCTCAGTCGATCGTGCACCCGGACGCGGTGACGCTGGGCGCCTTCGCGCTGCTGGCCGCGGCGGTCGGCCTGGGTTCGTGGGCTGCGGTGCGCGTCCGATGAGCCTCTTCGACCTGGCCTTCCCGCTGGCGGCGCCGTTCTGGGCGCTGATGATCCTGGCGCCCGAGTGGCGGTGGACCGAGCGGATCATGCGGTCGCCGTGGGTGCCGCTGCTGCCGCTGGTGTGCTACTTCGCGCTGGTGCTGCCGCACTTCGGCGAGTGGGGGCGGACGATGCTGCGGCCCGACCTCGGCGTCCTGCAGACGCTGCTCGCGACGCCGTGGGGCGCCGGGCTGGTCTGGGCGCACCTGATCGCGTTCGACCTGTTCATCGCGCGGTGGATGTACTTCGAAGGGCGCTCGGCCGGGCTCTCGCCCTGGGTGGTCAGCCCGATCCTGCTGCTGACGATCTTCCTCTCGCCGTTCGGGCTGGTGGTGTTCCTGGTGGTGAGAGCCGTCCGGTTACGCTCCCTCGCATGAGTGAACAAGAGGCCGCGAGCGCCATCGCCAAGCGCACCGGCGTGGCCGAGCACGACATCGCGGTGGTCCTGGGGTCGGGCTGGCGCCCGGCGGCGGACGTCATCGGGGAGCACGAGACGGAGATC
Organism: Amycolatopsis sp. NPDC005003; assembly: GCF_053600695.1. Classification (NCBI taxonomy): domain Bacteria; kingdom Bacillati; phylum Actinomycetota; class Actinomycetes; order Pseudonocardiales; family Pseudonocardiaceae; genus Amycolatopsis; species Amycolatopsis sp. NPDC005003. The sequence continues at coordinate 38,625 of NZ_JBSGAI010000029.1, read as the reverse complement.
CCGTTCGCCGAGCTGCCCGGCTTCACCACGCCCGGCGCGGTGGGCCACGGCGGCACCATCCGCTCGCTGAAGATCGGCGGCAAGAACGTCCTGGTGATGCTCGGCCGGACGCATTTCTACGAGGGCAAGGGCATCGACCCGGTGGTGCACAACGTGCGCACCGCGGCGGCGGCCGGCGTCCGGACGGTGCTGCTGACGAACGCGGCGGGCGGCCTGCGCGAAGGCTTCCAGGTGGGTCAGCCGGTGCTGATCTCGGACCACCTGAACCTGACCGCGCGCTCGCCGATCGTCGGCGCGAACTTCGTCGACTTGACGGACCTGTACTCGAAGCGGCTGCGGGACATCGCCCGCGAGATCGACCCGTCGCTCGAAGAAGGCGTCTACGCGGGCCTGACCGGGCCGCACTTCGAGACGCCGGCGGAGATCCGGATGCTGCGCACGCTGGGCGCGGACCTGGTCGGCATGTCGACGGTGCTGGAGGCGATCGCCGCCCGCGCGGCCGGCGTCGAGGTCTTCGGCCTGTCCCTGGTGACGAACCTCGCCGCGGGCATGACCGGCGAACCGCTGAACCACCAGGAAGTCCTGGAAGCCGGCCGCGCCGCGGCCACGAAGATGGGCTCCCTGCTCCGCGAACTGGTCACCCGCGCCTGACGAGTTCCGGCTTGAATCACGTGAGTGCGTGATTCAAGCCGGAACTCGCGTGATCGGAGCCGGAACTCAGACGAGGGTGGGGAGTTCGGCGGCGACCTCGGCCGGGGAGGGCATGGCCGCGACTTCGGCGGCCAGGGCCTGGGCCGCGTCGCGGACCGCGGTGTCGGTGAGGAGGTGGCGGGCCTTGGTGGCGACGGCCTCGGCGGTGACCTCGGCACCGAGCAGGCGGTCGCCCACGCCGGCGGCGAGGACCGCGTCCCCGTTGGTGAACTGGTCCGCGCCCTGCGGGAGGAGCAGCTGCGGGAGGGCCGCGCCGAACGCGCCGAGCGTCGTGCCGCTGCCGCCGTGGTGGACCACCAGGTCGACGTGCGGGAGCAGCGCCGCCTGCGGGACCCACGCCTCGAGCCGGACGTTCTCCGGCACCTCGCCCAGCGCGTTCTCGGGCAGCGACGGGCCGGTGGCGACCAGGACGTCGACGTCCAAACCGGACAGTCCGGCGATCGCTTCGGTGAGCACGCCCGCGTGGCCCATCGCCGTGCCGAGCGTCAGGTAGACCAGCGGACGCCGCCGCTCGTCGAGCACGCCGGGTGGCAGCTCGCCCGGCTCGCTCCAGCCGACCGGGCGCAGCGGCACCCGGTGGGTGCGCGCCAGGAAATCCGCGTCCTGCACCGACTCCGGGCAGATGTCGACGAACGGGCCGCCGAACGCCAGGTCCTCGCCGATCTCGATGCCCAGCGAAGCGCCGTGCTCGCGGATCGCGTCCCGGATCTTCCCGGTCATCGGATCGCCGGTCGACACGCGGCCGAAACCGTGCGCCACCACCGGCAGACCGGCCTTGACGGCGGCGAACGCCCCGCCCGAATTGCCCGCCTCGCTGACCACCAGATCGGGGCGGACGTGCTCGAACAGCGGCAGCAGGTCGGCGAGGAACCGCTTCGGCATCACCTCGCCGAACACCTTCGCGACGACCGGGAACAGCACCTCGCGAGGGATGTCTCCCGGCGGGCCGGGCGGGCCCGCGTCGCCGAACGTCTCGGCGAACGCCTGGGCGAACGCGTCCTTGATGGCGAGCCCGGCGGCGGCCGCGTCGAGCCCGGCTTTGGTCAGCTGTGGCAGGAAGTCTTCCGAGGTGGCGAAGGTGACGTCGTGGCCCGCGTCGCGCGCGGCGACCGCCAGCGGGACGAGCGGGAAGGTGTGGCCGAAGGACCCCAGTGAGGTGAAGAGTAAGCGCACCTACCCGACCATAGCCCGTAGGCTGTCGCGGTGACATCGGATTCCACCCTGCGTGACGCCGCTTCCCGCTGGATCGCCGCCGATCCGGACCCCGCCACCCGCGCCGAACTCGAGGCCGTCGTGGCCCGGGCGGACAGCGACCCCGCGGCCGCCGGAGAGCTCGCCGACCGGCTGGCCGGCCCCCTGGAGTTCGGCACCGCCGGCCTGCGCGGCCCGGTGCGCGCCGGGCCGAACGGCATGAACGTCGCCGTCGTCACCCGCACGACGGCCGGGGTCGCGCAGTGGCTGAAGGCGCACGGGCACGCCGGCGCGCTGGTCGTCGTCGGCCGCGACGCGCGGCACGGCTCGGAAGCCTTCGCGACGGCCGCCGCCGAGGTGCTGACCGCGGCCGGCTTCGACGTCAAGGTGTTCCCCCGCCCGCTGCCGACGCCGGTGCTCGCGTTCGCCGTCGGCCGGCTCGGCGCGGTGGCCGGGATCCAGATCACCGCGTCGCACAACCCCCCGGCGGACAACGGGTACAAGCTCTACGACGCGACCGGCGGGCAGATCGTCCCGCCGTCCGACGGCGAGATCGAGCGCGCCATCGAGGCCGCACCGGCCGCGATCGACGTGCCGCGGGCGGCCGGCGCCGAAGTCGTCGACCTGCTGGACCGCTACCTCGACGAGGTGGCGACGCTGCCGCTGGGCTCCGAGCGCGCGGTGCGGGTGGCGGCGACGGCGTTGCACGGCGTCGGCGCCGAGACGCTGCGAGCGGCCTTCGAGCGGGCCGGGTTCACCGACCTGCACCTGGTCGAAGCCCAGGCCGCGCCGGACCCGGACTTCCCGACCGTGTCGTTCCCGAACCCGGAGGAACCGGGCGCGACGGACCTGCTGCTCGCGCTGGCGTCCGATGTGGACGCCGACCTGGCGATCGCGCTCGACCCGGACGCCGACCGGTGCGCGCTCGGCGTCCGCGAGCGCGACGGGAGCTGGCGGATGCTGCGCGGCGACGAAACGGGCGTGCTGCTAGGCTCGTACGTCCTGTCCACAGTGGATCGCACGGTGCTGCCGGACCCGCTGGTGGCGACCACGATCGTGTCGTCGTCGATGCTCGGCGAGATCGCCAAGGCCGAAGGCGCCCGGTACGCCGAGACGCTGACCGGCTTCAAGTGGCTGGTGCGCGCCGGAGAAGGGCTGGTGTTCGCCTACGAAGAGGCGCTCGGGCTGTGCGTGAACCCGGGTTTCGTGCGCGACAAGGACGGCATCGCCGCCGCGACGCTGGCCGCGGGCCTCGCCGCGCAGCTCAAGGCGCAGGGCCGCACGCCGCTCGACGTGCTCGACGAGCTGGCCCAGCGCCACGGCGTCCACCTGACGGACCAGGTTTCGCTGCGGGTCACCGATCTCGCCGTCCGCGGGCAGCTGATGACCAGGGTGCGGGAGACCCCGCCGGCCCGGCTCGGCGGCGCCGACGTCACGCTCGAAGACCTGCTGCCGGACGCCGACGTGGTGCGCCTGACCGGTGACGGCGTCCGCGTGGTCGTGCGGCCGTCCGGGACCGAACCGAAGCTGAAGGCGTACCTGCAGGTGGTGGCGGGCGCGCGCGAGGCGGGGCAGGAGCGGTTGACGGCGTTGCGGGCGGACGTCGAGGAGCTGCTCGCCTGATGCCCAGGCTGCTGATCGTCCACCACACGCCGTCACCGTCGACGCAGGCGCTGTTCGAGGCGGTCTTGGCGGGCGCGACGCACCCGGACATCGAGGGGGTGGAGGTGGTCCGCCGCGCGGCGCTGGCGGCCACCGCCACCGACGTCCTCGAGGCGGACGGCTACCTGCTGGGCACCCCGGCGAACCTGGGCAGCATGAGCGGCGCGTTGAAGCACTTCTTCGACACGATCTACTACCCGTGCCTGGACGAGACGCGAGGTCGCCCGTTCGGGTACTGGATTCACGGCAACAGCGACACTTCGGGCACGGAACGGCAACTGCTGGCCATCACGACGGGCCTGGCGTGGGTCAAAGCGGCGGAACCGGTCATCACCACGGGTGATCCGGACAAAAAGACTCTCGAAGCCTGCACCGAACTGGGCGGCACGCTGGCCGCCACGGTGATGGCCTGAACGTAAAGGGGCCTGTCACCGGAAGCCCTGGGGGTCGACCTCCGGCAACAGGCCGTGGCCAAGGGTTCGCCCGAGGGCGATCAACCTTGGCCTGTGAAGCGTACTACAGACGGCCGATCATGACGAGTCGAAGGCACGACAACCTCTCGCCTGAGCCGTTCCGTGCACCCCCAGGGCACGGAGGGTCAGGCGAGAGGCGAGCCAACTGTAAACCACTGCATACGACGGCTGTCAACATATGCGTACAGTGGTTCTCCGGCTAGAATTTCCGCGGCTGGATTCCCAGGGGGTGGAGATGGCACGGGAACGCACCTTCGCGGAGCGCCTGAGCGCCCTGATCGAGGCCGCTCGGGTGGACGGCCGCGCACCGCACAGCTACCGGGAGATCTCGGCCGCCGTCGAGCGGGCGGGCGGCCCGGCGATGTCGCCCGCCTACCTGCAGCAGCTGGCGACGGGCAAGCGGGTCAACCCGAAGATCCACTACGTCGAGGCGCTGGCGAGGCTGTTCGGCGTGCCGGTGACCTACTTCTTCGACGCGGAGGCGGCCGCGCCGCCCGCGGGCGAAGCCCAGCTGATGGCGATGCGGGCCCAGGAGCTGTCTCCGCAGGGCCGCCGGCAGGTGATGGACCTGCTGGAGCTCGTCGAGCGCTACGAGCGGGCCGAACGCGAGGGCCGCAGCCCGGAGGACCGGGGCCTCGGGAACGCGGCGCGATGAGGGAGCGCGAGCTGCGCCGCCGCTGCCGGAAGCTGCTCAAGGACCTGGACATCGGGCCCCCGCTGGACGTCGAACTGCTGTGCGCGCGGCTGGGCGAGCGGCGTGGGAAGCCGATCCGGCTGCTGGCGTACCCGCTCGAAGTGCCGGGGCCGTTCGGCTGCTGGATCGCGACGTCGTCCGCGGACTACATCTTCTACCAGGCCGAAACGACGAAATCGCACCAGGACCACATCATCCTGCACGAGCTCGGGCACATGCTGGCGGACCACCACCCGCACGGCGACGCCGAGCCGGCGGACTTCCTGCGCGGCCCGGCGCCGGATCTCGACCCGGATGCCGTACACCGCGCACTGCGCCGCTCGTCCTACGATGACGCGCACGAGTGGGAAGCCGAAACGGTCGCGACGATCATCCTCGAATGGGCGTCGGTCCTGAACTACACGATCCCCCGGCGTGCCGCGGACCGGGATCTCCGCCGGATCCAAGGGACGCTCGGCGATCACCAAGGGTGGTTGTGAGCACGCTTTTCAGCCCGGTCAACCTGCTGGCTCTGGTGCTGTTCTCCGCCGCGCTCGCGTGGCGGATCTACCAGGTGACGCGCGCGCCGACGGTGCCGAACTGGGCCGTCACCGCGTGCGTGGCCGGGTTCGCGGCGGCCTTCCTGCTGCAGCAGCCGGTGCTCTCCGACGAAGTCGACGCGCTGCTGGGCCGGGGCGCGGCGCGGGTGGCGAACAACGCGCTGCTGGCGTGCGGCCTCTGCGCGCTGGTCATCTTCTTCCTCGGCTCGGCGCTGGGGCCCCGCCGGTACCGCCGGGTGGCGCTGGAACTCGTCCCGCTCGCGGCCGCGATCACGCTGATGGTCGTCGCGATGAGGGCGACACCGCCGGAACTGCGGGGACTGCCGCTGGGGCCGTCGACGATCCACGACAGCGGCGTCGCGGTGTTCTACCTCGGCGCCGGGCTGTACCTGATCTACGGCCTCATCGCCTGCACCGCCTGGATCCTGCGGTACCAGCGGGTGGCCGACCGGGACCTGCGGATCGGGCTCCGGCTGGGTGCGATCGGCCTGTCCAGCGCGGCCGCCGGCAGCATCTTCCGCGCGCTGTACATCGTGGTGGCGTGGGTGTTCGGGCCCGTCGTCAAGATCCTGCTGCTGCTCGGCGTGCCGTTCGTGATCGCCGGCGGGATGCTGTTCCTCGCCGGGGTGACCTACCCCGGGATGCGGGCGCGGGTTTCGGCGCTGCGGCGCCGGCGGCGGCACCGGCGGGAGCACGCGGCGCTCGCTCCCTTGTGGACGGTGCTCGTCGAGGCGTTCCCCAGCATCGTGCTGCGCACCCCGCCGCGCCGCGGCGACCGGCTGTCCCCGCGCGGCACCCACCGCGGGCACTACCGCCGGGTGATCGAGATCCGCGACGGCCTGGTGCAGCTGTCGCCGTACCTCGACGCGGACTTCGGCACGGTCGTCGCCGAAGATCCCGGTGCCGCGGCGGCCGCGCTGAAGGCGGCGCTGCGGCGGCACGCGGACGGCGAGCCCAGCGACGGCCGCGCCAAGCAGGTCCTGCCCGCCGGGGCGGACGACCTCGAATCCGACGTCCGGCCGCTGCTCGCGCTGTCGGCCGCGATGACGAACGGGAAGTGACGTGGACACCCTGATCACCGCCGGCCGGGTGCTGCCCCGGCCGGCCACCCCGATCGAAGACGGCGCCGTGCTGGTGCGCGACGGCGTGATCGTCGCGGCAGGCCGGCGCGCGGACGTCGTCGCGCAGGCCGCGCCGGACGCGGCCCGGCACGACTTCCCGACCGGGACCGCACTCGCCGGCCTGTTCAACGTCCACGTGCACCTGGCGTTCGACGCGTCCCGCGAGATGCTGGCGCACTTGTCCGACGCTCCGCTGGAGGGCGCCCGCTCGCGGCTTGAGGCGATGCTGCGCAGCGGCGTCACGACCGTGCGGGACCTCGGCGACCGCGGGCACCTCGGCGCGGCCGTCCGGCGCTCGTTCGAAGGCTCGGTGGCGCCGCGGCTGCTGGTGTCCGGACCGCCGATCACCGTGCCGGGCGGGCACTGCCACTTTTTCGGCGGTGAAACGGCTTCCGACGGCGAAATCCGCGCTCTGATCGACGCGAACGCGGCCGCGGGCGCCGACGTGATCAAGGTGATGGCCAGCGGCGGCCAGATCACCGAAGGCGGCGCGGACATGTGGGAGTCGCAGTTCGACGCCCGGCAGTTGCGGGTGGTCACCGAGCACGCGACGCGCCACGGGTTGCCGGTGGCGGCGCACGCCCACGGCGCCGACGCGATCGAGGCCGCCGTCGAGGCCGGGGTGTCGACGGTCGAGCACTGCAGCTTCATGACCGGCCCGCGCTCGTTCGACCGCCGGGAGCACGTGGCCAAGCGGATGGTCGCCGACGGGATTTCGGCGTGCTCGACGAGCAGCCGCAACTGGCGGACGATCGTCGAGCGGCTCGGCGAGGAGCTCGGGCTGGCGGTGTACGGACGGCTGCCCTGGCTCGAGGAACAGGGCGTCCGGCTGCTCGCCGGGACCGACGCGGGCCTGGCCGGTTCGGTGTTCGACGACCCGGCCGGCGCGCTCGAGCTGTACGAGTGGCTCGGCTTCCCCCGGCGCCGGATCCTGGAGATCGCCACCGAGGACAGCGCGGCCGGGCTGGGGCTCGGCGACGTGACCGGACGGCTCGAGGCCGGGCTCGCGGCGGACGTCCTGGTCGTCGAAGGCGACCCGCTCGCCTCGCTGGCCGCGCTCCGCAACCCCCTGCTGGTGCTCGCCCAGGGCCGCGTCGCCTGACTTCCCGATCGGGGAATGCCGGCTTTGGTGACAGCGTTTTAAAACAGTGTTACTGTAGCCGCAGCCACTTCGAAGGAGCCCCCCGATGCACGGACCCACCCAGCTGTTCACGGTGATCGCCCTGGTCTCGCTGCCGACCGTGATGTACGGCGGCTACGCGCTGATGGGCGTCCTGCGCGACCGCAAGCTCACCGAGCACCAGCGCGCGATGTTCCGCGCCGGTCACGCCCACGCCGGTGTCCTGCTGATCCTCGCCCTGGTCGCGCTGCAGATCCTCAGCCGCACGACGTTGTCCGACCCGACGTTGTGGATCACCTGCTTCCTGCTGCTGTTCGGGATCCTCGCCCAGTCGGGTGGCTTCTTCCTGCACCTGCTGCCGAACCGCGGCAAGCTCGGCGGGCGCGTGACGTCGGTGGGCGCGGTGCTCCTGGCGGCGGCGACGCTGCTCACGGCGTACGGGGTCGCTTTCGCCTGAGCGCCGGTCGTTAAGCTGGTGACGTGCCTGAATACCTGCCGACCGCGCCCTACAAGGGGACCCGGGACTTCCTGCCCGCCGAAATGTCCGTGCGTACCCAGGTGTTCGGTCATCTCTACGACGTCCTCGAGCGCCGCGGCTTCCTCCGCTACGACGGCCCGATCCTCGAGTCGGCCGAGATCTACGAGCGGAAGTCCGGCCAGGAGATCGCCGACAAGCAGCTGTACACGCTGACCGACAAGGGCGGGCGGCGGCTGGCGCTGCGGCCGGAGATGACGCCGTCGGTGGCGCGGATGATCGCCGGGAGCGCGAAGTCGCTGTCGTTCCCGGTCCGCTGGTACAGCCACCCGAACTGCCACCGCTACGAGGCGCCGCAGCGCGGCCGCGTGCGCGAGCACTGGCAGATCAACGCGGACATCTTCGGCTCGGACAGCGCCAACTGCGAGATCGAGATCTTCGAGCTGGTGCACGACATGATGGCCGCGCTGGGCGCGACGCCGGACATGTTCGTGCTGCGCGTCAACGACCGGAACCTGCTGACGTCGGCGCTCACCGACGTCGCCGGCGTGTCGGAGGACCACCTGTCCCAGGTGTTCGCGCTGGTCGACCGCTGGGAGAAGTACCCGCGCGAGAAGCTGGCCGAGAGCGCGGGCGAGATCGGGCTTTCGGACAAGCAGTTCGAGAAGCTGGCCGAGACGCTCGACGCGGGCGAGGCGCTGCTCGACGAGCTGCCGGCCGAGGTGCGGGAGCAGTCGAACCTGGTCCGCGTGCTGAACAGCAGCGCGGGTTCGCTGGTCAAGTACGAGCCGATGATCGTGCGCGGGCTGGCGTACTACACGTCGACCGTGTTCGAGGTCTTCGACACCTCGCCGGAAAACCGCCGGGCCCTCTTCGGCGGCGGCCGCTACAGCGATCTGGCGTCGATGTTCACGCCGCAGCAGATCCCGGGCATCGGGTTCGGCATGGGTGACGTCACCCTGATGGACTTCCTCGACACGCACGGCCTGACGCCGGCCCCGCGCAGCGAGGTCGACGTCATGGTGATCCCGGTGACCGAGGACCTCTCCGACGCGGCCCGCTCGGTCGCTTCGTCGCTGCGCGCGGCGGGGCTGCGGACGTCGACCCCGATCGAGCACCGCAAGCTGGGCAAGGAGCTGACCCGCGCGGACAAGGCGGGCGCGGCCGCGGTGGTGATCGTCGGCCAGGAGGACTGGGCCGCGGGGAACGTGACGGTCCGGAGCCTGGCGACGCGGGAGCAGAACCCGGTCGCGATCGCCGAGGCCCCCGCCGCGGTGCGGGCGCTGCTGGCGTAATCGGTTCGACTCCCCTCCGGGACCCGGGCATCCTGGGCGCCGGAGGGGATGGCCATGCTGGATCTCGACCGCCTGCTCGCCGGTGACGTGCGGCGCTGGGCGGATTTCGACCTCGAACTGCGGCGGACGTACTGGCCCGCCGGCACCCGCTGCACCCCGCGTGAAGCGCTGGTCGTCGCCGCTTGCTCCGGTGACGGCTATCTGCGCGAGGCCGCGATCCACCGGCTCGCGGTCAGCCCGGACCCCGAAGCGCTGCCGCTGCTGCTGGTGCGCTGCGTCGACTGGGTCCCGCAGGTCCGGGCGGCGGCCCGGGCGGCGGTGGTGTCCAAGCTGGACACGTCCGGGCTCCGCGCGATGCTGCCGTTGCTCGGCGTGCTGCGCCGGCGTCAGGTCGACGACTGGATGACCACGCTGCTGCGCGAAGCACTGCCGAGCATGCTCGAGGACGCGTTGGCGCTGGAGGACCGGAAGACCCGCCGCTGGCTCCACGGCGAGGCGATCGGGCTTCTTCCCCGCGAGCGGCTGCTCGACATCGCGGTGCGGGACCCCGACTTCGTCGTCCGCGCGGTGTGCGGCAACGCGTTGCTCGACGGCGGCGAGTGCGTCGAAGAGCTCTTGCGGGCCGGGGTGCCGAAGGTCCGGATGCGGGCGTTGACGCTGCTCGGGCCCGAGGCCGCCGTGGCTCACCTGGCGGACCGGTCGTCGGCGGTCCGGTCGATGGCGCAGGCCCTGGTCCTGAAGGCCGGCGGGGACCCGGCGGCGCACTACCGCGCCATGCCGGTGTCGTTCGGCGTGCTCGCCGGGCTCGGTGAGACCGGCACCGCCGCCGACGCCGGGTTCCTGGAGGGACACCTCGCCGACGACCGGCCCCGGATCCGCCGGGCGGCCGTGCGCGGCCTGCGCCGGATCGCGCCGGAGTCGGCGTCGGTGCAGCCGTTGCTGACGGACCCGTCGCCCGCGGTGGTCCGTCAGGTGGTGGCATTCCTGCGCGGCAAGCCCGGCCTCGTCGGCGTCCCCACCCTGCGGGAGCTGCTGGCGCCGGGACGTCCGGGCCACACGCGCCGGGCGGCCGCGGCCCTGCTCCGCGACCACGACACCTGGCTGCGCCTGCACACGAACCTCACCCTGCTCGCCGACCCGGACCTGGCCGCCGACGCCCACCACGACCTCCACGCCTGGCTCCAGCACTCGGCCGCCACCTACACCACCCCGCCCCCGCCCCTGGCGGCCGAAATCGACGCGGCCTGCTCGGCCCTCCCCCCGCAAATGGCCCGCGAGATCCGCTTCGCCCTCCCGAAGCTCCCGTGACCAGCGGGGCATCTCGCGTGATCGGAGGGGCATCTCATGTGACCAGCGGGGCATCTCGCGTGATCGGGGAGGCATCGCGCTGATGCCCGCTCAATCACGCGTGATGCCCCTTCAGTCACGCGAGATGCCCGCTCGATCACGCGTGCTGCCCCGGCGGGTCGGCGCGGAGGAGGCGGAGGGTGAATGTTGCTCCGGCTCCGGGGCGGGCCGCGGCCGCGATCGTTCCGCCGTGGCCCGTCACCACTTCGCGGACCAGGGCCAAGCCGAGGCCGAAGCGGCGGCCGTCGCCGTCGGAGCCCCGGGCGAACCGCTCGAAGATGCGGTCCGCGTCCGCGGCCGGGAAACCCACGCCCGTGTCGCGGACGCGCAGCTCCACGTGCCGTTCGTCGGGGACGCCGAGCCACACCTCGATCGAGCCGCCCGGCGGGGTGTGGCCGAGCGCGTTGTCCAGCAACGCCGACAGCACGCGGCGCAACGCCGTCGGCACGCCTTGGACGACGTACGGCCGCCGCTCGCGCGTCACCGCCAAGCGGACCTGGCCCGCCGAGGCGCGCACCGCCTCGGCCGCCACCGCCTCCTCGGCCAGCACACCCAGCTCGACCAGCTCCAGCGACGGCCGTTCGCCGCACGCCTGCGCCGACAGCAGCAGGTCCTCGACGACTTCGCCGAGTTCCCGCGTGCCGCGGACCAGGTGGTCGAGTTCCGCCGCGTCGCGGCCGGACGCGCGCCGGGCCAGCAGCTGCGCGCGCGTGTGCAGCCGGGTCAGCGGTGCCCGGAGCTCGTGGGACGCGTCGGCGACGAACGTCCGCTGCCGCCGCAGGGCGTCTTCCAGCGGCCGGATCGCCCGGTGGGCCAGCACCCGCCCGCACCCGAGGGCCGCCAGCAGCGCCAGCACCTCGGCGACGCCGAGCCCGGACACCAGCGACGCGCGGTCCTGGATCTGGTACCGCTCTTCGAAGAACGCCTGGGAGACGACGCCGCCGCGGTTCTCCACCCGGAACGTGTACGTCATCCCGTCGATCGCCCGCCGTTCGGTGTGGACGTCGCCGGGGGCCGGTACGAGCGCGTTCAGCTCCGGGATCGGCATCCCCGCGGGCGGCGGTCCCGCCGGCGCGTGCGCTCCCGGCGTGAACAGCCAGACGCAGCCGGGCGGGGTCGCGCCGGGGCCGAGCTGGATGGTCCTGGCCAGCAGCCGGTCCGCGTCGGCGTGCTGGCCGGACAGCAGGATCCCGTACGCGATCGCGCCCGCGACGGCCACGAGCAGCGACACCACCACGGCGATCTGCGCGGTGATCACCCACCGCGCCCGCCGCAGGGCCCGCGCCTCGGGTTCGGAACTCATACCACGCCGATCTGGTACCCCAGGCCGTGCACGGTCCGCACGGCGTCCCGGCCGAGCTTGCGCCGCAGGTAGTACACGTACGTGTCCACAATGGACTCGCCGGTCGAGTCGGCGAACACGCGCGTGCGCAACGCCGCCCGCGGGTGGATCGCCTTGGGCCGCTGCGCCAGCGTCCGCAGGAGCTCGAACTCGCGCCCGGACAACGTGATCCGCTCGCCGCGCGGCAACACGACTTCGTGGCGCTGCAGGTCGAGCGCCGCCGTGCCGAGCGGCAGGCACTCGGCGCCGTCGAGGTCGCGGCGGCCCAGCGCGCGCAGCCGCGCGAGCAGTTCCTCGGCCTCGAACGGCTTGACGAGGTAGTCGTCCGCGCCGGCGTCGAGGCCCGCCACGCGGTCGGCCACCTCCCCCAGCGCCGAGAGCACCAGCACCCGCGTGGTCACCGCGCGGGCCCGCAGCCGTCGCAGCAGCTCCAGCCCGTCGATGACCGGGAGCCGGCGGTCGATGACCAGCACGTCGTAGTGCCCGGTGAGGCCGAGGTGGAGACCCCGTTGGCCGTCGTGCGCCGCCTCGGTCTCGTAGCCCTCGTCCGCGAGCAGTTCCCCCAGCATGCCCGCCAGCTCCCGGTCGTCTTCGACCAGCAGCACCTTCGGTTTCGCCACCCCGTCGCGCACCGATCCATCTTGACAGTTATTTCCGACCTTGAATAATCAACTTTTCCCGGTTACCGGAACGGGTTCGGCCGTCAGGAGTACTTCGGTGCTCCCCTTGCGGGCATCGCGCCGGTCGAGCCAGGCCAGCACCGGCGCGGTCATGATCGTGGTGACCAGCGCGACGAGCACCAGCACCGTGAACAGCGCCGGCGAGACGATCCCGGCGGCCAGCCCGATGTTGAGCGCGATCAGCTGCATCAGGCCACGCGCGTTGACGAGCACGCCGACGCGCGACGCGATCGCCGGCGGTTCCCCCGCCAGCCGGGCCGCACCCCAGGACGCCCCCAGCTTGCCGACGATCGCGACCACCACGCACAGCACGGCGAACGCGAGCAGCTTGGGGTCGGCGAGCAGGGCGAACCGCGTGTTCAGGCCGGAATAGGTGAAGAACAGCGGCAGGAACACGATCCGGCCGATCGGCATGATCTTCGCCAGCACGGCGTCCGCGGCGGGCGTGCGGGGGAACGCGATCCCGACGCAGAACGCGCCGAACACCGCGTACAAGCCGATCACGTCGGTGAACCAGGCGGCGGCGAACAACGTCATCGCCGTGACGAGGACCCGCTGGTCGAGCCCCATGCGCTCACTGCGCATCGCCTTCGCCAGCAGCCGCCGTCCGATGATGAACACCAGCCCGGCGAACAGGAGGCCGCCGCCCAGCGCGAGCGCCACCGGCCCGGCCGACCCCGCGTGCATCCCCAGCACGACGGCCAGCAGGAGCCACGCCAGCACGTCGTCGAGCGCACCGCAGGCCAGCGCCAGGGAGCCGAACTTCGTCGAGGCGATCCCGCGTTCGGTGATGATCCGGGCCAGCATCGGGAACGCCGTGATCGCCAGCGCGACGCCGACGAACGCCGCCGAGGTCGCCGGCGAAACACCGTCCTTGCCGATGCCGACCCACGACGTGCCCAGCACCGCGACGCCGACCCCGAGCGCCAAGGGCACCAGCGTCCCGGCCGAGGAGATCGCCGCGACCGACTTGCGCGACTTCACGACGCTGCCCAGGTTGAACTCGTAGCCGGCGCCGAACATGTAGATGACCAGGCCGATCTGGCCGCCGACGTAGAGCAGCGAGCGGATGCCGTCCGGGAACAGCGCCGCCTGCACGCCCGGCAGCAGCAGCCCGAACAGCGACGGGCCGAGCAGCACGCCGGCGATCATCTCCCCGACCACCGGCGGCTGGCCGAGCTTGACCGCGGCCAGGCAGACCAGCCGGACCACCACGAGGATCACCACGACGGCGAGGAAGAACACGGGCGCCGCTTCGGACGGGCTCATCGGTTGCCTCCGGCGAAGTAGGTCGAACACAGGGCTTGGCGACGGGCGTCGAGGACCATGTACGTGCCGAACACGAGCTGGGCGAAGCTGCGCCAGACGTCTTCCCAGCGGTCGCGGACCGCGAGCCACACCAGGGGTGCGCGCCGGTGCCGGGCACCGCGCGGCGTCAGCAGCACCGGGCCGCGGTTGGGGATCGAACGCGTGTGGGCGGCCGTCGAGGCGAGGCTGAAGCGGCGCAGCACTTCCTGCGCGACGACCCGCATGGTCGGCGGCGCGAGCCCGCGGGCCGGGCAGGCGCGGTTCTGCGCGACGCCGAACGGGACGAACTCCTCCTTCGTGGACTGCTCGGCGAAATCGGGGTAGCTGAAGCACAGCACCGTGCCCGCCGGGATGGTCAGCCGGTCCAGCTCGATGTCCGCGGTGGAAATCCGGTGCGCGATGCCGAACAGCGGGTACGCGCGCAGCCCGTCCTCGATGACGCGGTCGATGTCCTCCGGGTGGCCGGCGAGGCGCCGCTGGCCGCGTTCGTCCTGCGCGATGATCATCAGCAGGTGCGCCATCGCCTCCGACATCTGCACGACGGCGGTGGTGAAGAAGGTGCCCTGCAGGTAGTACGCCTGCTCCTGGGGTCTCAGTGACTCCGGGAGCGGGTGCGGGACGTCGGCGAGCCGCTGCCTGAGGTACTTCGTCAGCCGGGCCCGGCGGCGCATGTTCCGCGGCCGCACGCACTTCAGCGCCGAGGCGACGTCGTCCGCGTGGGCCACGATCAGAGCACGCGCCTCGGGCGGGCACGGCTCGTCGAACACCAGCTCGTAGTACAGCTCGGCCCAGATCGGCATCATCTCGTCGCGCAGCCGGACGAGCCCGGGGCGGACGCCGTCCAGGACGTGGCCGGCAACGCGCCGGGCCAGCTCCTCGGAGTCCTTTTTGGACTTGACCAGGATGTGGCGGGTGCACTTGGCGACCTCGTCGTAGCGCGGGCCGGCTTCGAGGTGCTCCTGGTGCACTTCGGGGCCCGGCGACAGCCAGTACCAGAACAGGTCGGACAGCGCGGCGCCGCGGCTGCGGCCGTTCGCCGCCGGGTCGGCGTAGACGCGCCGGAAGTCGGCGGCGCCGACCTGCGGGCCCGGGATCGTCACCACGTCCTGGCCGTTGACCAGCGCGAAGATCCGCATCCGCAGCGCGACGACATGCTCGGGCAGCCACGCGAGCGCCTTGCCGATCATCGCCGCACCTGGTCCGCGGTCAGCTCCGCCGGCAGCCGTCCGCCGCACAGCGCGAGGGCCTGGTCGAAGTCGGTACGCAGCAGCTCCAGGACCTCCGAGGCGCCTTCGCGGCCGCCCGCCGCCAGGCCCCACACGACCGGGCGGCCGACGCCGACCGCGTCCGCGCCCAGTGCGAGCGCCTTGACGACGTCGGTGCCGCGGCGGATCCCGCCGTCCAGCAGCACCGGGACCGCCCCGCCGACGGCCGCGGCGATCTCGGGCAGGACGTCGATGGTGGCGGGAACGGTGTCGAGCTGGCGGCCGCCGTGGTTGGACACGACGATCCCGGCGACACCGTGGTGCACGGCCAGCCGCGCGTCCTCGGCGTGCAGCACCCCCTTGATCAGCACGGGCAGCTTGGTCTTCGAGCGCAGCCACGCGATGTGGTCCCAGTTCAACCCGGCCGACATGACGATCTCGCGAACATGGCTGGTGTTCCCGCCGCTGCGGTTCTCGCCGATGTTGCGCAGGTTCTCGACGAACAACCCGGCCGGCAGGTCGTGGAAGGCGTTGCGGTCGTCGCGTTCGCGGCGGCCGAGCACCGGCGAGTCGACGGTGACGACGAACGCCTTCACCCCCGCGGCTTCGACGCGGCGCACGATCGCCTCGGTGAACTCCAGGTCCGGCTGCAGGTAGAGCTGGAACCACAGGCCCGGGTCCGGCGCGACCTCGCGGGCGGCCGCGGCGATGTCCTCGATCGCCGTGGTCGAGGCCATGCTGACGATCATGATCGTGCCCGCCCGCGCCGCGGCCCGCGCGGTGGCGAGCTCGCCGTCGGGGTGCGCGAGCCGGTGGAACGCCGTGGGCGCGACGAGGATCGGCATCGAGGACGGTGTCCCGAG
Source organism: Amycolatopsis sp. NPDC005003 (assembly GCF_053600695.1). Classification (NCBI taxonomy): domain Bacteria; kingdom Bacillati; phylum Actinomycetota; class Actinomycetes; order Pseudonocardiales; family Pseudonocardiaceae; genus Amycolatopsis; species Amycolatopsis sp. NPDC005003. Next base: position 22,599 of record NZ_JBSGAI010000029.1, on the reverse strand, counting down.
CAGCTCGATGCTCAGGTCCCGTTTGTCGCTGCCGCGCAGCACCCGGGGCACCAGCCGCAACCGCTGGAACGCGGTTTCGTTCTCCCGCAGGGTGATCTCGTCCTGCGCGCCGCCCGCGAAGTAGTCGTAGTGCACCGGGTCGAGGCGCTGCCGGGCGGCCGCCTCGAACTCCGCGACCGTGCGCATCACAGCTCCCGCGTGAAGAAGGCGATCAGCGGCTCGACGTGCACTTCCTTGTCCCACTCGTTCTCGAGGTTCTCGGTGACGTGGTGGGTGGCGGCCAGCTCACCGGCGCGGTAGTGCCGGACGATCGGGTGCAGGTAGTGGCCTTCGCCGTGGTCGTTGGCCTTGTCCTGGGCGGCGCGGGCGACGAAGTCGAACGGGTCGACCTTGTCGTGGTCCGGGCCGTAGTCGAGGGTGACGACGTAGGCGTCGCCCGGCGGGTTCGCCAGCACCCGGTCGACCGGCACCTCTTCGAGGTAGCGGGCGGTGTCGCCGTCCACGACCACGACGTCGCCGAGGAAGCCGAACTGCTGGTACAGCGCGGAAGTCCGGTTGATCCGGGTGATCACGGCCTCGGTCAGCGCGTCCGGTTTGGCCGGGAGCTCGGTGTGCGGCCACGGGACGTCGTGGTGGCGTTCGTTCAGCACCTTCGCCAGCGCGCGGACGCCGTAGCGGAAGCCGTGGATGAACGCGCTGGTGGCCTTCTTGAAGTCGCGGACCTGCGTGATCGTGCCCGCGAAGTAGAGCCCGGGCACGTTGACCGACTCCCAGCTCGGCGTCTGCGCGGGGAAGCGGTCGTTGATGGTGAGCTCCGGACGACAGTCCTCGTCGAACAGCGACGCGTCGAACCGGAAGCCGGTGCAGCCGATCACGCGGTCGTAGCGGATCTCCTTGATCACTTCGTCGGCGCGGGCGAAGGCGAACTTGACGTGGTAGCCGTCGGCGTCCTTGCGGACTTCGCGGACGTCGCCGTCGAGGATCGCGTGCTGCAGCTTGAGCTGGTACATGTCCAGGATGCCGGCGTTGTAGGCGCGGAGGTGGCCGACGAAGTGGGTGCGCCAGGCCAGCTTCACCGGCCGCGGCCCTCCGACGTGCACGACGGCGGCGTGCTCGATGAGGTTGTCGGCGGTCTCGAAGGCGGAGTTCCCCTTGCCGAGCACGAGGACGCGCCGGTCGGTGAAGCTCTTCGGGTCGACGTCGACGTCCACGTACTGGTCGATGAGCTCGACGCCGGGGAAGTCCGGGAGGTACGGCTTGGTGACGCCGGTGGCCATGATCAGCCGTTTCGACCGGAACTCTTCTTCACCGGCGGTGAGGACGAAAGTTTCGCCGTCGCGGCGGATGCGCGTGACGCGGGTGTCGTAGCGGACCTCGACCTGGTGCTTCTCGACGTAGTCGGCGAGGTAGCGCAGGAGGTCCGGCGCGTCCGGGAAGAGCTTTTCGCTGTAGTCCGTGAAGAGGACCGGGTCGTCGTCGCCGTCGGCGAGGATCGAGTTCCAGTCCATCCGCAGGCGCAGCTCCGGGTCGGTGTACCCGGTGTGCTTCTTGTTGATGGAGATGAGGGTCCGGTGCCGCGGGAAGGTCTCGAAGAAGTGCCCGGGCGCGGACCCGGCCTCCAGCACCAGGTACCGGTGCCCGGCGCGGCCGAGGTGCTGCCCCAGCTGCACCCCGGCCGGCCCGGCCCCGACGATCAGATAATCGAGCACTTCCTCCGCCACGACGACCTCCTGGGGCTCGGCACCGACCACGTGATCGGCGCCGAGCCTGCCCCGGAGATCTCAGAAAAGCCTCAGAGGAAAGTTACTTCCCGGCGGCGCGGGCGAGCCGTTCCGGATAGCGCTCTCCGGCGATCGCGTCGGCCGGGGCGGCCGCCTCGATGGCCGCCAGGTCGTCCGCGGTCAGCTCCAGCGACGCCGCCGCGACGTTCTCCTCGAGGTACTTGCGGCGCTTGGTGCCCGGGATCGGCACCACGTCCTCGCCCTGGGCCTGCACCCACGCCAGCGCCAGCTGCCCGGCGGTGACGCCCTTCTCCCCGGCCAGCTTGCGCAGCGCCTCGACGATCGCCATGTTGCGCTCGAAGTTGCCCTCGGCGAAGCGGGGCAGGCCGCGGCGCATGTCGTCCTCGGGCAGGTCGGCGACCGACGTCACCGCGCCCGTCAGGAAACCCCGGCCCAGCGGCGAAAACGGGACGATCCCGATGCCGAGCTCCCGGCACGTGTCCAGGATTTCGCCTTCGATCCCCCGGGTCCACAGCGACCACTCGCTCTGCAGCGCGGTCACCGGGTGCACCGCGTGCGCGGCCCGGATCGTCGCCGCGCTCGCCTCGGAAATCCCGGCGTACCGGATCTTTCCGGCCTCCACCAAGGAAGCCAGCGCGCCCCAGGTCTCCTCGATCGGCGTGTCCGGGTCGACGCGGTGCTGGTAGTACAGGTCGATGTGGTCGACGCCGAGCCGGCGCAGCGACTCGTCGCAGGACTGCTTGACGTACGCGGCGTCACCGCGGGCGCCCATCGCGCCGTCGTTCCACACGATGCCGAACTTGGTCGCGAGCACGACGTCGTCGCGGCGGCCGGCGATCGCGCGGCCGACCAGCTCCTCGTTGACGCCGTTGGCGTAGACGTTCGCCGTGTCCAGCAGCGTCACGCCGAGCTCGAGCGCGCGGTGGATGGTCGCGATCGACTCGTCGTCGTTGTCGCGGACGCCGTAGGCCTGGCTCATCCCCATGCAGCCGAGCCCCTGGGCGCCGACTTCCAGGCCGCCCAGTTTCCTGTTCTTCACGCCGAAATCTCCTCCCTACCGGGTTCCACGCCGAGCACGTTGCGCTCGACCTGGGCGTAGTTCTCGATCTTGTAGTCGAGGATGTCGAGACAGCCCTGCAGCTCGGCGATCCGCTCGGCGACCGACCGGCGCTGCTCCACCAGCAGGGCCTTGCGGCGGCCCGCGCTCGCGACGCCGTGCCGGCGCAGCGACGCGTACTCGCGCATGCTCTTGATGGGCATCCCGGTGGTGCGCAGCTTGGTCAGGAAGCCCAGCCAGTTGAGGTCGTCGTCGGAATAGGCGCGGCGGCCCGCGGCGTCCCGCGCGGGCGGGTCGAGCAGTTTGATGCGCTCGTAGTACCGGAGGGTGTCGATGGACAGTCCGCTACGTCGCGCGGCTTCCGCTATCGAGTAGCTCATGCGCCGACAGTACGACCTGGAGTGCACTCCAGGTCAAATCCGTCCCTCGCTTTCCATAACACTGTTCCGATACGCTGGGTGCATGGCGCGACCACGCACGCACGACGAAGCGCTCCGGCTCAAGCTGCTCGACCGGGCCGGCGAGCTCCTCGCGGCCGACGGGCCGAAGGCGCTTTCGCTGCGCAAGCTGGCCGCCGACGCCGGGACGTCGACCACCGCCGTGTACTCGCTCTTCGGCAGCAAGCCCGACCTGGTGAACGCCCTCTACACCGAAGGCTTCCGCCGCTTCGGCGCCCGGATGGCCGGCACGGCGCTGACCGGCGACCCCGTCGAGGACCTCGTCGCGCTCGGCAGCGCGTACCGGACGAGCGCGCTGGCCGACCCGCACCTCTACGGGATCATGTTCACCAAGTCGGTCCCCGGGTTCGAGCCGAACGAAGACGCCGAGAAGCTCGCCCGCGAGACGCTCAAGCCCCTCGAGCGGATCATCCGCCGCGCCATCGCCGACGGCGTCTTCCTCGACGTCCCGCCGGAGACGGTGGCGGTCGGCTGCTGGGCCATCGTGCACGGCCTGGTGTCCCTGGAGCTGACCGGCAACCTGCCGGAGGAGTTCGACGTCACGACCTCCTACGAAGCGGCCCTGCGTGCGAACGCCTCCGGCTGGCTGCGGCCTCACATCAGCAGCAGCTCGCCGGCATAGACGACCTCGCCGCGCGCGTCCCGCGCCACCACCCCTACCTGCCGGCCCGGCTCGTACCGGTCCTTCGGGATCCAGACGGCGAGCATCCCCACGGTGACCGCGGCGTCGACGCTCGCCCCGGCGCCGAAGTCGACTGTCGCGCTGGTCGCCGTGGCGGGCAGCGCCGCCGCGAACGGCGTCCGTGACTTGCCCGGCTCGCCGCCCGCTTCGACCGCGCCCAGGGTGCTCACCATCAAGGTGTACGCCGCTGGTCCCTGCGGTGGGGGTTCGTCCAAGGTGGCACGGGACTTCGTCTTGCCCGGCCGCTGGTAGTCGGGCTCGGTCGTGCACACCACGGTCCGGTCGCCGTAGCGACCGGTGGCCACCCGGTAGACGTCCGTTTCGAGCAGCGGCCCGGGCGCGTACGCCGCGGCATCGGGAAGCGCCTCGAAGTCCGCCGCCGCCAGGCAGTCGCCCAACGCCCGGCCCGCGGGGGACGTCCGGTCGGCGGTCACCGGCCGGTCGACGACCGCGAGCAGCGGCGGCGGTGCGGCGGGCAGCGGCACATCCGGTTGCGCCGGCTTGCCGATGGCAAGCCTCGTCGCCGCCGGGCGACTCTGGGTCATGTCGACGAACTGGCGGGTGACCGGGGAGGCGAACAGGTCCGACCTGCCGCTGTCCCCGCTCTCGGTTTCCGTCTCGAGGTAGCTGCCGTCCCCGCCCGTGGCGAGGACCCCGCCGACCGCCCCGGTCGCGCTGTGCAGCAGCAGCCCCGTGCGCGTGCCCGGGGCGTAGGCGGGCACGGCTGCCGGATCCGTCAGCGTCACGGTCGTATCGGTGGTCTCGCAGAACATCGGCTTGCTGGCGGCGGTCGCCGCGACCACCGCGTCCGTCCGCAGGACCTTGGTGAACAACGGAACCCAGTCCGCGCGCGGCGGCACCCGGTCCGCCTTGCCCGCCGTCTGCACAGCCGCCCAGCAGCGGTCCAGGGACGAGGTCGCCACCTTCAGGTCGAGGGTGAGCGGGCTGCGGTCGTCCGGGCCGGGCGACGGACCCGGGCCGGCCACGGACGGGTGCCTGATCACCTGCGTCGCCACGACCGCACCGACGGCCAGAACGAGCACCGCGGCCGCGGCGGCGTACCAAAGGTGCTTCGTCCGCCGTGGTTTCGCGATGCCCTGGCGGAGTTCGGCGCGCACCCGCGCCCGGACGTCGTCCGGCAGCTCCTGCCGGGACGGCAGGCCGAAGTCGTCGCTCATTTCTCCTCCAGCAACGTGCGCAGCCGGGCGCGGGCCCGGGACAGGTGGGAGCGGACGGTGACCTCGGCGACGGTCAGCAGCGCCGCGGCGTCGGCGGCGCTGAGGTCGCCGAGCAGGCACAGCTCGACGACCTCCCGCTGCGCCTTCGGCAGCGTCCGGACGGCCTCGAGAACCTCACGCAGCCGCTGCTCGCCGTCGAGCCGCTCGGCCACCGCGTCGGCGTGGTCGGTCACGACCGGCGGGTCCGGCATCTTCCGCAGCAGCCTCAGCCGTCTTCGCGCGCCGCGGTACTCGTCGCGGGCCGCGTTGGCGGCGACGGTGTAGAGCCACGGCAGCGCGCTGTCGCGCACCAGCCGCACGTCGGCGCGGCGGCGCCAGGCGGTGAGGAAGGTGTTCGAGGTCAGGTCCTCGGCCGCGGTCCACGAGCCGGTCAACCGGTAGGCGTGGTTCCAGACGGCCTCCGCATGGCGTTCGAAGAGCTCGCTGAAGGCTGCTTCGTCACCTTCGGACGCCCGGTCCCACAGATCCCGGTCGTCCACCGGCGCCCCCGTCGCATGGCTGGTCACACCCACTCATGGCCGGCACCGGCCCGGATGTTGCGCTCCTCGGTGGCAGGAAACCGCGCGTCCGCGAACCGCGGATGTGGACCGCCGCGGTCACGGCGATCCACCGCCACTTCAGGACCGGTACCGGCTCAGACGGCGCCGTACTGGCGGTCACCCGCGTCGCCGAGGCCCGGGACGATGAAGCCCGAGTCGTTGAGGCGCTCGTCGATGCTCGCCGTGACCACCCGGACCGGCAGGCCGGTCTTCTCCAGGTGCGCCAGGCCTTCCGGGGCCGCGAGCGCGCAGATCGCCGTGACGTCGTCGGCGCCGCGGTCGGTGAGCAGGCGGATCGTGTACTCCATCGAGCCGCCGGTGGCGAGCATCGGGTCGAGCACCAGCACCGGCCGGTCGGCGAGCGACTCCGGCAGCGACTCCAGGTACGGCGTCGGCTTCAGCGTCTCCTCGTCGCGCGCCAGGCCGACGAAGCCCATCTGCGCGTCCGGGATCAGCTTGTGCGCCTGGTCGGCCATGCCCAGCCCGGCGCGCAGCACCGGCACCAGCAGCGGCGGTTTGGCCAGCTTGTGGCCGTCGGTGCGGGCGACCGGCGTGTGGATCTTCTCGACCTTCACCGGCACGTTGCGCGTGGCTTCGTAGACCAGCATGACGGTCAGCTCGTGCAGCGCGGCCCGGAACGCGGCGCTGTCGGTGCGCGCGTCGCGCATCGTGGAGAGCCGGGCCTTCGCGAGGGGGTGGTCGACGACGTGCACATCCATGCGGGTCAATCTAGCTGTTTCGCGAAGCTCTTCACCCAGCCGCGCTGCCAGGGCGTTTCGACGGCTCGCTCGTGGTAGTGCGCTCTCGTCCAGGCGACGGCTTGGTCGGCCGGGACGCCGGAGAGGACCGCCAGGCAGGCCAGCACCGTCCCGGTCCGGCCGGAGCCGCCGTAGCAGGCGACTTCGACGGTCTCGGTCTTCGCCCGTTCGTGGAGGGCCTTGATCTTTTCGCGGGCATCGGCGGGCTGGGTGGGCAGCAGGAAGTCGGGCCAGGTGATCCACTCGTGCGGCCAGGTGATGCCCCCGCCGTACTTGCGCCGCAGCTTGCTCGTCCCCAGGTAGAGCCCGAAATCGGGCTCGGGTCCGTCGGGGCGGGGGCGCCGCAGCCCACGCCCGTGTACGCGGGTGCCGTCCGGAAACTCGACCATCCACCCAGTGTCCTCGCAGAAGGTGGACACGCGGGGTGGTTTTCGCGGATAAGCTGCGCCGGGTGAGCGAACTGACGCCCGACCAGATGCGGGCTTCCGACGCGGACCGCGAACGCGTCGCCCAGGTGCTGCACAACGCTCTCGCGGAGGGGCGGATCACGGTCAACGAGCTGGAAGAACGGCTCACGACGGTCTACGCGGCGAAAACGCTGGGGGAACTCAAACCGGTGACGGCGGACCTGCCGTCGTCGGCGGCGGCCGTCGAACCGGCCACGACGCGCGCTCTGGGCTTCCCCGACCAGCGCATCGGCGGCCACCCGGGCAGCCCGGTGTCGATCGGCGTGCTGTCGGGAGCGGTCCGCAAGGGCAGCTGGGTCCTGCCCCCGCAGCACAACAGCTTCGCGTTCTGGGGCGGCGCGGAGATCGACCTGCGGCAGGCCCGCTTCGCGGACCGGCACTGCACGATCACCGCGGTGGCGATCATGGGCGGCATCCAGATCACGGTCCCGGACGACATCAACGTCGACGTGACGGGGCTCGGCCTGATGGGCGGGTTCGTGCTGGAGGACAAGTCGGGCGCGCCGCCCGCGCCGCCGACGGCACCCACGGTGAAGATCAACGGGCTGGCGTTCTGGGGCGGGGTGGTCGTGTACCGGAAGCCGGCGAAACGGACCGAGCCACCGCAGATCGAAGGGGCTTAGCGCAGCGCGGCGAGGTCGACGTTCACCGTGAAGGGCGCGGTCACGGTGAACGGCCCGTCGTGCACGGCCGCGGGTGCGTAGGCCTTGGACGCCGGATCGAGCACGTACCGGTAGACGCGGAGCTTTTCCAGGTCGTCGGTGTTTTCGATGCGCCAGAAGTGCTCGATGCCGCCGGCGGCGTACTCGCCCGGCTTGTCGACCCGGTCGGCCGTGACCGAACCGGGTGACATCAGCTCCACCACGAGCACGCAGTGCTCGGCCCTCAGCACGAAGTCGTCCGGCAGCGACGAGTCGTAGACGACGATGTCCGGCCGCCGGTTCAGCAGCGGTACGTCACGGAGCCGCAGGTCGACGTCGGTGGAAACCTCGAACGCGGGACCGCAGGCCGCTTCGAGCGCGTTCGCCAGCCGCCGGACGAAGATCTGGTGCGAACGGCGCGGGGCCGGATTCACGACGATGGCTCCATCAACGATTTCGATGCGGCGGCAGACCTCTTCCGGCAACGCTTCGTAATCGTCCACACTCAATCCGGATGCCGACAGTAACATCCAGTCGGGTAGAGCCGTCATGCTCTCCCTCCCATCACCACCGCCGCGCTTGATCACAAGTGTGTATACAGCCTATCCGACCCGGTCTGACCGGGACACCGCGAAGTGTCGGACCCGCCGCCTAGACTCAGGCGCATGACAGCCACGACCAGCACGTCAGCGGCGCCGGCCACCCCGGCACCGCTGATGGACGCGACTCGCGACGACGCGAGCCTGCGCCGCTTCCTGCTCGGGCTGCCCGGTGTCGACCAGGTCGGCGTCGAGCAGCGCGCGGCGGGCCTCGGCACGCGCAGCATCAAGAAGGACGCCAAGCGGTGGGCCATCGACACCGCCATCTCCATGGTCGACCTGACCACCCTGGAGGGCGCCGACACCCAGGGCAAGGTCCGGGCGCTGGCCGCGAAGGCGGTCCGGCCCGATCCCGAACGCCAGGACACCCCGCGCGTCGCCGCCGTCTGCGTCTACCCCGACATGGTCGCCACGGCCGTCGAAGCGCTCAAGGGCAGCGGCGTGCACGTCGCCAGCGTCGCCACCGGCTTCCCCGCCGGGCGCACCAGCCGCGAGATCAAGCTGGCCGACACGAAGATCGCCGTCGACGCCGGCGCGCACGAAGTCGACATGGTGATCGACCGCGGTGCCTTCCTCGAAGGCCGGTACATGGCCGTGTTCGAAGAGATCCAGGCCGTCAAGGAAGCCTGCGGCGACGCCCACCTGAAGGTCATCCTCGAGACCGGCGAGCTGGCGACGTACGACAACGTGCGGCGCGCGTCGTGGCTGGCGCTGCTGGCCGGCGGTGACTTCATCAAGACGTCCACCGGCAAGGTCTCCCCCGCCGCGACACTGCCGGTCACCCACATCATGCTGCAGGCCGTCCACGACTGGCACGTCCAGACCGGCGAGCTGCGCGGTGTGAAGCCCGCGGGCGGCATCCGGACGACGAAGGACGCGATCAAGTACCTGGTCGCCGTGCACGAGGTCGCCGGCGAGCCGTGGCTGACCCCGGACCTGTTCCGCTTCGGCGCGTCCAGCCTGCTCAACGACCTGCTGCTGCAGCGCCGCACCCAGGTGGACGGCCACTACAGCGGCCCCGACTACGTGACGGTGGACTGATGCCCGTTTTCGAATACGCGCCGGCGCCGGAGTCCCGGGCCATCGCGAACCTCAAGGATTCCTACAAGCCGTTCGTCAACGGCGAGTTCGTCGACGGCTCGGGTGAGCCGCTCAAGACGATCAACCCGGCCACCGAAGAGGTGCTGGCGGAGGTCGGCACCGCGTCGAAGTCCGATGTGGACACCGCGGTGAAGGCGGCGCGCAAGGCGTACACGAGTGTCTGGTCGAAGATGCCGGGCACCGAGCGCGCGAAGTACCTCTTCCGCATCGCCCGGCTGATCCAGGAACGCTCGCGCGAGCTGGCCGTGCTGGAGAGCCTCGACAACGGCAAGCCGATCAAGGAGTCGCGCGACTCCGACGTCCCGACGGCCGCCGCGCACTTCTTCTACCACGCGGGCTGGGCCGACAAGCTGGAGTACGCGGGCTACGGCGCGAATCCGCGTCCGCTCGGCGTCGCGGGGCAGATCATCCCGTGGAACTTCCCGCTGCTGATGCTGGCGTGGAAGATCGCCCCGGCGCTGGCCACCGGCAACACGGTGGTCCTCAAGCCGGCCGAGACGACGCCGTTGACCGCGCTGGTCTTCGCGGAGATCTGCCAGCAGGCCGACCTGCCGCCGGGTGTGGTGAACATCCTCCCGGGCGCGGGTGACATCGGTGCGTCCATTGTGGAGCACGGGGACATCGACAAGATCGCCTTCACCGGCTCGACCGAGGTCGGCAAGGCGATCCAGCGCCAGGTCGCGGGCACGCCGAAGAAGCTGACCCTGGAACTGGGCGGCAAGGCGGCGAACATCGTCTTCGAGGACGCGCCGCTCGACCAAGCCGTCGAGGGCATCGTCAACGGCATCTTCTTCAACCAGGGCCACGTCTGCTGCGCGGGCTCGCGCCTGCTGGTCCAGGAGTCGATCGCCGAAGAGGTCCTGGAGAAGCTGCGCTACCGCGTCTCGACGCTGCGCATCGGCGACCCCTTGGACAAGAACACCGACATCGGCGCGATCAACTCCGCCGAGCAGCTGGCGAAGATCCGCGGACTCGTCGAGTCGGGTGACGCCGAGGGCGCGCAGCGCTGGACCAGCCCCTGCCCGGTGCCGGACCGCGGGTTCTTCTTCGCCCCGACGGTGTTCGCGAACGTCCACCAGTCGATGCGGATCGCGCGCGAGGAGATCTTCGGCCCGGTGCTCTCGGTGCTGACGTTCCGCACGCCGGACGAGGCCGTCGCGAAGGCGAACAACACGCCGTACGGGCTTTCGGCGGGCATCTGGACCGAAAAGGGCTCCCGGATCCTGTGGATGGCGAACCAGCTGCGCGCCGGCGTGGTCTGGGCCAACACCTTCAACCGCTTCGACCCCGCCGCCCCGTTCGGCGGCTACCAGGAATCCGGCTTCGGGCGCGAAGGCGGCCGCACCGGGCTGGAGGCGTACCTGAATGTCTGACCGGATTTCCGTCGCGAAGACGTACAAGCTGTACATCGGCGGCAAGTTCCCCCGTTCGGAGTCCGGCCGGGTGTACCCGGTGACGGACGCGAAGGGCAAGTTCCTGGCGAACGCGGCCCACGCGTCCCGCAAGGACGTCCGCGATGCCGTGGTGGCGGCCCGCAAGGCGTTCGGAGGCTGGGCCGCGGCGACGGCCTACAACCGCGGCCAGGTGCTCTACCGGGTGGCCGAGGTGCTGGAGGGCCGCCGCGACCAGTTCATCGCCGAGGTGTCGGCGTCGGAAGGCCTCGGCGGCAAGAAGGCCGAGTCCCTTGTGGACGCGGCGATCGACCGCTGGGTCTGGTACGCGGGCTGGACGGACAAGATCGCGACGGTCCTCGGCGCGGCCAACCCGGTGGCGGGCCCGTACTTCTCGTTCACGGTCCCGGAGCCGACGGGCGTGGTGGGCGTCCTGGCGCCGCAGCGGTCGTCCCTGCTGGGCCTGGTCGAGGTGCTCGCCCCGGTCCTGGCGACGGGCTCGACGGCGGTGGTGGTCTCGAGCGCGGAGCGGCCGTTGCCGTCGATCACGCTGTCGGAGGTCCTGGCCACGTCCGACGTCCCGGGCGGGGTGGCGAACATCCTGACCGGGCGGGCCGCGGAGCTGGGCCCCTGGCTGGCCTCCCACGGCGACGTCAACGCCCTGGACCCGACGGGAGCCGCCCCGGCGGACCGCCCGGGCCTGGCGCGCGAAGCGGCGAGCACGGTGAAGCGGGTGTTGACGGTCCCGGAGGCAGAACCGGACTGGACGGCAGCCCCGGACCTCACCCGGCTGCGGCGGTACCTGGAGGCCAAGACGGTCTGGCACCCCCTGGGCGTCTGACCCCACAAGCGGCGGCCGCCACCCGAAGCTGGGTGGCGGCCGTCCACCTTGTGGTGGATTCTCACTTCGATCTTCGCGACCTACCCTCGATGAGTGACCAGGTTCTCACTTGGTGTGATCGAGGGGTGCCGTGGACGCTGCGGAAGGATTCGAAAGTCTCGTCGCATTGCGCGTGAAGAGCGGCGAGCTGACCGCCCTGCGGGCGTTCTCGGCCCCGGAGCAGGTCCGGCTGGTGCAGCCGTTGCTGCAGTTCGAACCGGAGGGCAGCGCGCCGGCGAGTCAGCTGGATGCCGTCGAGGAAGTGATCCGCACTCTCGGCAGGCTGGGCCGCCGGATCATGGTGGACGCTTCCGAGGTCGCGCACCTTCCCGCCTTCGGACATGGGCCGACCAGCGCACTCGGTCAGGTGGCCGATCGCCTGAACGCGCCGGTGGACCTGCTCGACACGCTGGCCCCGGCCACCTTCGTTCCCGTGATCCGAAGTGACATCGATCCGGATTCGGCGGCCGCCCTGGGACGCCTGTGCCACGAACTGGACGCCGGCGGAGCCCTTCGCGTCCGGCCGGCCACCGCGGACTCGGGCAACCTGGAGCAACTCATCCGAAAGCTCGCACTGGATCCCTCCCGCATCGATGTGATCATCGATCTGCAGTACGTCCCGGAGGTGACCACGCTGGTCATCGACGAAACCGAGACCGTTCTCGCCACGCTGGCCACGCTCGGCAACTTCAGGACGACGACCCTGTTGAGCGGCTCTATCCCCCGCACTCTTGCGCAAACATCGGTCTGGGAGAAACCCCGAGCCGAGGAGGTCCTCTGGGAGAAGCTCAGCCGGGGCAACACCACAGGCCTCCGGCTGGGCGACTACGGCACCACTCACCCCGTCTTGGGCAAGGGGTTCCCCAGCAAGCACGTCAGCATGAAGTACACCTGCCCGCGTCATTGGCTTTACTCGCGCGAGCGCATGCCGGATCCGGACGAGCAGGCAACCGACTCCGCGCGTACGCGCACGTTCCGCGTCGTGTGCCGCCACCTGGTCGAGTCCGGCGGTTTCTCCGGCCCGGATTTCTCCTGGGGCGATCGCGAAATCCTCGAAGCCGCCGACGGACGCGGCGGAGGCTTCGGATCGAGCAGCAAGCCGGTCGCGCTCGCCACTTCACACCACCTGGCGCACTTGGCCCACTTGACCGGCCGGCAAGACACCCGCTAGCTCATCGTCACCGAGAAGTCCGACAGCGTGAACCGGGCCTTGCCGCCACCCGTCGAGCAGAACTCGATGCCGTAGCCGATCTGGTTGATCGTCGGGTTTGCCGGGATCAGGCCCTTGCCGATCGCCCACGCGATCATCGCCTTCAGGTCCACGCTGCCCGAGTACTGCGTCGACCGGGACACGAACGCCACGTACCCCTCGTCGTCCGCCCAGACGTCGTACGTGAAGCCGCCCGCCGTGTACGTCGTCAGCTTGTCGCCCGACGGGACCTGCTTGCGGTTCTCCGTCCAGATCATCACCTCGGTGACGCCCTTGCCGTTGCCCACGCCGTTCAGCCACAGGTCGTAGGCCACGTCGTAGATGCCGGTGCCCGGGCCGCGTCCGGCGAAGGTGGATTTGATCACCGAATAGTCGTTGAACGGTTTGCCGTTCAGGTTGTTGATGTCCTTGTGCACGTTCGGATAGGTTTTCACCGACGTCGAATCGGGTTGGGTGGAATCGACGTACCAGTTGTCGTACGCGCACGCACGCAGCGTTTCCGGGCCCGCCTCCCCGGTGTTCCACATGTTGTTGTGGACGTAGTAGCCGCCGTCCGACCAGCCGCCGTCGGGGTCACTGGTGGCGAACTCCGGGGTGCGGCAGTTACGGACCGGCGTTGTCGACGGCGGCGTCGGCGTCGGCGGGGGCGAAGTCGCAGGTGGGGCCGAGGAAGGCGAAGCCGAAGCCGGCGTCCCGGACGTGGTGGGAGCAGCCGGCGGCGAGGTCGCCGGCGCAGGCGGCGGCACCGGAGCGGCCGCGACGCCGTCGACGGGTGTGCCGCCACACCCGGCCAGCACCGGGAAGGAAATCGCCAACAGCACGGCCATTGTTCTTCGTCGCATTTTCCCGCCCGCAGCTGCAATTCCGGCAGAACGAGGCGGAACCCTACCCTGCCGATGGTTGTCAATCCAGCCGGCAGTCACGGCGGAACAAAGGCACCGACGCACAGCTCTTCCGTCCGCATCCGCCTACTTTCGGCCGGATTGACAACGGAGATTCTGCGAATTCAGTCCGGGTCGAGGTCGCCGGAGGTGATCGGACGGCCGGGCAGCGGCGAACCCGGCCGCGCGCTGAGGCCGTCGATCATGATGCCGACGCACCGGCGCGCCGCCATCTCGGACACTTCCGGCGACTTCGCGCGCATCTGGCGCAGCAGTGTCGCGAAGAGGATCGCGATGTCGCCGGCGCCGACGTCTTCGCGGAGCTTGCCCTCGGCCTTGGCGCCTTCGACGAAGCCGTCGAGGACGTCCAAGATCTCGTCACGCAGCCGGCGGACCTCCGGGTCGCTCTTGAGGATCACCAGCGCCCGGTGCGACACCATCGCCAGCTGCACGCTCAGCTGCAGCTCCACCGACTGCCGCAGCAGCCGCTCCAGCGCGCGCCACGACGACGTCTCCTCGGCCGCGATCACCCGCGCGTCGACCAGCACCCGCTCGAAGTTGTCCATGGCGACCGCGCGGACCAGCGCGTCGCGGTCCGGGAAGCGGCGGTACAGCGTGCCGACGCCGACGCCGGCCGCGCGGGCGATCTCCTCCATCGGCACCTCGGGACCGGAAACGGCGAAGATGCTCTTCGCGGCGGCCAGGATCTGGTCGCGGTTGCGGCGCGCGTCCGCCCGCAGGGTGGTCTCGGGGTCTGCCGTCATGCCGTTCGCCTTCCGCTGAATCGCGCGGGGTGATTCTCGCATGGTCAACCGGCCACACACCGCCTCCTCGAACGGGTAGTCGGCATCTAGTGGACGACTTCCTTCCGCTTCGGTACCTTGGACCAGAGAACCGGAATGTAATCCTCCGCATACTTTCCGTCCGATCTAGGGGATCCGAAATGACCGAATTGGCCGAGCCCGCGACGCAGAACGAAACCTTCCCGCTGGCCCGCACCTGCCCGTTCGCCCCGCCGCCGGCCTACGAAAAGCTGCGCGAAGCCGGCCCGGTCCACCGCGTCACGCTGCAGTCCGGCCAGGAGGCGTGGGCGGTGACGCGCCTGGAAGACGTCCGGACCGTGCTGAACGACCCGCGGTTCAGCTCCGACCGCTTCAACCCCGGCTTCCCGATCCTGACCCGCGAGGGCCGCCCGCAGCGCCGCCGCTTCACCGCGTCGCTGATCAACATGGATCCCCCGGAGCACGGCGCCGCCCGCCGCGAGGTCGTCGGCGAGTTCACCGTCAAGCGCATGAAGGCGCTGCAGCCGCGGATCCAGCAGATCGTCGACGAGCACATCGACGCGATCCTGGCCGGCCCCAAGCCCGCCGACCTGGTCTCCGCGCTGAGCCTGCCGGTGCCGTCCCTGGTCATCTGCGAGCAGCTGGGCGTCCCGTACGCCGACCACGACTTCTTCCAGTCGCGCAGCTCCACCCTGCTGAACCGCGAGGTCTCGCAGGAAGCGCGGATGCAGGCGGTCGAAGGGCTCCAGAACTACCTCGACGAGCTGGTCACCGCGAAGGAGGCGAACCCGACCGACGACCTGCTCGGCCGCCAGATCCTCAAGCAGCGCGAGGAGCACGGCGAAGCCGCGCACGACGAGCTCGTTTCGCTCGCCTTCCTGCTGCTGCTCGCCGGGCACGAGACGACGGCGAACATGATCTCCCTCGGCACCGTCGCCCTCCTGGAGAACCCGGAGCAGCTCGAGATCATCAAGAACGACCCCGGCAAGACCCTCGACGCCGTCGAGGAGCTGCTGCGGTACTTCACCATCGCCGAGTTCGCGACCTCGCGCGTCGCCACCGAGGACGTCGAGCTCGGCGGGCAGCTGATCCGCGAGGGCGAGGGCGTGCTCGGCCTGAGCTACTCCGGCAACCGCGACGCGGCCGCGTTCGACAACCCGGACGAGCTGGACATCGAGCGCGGTGCCCGCCACCACGTCGCCTTCGGGTTCGGCCCCCACCAGTGCCTCGGCCAGAACCTGGCCCGGATGGAACTGCAGATCGTCTTCGACACCCTCTTCCGCCGCATCCCGGACCTCAAGCTGGCCGCACCGGTGGACCGGCTGCCCTTCAAGCACGACTCGTCGATCTTCGGCCTCTACTGCCTGCCCGTGACCTGGTGAGGGAGACGTCATGACCGCGGTCCACGAATTCCCGATGACGCGGACGTGCCCGTTCGCGCCGCCGCCGGCGTACACCGAGATCCGCGAGAAAGACCCGATCACCCGGGTGCGGCTGCCCGAGGGCAAGCAGGCCTGGGTGGTCAGCAGGCACGAGGACGTCCGGACGGTGCTGAACGACCGGCGGTTCAGCGCCGACCGGCAGCACCCGGACTTCCCGCAGCTGGTGCCCGGGTTCCGGCGGCCGGACGACGAGCGCACCATGATCACCATGGACGCGCCCGAGCATGGGCCGGCCCGCAAGGCCGTGCTCGGCGAGTTCACCGTGCGCCGGATGGAGGCGCTGCGGCCGCGGATCCAGGAGATCGTCGACGAGCGGATCGACGCGCTGCTGGCCGGCCCTAAGCCCGGCGACCTGGTCGAGACGCTGTCGCTGCCGGTGCCGTCGCTGGTCATCTGCGAGATGCTCGGCGTGCCGTACGCCGACCACGACTTCTTCCAGACCCACACGGCGAAGCTGATCAACCGCGACACGCCCCCGCAGGAGCGGCGGGCCGCGGTCGAGGCCGTGCGCGAGTACATGGGCGACCTCATCGCCGGTAAGGAGGACAACCCGCCGGACGACCTGCTCGGGCGGCAGATCGTCAAGCTGCGCGAAGAGGGCACCTACCGGCGGGCGTCGCTGGCCGCGACCGGGTTCCTGCTGCTCGTCGCCGGGCACGAGACGACGGCGAACATGATCTCCCTCGGCACGGTCGGGCTGCTGGAGAACCCGGACCAGCTGGCGCTGATCACCGGCGACCCGGGCAAGACGCTCGACGCCGTGGAGGAACTGCTGCGCTACTTCACCATCGTCGACGCCGCCACGGCCCGGCTCTGCGTCGAGGACGTCGAGGTCGGCGGCCAGCTGATCCGGGCCGGCGAGGGTGTGCTGGCGCTGGGGTACGCGGCCAACCGCGACGAATCCGCGTTCGACAACCCGGACGAGCTGGACATCGAACGCGGCGCGCGCCACCACGTCGCCTTCGGGTTCGGCCCGCACCAGTGCCTCGGCCAGAACCTGGCCCGGATGGAACTGCAGATCGTGTTCGACACGCTGTTCCGCCGGGTCCCCGGCTTGAAGCTGACCGCGCCGGTCGACGACCTGCCGTTCAAGGACGACGCGAACATCTACGGCCTGTACCGGCTGCCGGTGACCTGGTAGAGACGAACTGCCAAACCACCACAGGAGAAGAGGACCATGAAGATCATCGCGGACACCGGCAAGTGCGTCGGCGCCGGTCAGTGCGTACTCACCGAGCCCTCGCTGTTCGACCAGAGCGAGGAGGACGGCACGGTCATCGTGCTCGACGACCAGCCCGAGGGCGACCTGGTCGAGAAGGCCCGTGAAGCGGTGCACGTCTGTCCGAGCCAGGCCCTCTCCCTGCAGGAGTGAACCGCGGTGAGGGCCACCTCGCGGTGGCCCTCACCGCTGACCCGCTACTTGACCGCGCCCATCGACAGGCCGCGGACCAGGTGGTTCTGCGCGATCCAGCCGACGATCATCACCGGCAGCGAGGCCAGCAGCGCCGCCGCCGACAACTGAGCCCAGTACAAACCCTCGCTGGTGATGAACCCGACCAGGAACACCGGCACGGTCCCGGCCCGCGCCGCCGTCAGGTTGACCGCGTAGAAGAACTCCGTCCAGGAGAAGATCACGCAGATCAGCGCGGTCGCCGCGATCCCGGGCGCGACCACCGGCATGATGATCTTGCGCAGCAGCGTCGGCAGGTTGGCGCCGTCGATGCGGCCCGCCTCGATCATCTCGTGCGGCACCTCGAGGAAGAACGACCGCATCATCCAGATGGCCAGCGGCAGGTTCATCGACGTGTACAGGATGACCAGCGCCCACACCGTGTCGAGCAGCTCGGTGTTCTGCGAGATCACGTACAGCGGGATGATCGCCGCCACGATCGGCAGCATCTTCGTCGACAGGAAGAAGCCCAGCGCGTTCGACGTGCCCTTGACCGGCGCCAGCGACAGCGCGTACGCCGCCGGGACGCCGAGGAGCAGCACCAGCAGCGTCGAGAGGATCGTGACGAACGCCGAGTTCGACAGGTACGGCAGGAACCCGCCGCCCAGGACGTTGCCGAGCTGCTCGAACGTCGGGGTGAAGAACAGCTTCGGCGGGTCGGTGTAGGCGTCCGCCTCCTGCTTGAACGCCGTGAGGATCATCCACAGCAGCGGGAAGACGAACAGGATCGCGATCACCCAGGTCGCGACGGTCAGCGAACCCTTGCCGTAAGCCCGCTTTCGGGGCGCAACCGTGGTCACTTGATCCCTCCGCTCACCGAGAAGGTCCGGAACATCAGGCGCAGCGCGAAGGTCGCGACGATCATCGTCAGGATCACCACGACCACGCCCATCGCCGACGACTGGCCGACGTCGAAGCCCTCGAACGCGCGCTGGTAGATGTAGTACGGCAGGTTGGTGCTCGCCGTGCCCGGGCCGCCCTGGGTCATCAGGAAGATCGCGTCGAAGCTGTTCACGATATAGATCGCGCCCAGCAGCGTGGCCAGCTGCAGGAACCGGGAAAGGTGCGGCAGGGTGATGGAGACGAACGTCCGCCAGCGGCCCGCACCGTCCACATTGGCCGCTTCGAGCACGTCCTTGGCCTGGCTCTGCAGGCCCGCGAGAATCAGCAGCATCATGAACGGCGTCCACTGCCACACGATCTGGGCCATCACCGACGCCAGCGGGAACTCCGACAGCCAGTCGACGTCGGTGCCGAAGACGAAGTGCAGCAGCCCGTAGGTCGGGTCGAACATCGTCGTCTTCCACAGCAGCGCGCCGGCCGCCGGCAGGATCAGGAACGGCGTGATCAGCAGCGTCCGGACGACGCCGCGGCCGAGGAACTTGCGGTCGAGCAGGATGGCCAGGCCGAGGCCGAGCAGCAGCGCGACGAACACGCACACCACGGTCAGCAGCACCGTGTTGAGCAGCGCCACCAGGAACGTCGTGTCACTGAAGACGTCGACGTAGTTCTGCAAGCCGACGAAGTGCCGCGAACCCGGCCGGACCAGGTTCCACGACTGGAAGGAGTAGAACACGGTGAGCAGGAACGGCAGCTGCGTCACCGCGATGACGAAGATCAGCGCGGGCAGCAGCGGCAGCCGCCGCTTGGCCGCGGTGCTCAGGCCGCGTTTCTCCGCGACCTTCTCCTGGGTGGTGGACGCCGGCGTGGATACGGAGAGCGTGGACATCATTGCACCGCCTTGTACGAGTCGCCCACGGTTTGCGCGTAGTCCTGGGACTGCTTCAGCGCGTCTTCGACGGATTCGCGGCCGGCGATCGCGGCCGACAGCTGCTGGCTCACCCGGGTGCCGAGGTCCTGGAACTCGGGGATGCCGACGAACTGGATGCCGGGGTAGGGCACCGGGTTCGCCATGACTTTCTGCTGGTTGGCGTCCGCGATGCCGTCCAGCGTCGGCTTCGCGTACGCCTTCGCCGCGTCGGCGTACTCGGGGATGGCGTACGTCGACTGGCGGACGCCCGGCGGGACGCGGTTCCAGCCGTAGGTGTGGCTGACCTTCTGCACGTACGCCTTGTCGGTCATCCAGGCCATGAACTTCCAGGCCGCGTCCTTGTCCTTGGCCACCTTCGGGATGCCCAGGGCCCAGGTGTAGAGCCAGCCGCTCGCCTGCGTCTTGACGACGGGTGCGGGCGCGTAGCCGGACTTGCCGACGATCTTGCTGCTCGACGGGTCCTCGTTGGTGCCCGCCATGACCGTGGCGTCGTACCACATCGCCGCGTTGCCCTGCGTGTAGCGGGTGCCGCACTCGGAGAACCCGGCGCTGGAGGCGCCGACTTCGCCGTGCTCGCGGATGAGGTTGACGTAGAACTTCGCGGCCTCGGTGAACTCCGGTGACGTCAGCTTGGCGTTCCAGTCCTTGTCGAACCACTGTGCGCCGAAGGTGTTGGCCACGGTCGTGAAGGGCGCGAGGCTTTCGCCCCAGCCGGGCTTGCCGCGCAGGCAGATGCCCGCGACGCCGGCGGCCTTGTCGTCGAGCTTCGCGGCGAAGTCGGCGATCTGCTGCCAGGTCGGCTTGGCCGGCATGGTCAGCCCGGCTTTGTCGAAGAGGTCCTTGCGGTAGGCCAGGAACGACGACTCGCCGTAGAACGGCACCGCGTACATCTGGTTCTGGTACGACAGCGACGTCTTGATGCTGGGGATGAAGTCGCCTTCGTCGTAGCCCGGGGTCGCCGCCATGTGCGGTTCGAGGTTCTCGAGCCAGCCGTTGGCCGCCCACTGCGGGGCCTCGTAGTTGCTGATCATGACGACGTCGAACTCGCCGCCCTCGGTGGCGGTCGACGCGGTGATCTTGGCGCGGGCCTGGTTTTCGGGCAGCGACACGAACTTCAGGCCGATGCCGGTGGCCTTCTCGAACTCGGGCGCGAGCGCGATGGCGTCCTTCATCTGCGGGTTGGACACGATGGCGATGACGAGCGTGCTGCTGCCGGTGCCGAGCGAGCCCGCGCCCGCGCAGCCGGTGGCCAGCAGCGACGTCGCCGCGAGCAGGGTGAGGAGCTTACGCACGGCCACCTCCGGGGAGAACTTGCACCTTCAGGCCCGCGCCGCTGCGCATCTTGGCCAGCGCCTCGGGGTACTGCTCCAGCGGCAGGGTGTCGGTGAGCAGGGCGTCGGTGTCGATGGCGCCGCTCGCGACGAGGTCGAGGGCAGCGCCGAAGCTGTGCAGCACGGCCATCGAGCCGACGACGGTGATCTCGTCGTTGTAGATGCGGAACGGCGAGAGCGCGACGCGGGCTTCGGCCGGGGCGACGCCGAAGACGAGCAGCCGTCCGCCGCGCCGGATCGAGTCGAAGGCGGCTTCGATGGCGGGCGCGGCGCCGGTGCAGTCGACGGCGACGTCGAACTTCTCGCCGTTGAGGTCGGTTACGTCTTTTGCGGTGGCGACCGCGCCCAGGCTCTTCGCGCGCGGCAGCCGGGCTTCGTTGCGGTCGACCACCGTGACCTGCGCACCCGACCGCTGCAGCAGCTGCTGCATGATCAGGCCCATGGTCCCGGCGCCGACGACGAGGAAGCGTTCGCCGGCCTCGACGCCGACCCGGCGGACGCCGTGCACCGCGCAGGAAACCGGCTCGACCAGCG
This sequence comes from Amycolatopsis sp. NPDC005003, assembly GCF_053600695.1. Taxonomy (NCBI): domain Bacteria; kingdom Bacillati; phylum Actinomycetota; class Actinomycetes; order Pseudonocardiales; family Pseudonocardiaceae; genus Amycolatopsis; species Amycolatopsis sp. NPDC005003. The sequence goes on along the minus strand of NZ_JBSGAI010000029.1, from coordinate 1,645 downwards.
CGCCCTGCTCCCAGGTCATCGCGTCGGGCATGCGGTAGCAGGTGGAGGACGGGACGGCGACGTATTCGGCGAAGGCGCCGTTGACGGTGTCGCCGGTGGCGCCCCAGTTCGCGCAGAGGTTGCCGTGGCCGGCGCGGCAGGGGCCGCAGTAGCCGCAGAACAGCGACGGGTCGACGGCGACGCGGTCGCCGACCTTCCACTCGCCCGGTACGTCCGCGCCGAGCTCGACGATCTCCCCGGCGAACTCGTGGCCGGGGACGATGGGGTACGGGGTGGGCGGGAAGTGCCCGTCCGCGATGTGCAGGTCGGTGCCGCAGATGCCGCACGCTCCGACCTTGACGACGACCTGACGTTCCCCGGGTTTCGGATCGGGCACCTCGCCGACCCTGATCTCACCGGGCCGGTCGACGATGGCGGCACGCATGCCTTACCCCTTCCTCGCCGCTCATATGAGCAACATTGACCTATCGCGTCGAGAACATGTGAAGGCATTACAGGTCTGACGTCGGCATTACGTCAACCTTTCGGCTGGATTTCGCGCTATTATGCTCAGATGAGCGCTTCTCGTAAGAGCTCTTCGCTCACTGAAGCGATGCTGCTCGCCACCGTCGCCCGGCGCTTCTACGTGCAGGGACACTCCAAACTGGAGATCGCCGACGAGTTCGGCGTCAGCCGGTTCAAGGTGGCGCGGATGCTCGACACGGCCATGGAGTCCGGCCTGGTCAGGGTGGAGTTCTCGCTGCCGGCGCCGGTCGACCTGGCGCTGTCGGACGAGGTGCGCTCGGCGTACGGCCTGGAGCGGGCACTGGTGCTCGAACGCTCAACCGAGCGCGAGCCGAAGGAGGTCGTCCGGGCGAAGATCGGCTCGCTGGCGGCGCGGCTGCTGGAGGAGATCGCGGTCCCGTCCGACGTGATCGGGCTGTCGTGGGCGCGGTCGGTGAACGCGATGACGGAAGCGGTCCGGTCGCTGCCGCGCTGCCCGATCGTCCAGCTCTGCGGGGTGCAGGCCGGGATGGACATGCGCGGCCGCTCGGTGGAGACGGTCAGCCGCGTGACGTCGGTCTCCGGCGGCGACGCGTACCCGATCTTCGGCCCGCTGGTGCTGCCGGACCGGCGCACGACGGAGACGTTGCGGCGGCAGCCGGGCATCGCGGAGACGTTCGGCCAGTTCAAGAACCTGACGAAGGCCGTGGTCAGCATCGGCGCGTGGCAGCCGGGCGAGTCGACGGTGTACGACGCCCTGGACGAGGCCGAGCGCGCGGCGATCGCGGCCCGGGGAGCGACGGCGGAGGTCGCGGCCCGCCTCTTCGACGCCTCGGGAAACGCTCTCTCGACCGGCTTGGCCCACCACGTCCTGGCGATCAGCCACGAGGAGCTGATGGCGGTCCCGGAGGTGATCGCCCTCGGCTACAGCAGGCCCAAAGCCGCTGCGGTGGACGCGGTGTTGCGGTCCGGCATGGTCTCGACGCTCATCACCGACGCGGCCGCGGCAGTTCCATTGCTGGCGCTGGCGGCGAAAAACCCCGTCGTGGGGGGGGTTTTTGGGTTGTTTGGGGAAGAAAAAAAAACAAAAAAACCGCGCGGGGGGGGCTTGGGGTGCGGGGACCACCCCGGGTTTGGGGTCCCGCCCCGGGGGCGGGGGGGT
>NZ_JBSGAI010000028.1:0-139822 GCF_053600695.1 Amycolatopsis sp. NPDC005003 | reverse complement strand
CCGGTGATGGCCGGCCGCAGGTTGAGCGCGGTGAGCACCACGGCGACCGCGAGCAGCGCCCCGGCGTTAGAACCCGAAATACCACTCACGACCGGTTGCGGCAGAAGCAGAAGCAGAAGCGCTGGTTCTCGACTGCGGGCTCAGCCGGCGGCGACGATGCGCCACCGCTGGTTGGCGCTGGTGCTGTCGCCGTACTGGCCGAGGTCGGCGCCGCTGCCGGTGCGGCCCATGCCGTCGAGGTAGAGCCCGGTGCCGCTGTTCCGGATGCGGACGTTGTTCGCGTCGGTCACCACCGACCACTGCTGGTTGCCGCTGCCGCTGCCGGTGTACTGGGTCGCCGCGGCGCCGTTGGCCGTGCGGCCCGCGCCGTCGAGGTAGAGGCCGGTGGCGCGGTTCTTGACGCGCACGCGGTTGCCCGAGTTCTCGATGACCCACTGCTGGTCGTAGCGGCCCGGGTCGCCGGTCGCCTGGCCCGCGCCCGACCCGACGGCGGTGCGGCCCATGCCGTCGATGGCGAGCCCGGTGGCGGCGTTGACGATCCGGACGTACGTGCCGCCCCCGGTGCCTTCGCCCCACGCGTACCGCAGCCGGGCCAGCCCGCTGGGGTTCGACAGCGACAGCTTGATGCCCGCGCCGGTGCCGGCTTTCGTCGTCATGCTGTACCAGTCAGCGTCGCGCAGGCCCGGCCAGTACACGCTGCCGACGCCGAGGCTCCGCAGTTTCGCGCTGACCCCCCGGATGTAGTCGGCGAAGAACGACCCGCTCGGGATGCTGTAGTCGAGGGTGTCGTAGTGCACGCCGTTCTTGCTGCCGGGCGACATCGGGCCGCCCCACTCGGTGACGACCGTCCGGTCCGCGTACGCGCCGATGTAGCCGCCGATGTGGTCGGCCCACTCGGTTTCGCTTTCGTAGCCGGCGAAGAACGAATAGTCGTGGGCCGCCAGGAGCGTCCCGTCGAGCCGCCGGTCGCTGCCGACCGCGGGCACGTTCTGGGCGTACCCGGTGCCGTCGAGGATCACCCGGCCGCGCGGCACGCCGGGGTAGCGGGCCAGCCAGGCGTTGTAGAAGTTGTTCAGGTCGCCGGCGCCGTAGGCGTACGGCTCGTTGATGACCTCGAAGTAGGCGTTCGGGTTGCTGCCGTACTTGGCGACCACGGTGTCCCACATCTGCTGGAACCGGCCGGTGTCCTGCGGTTTGCCGCCGGTGTGGGCCCAGTACGCCAGGATCACCTTGCCCTTGGTGAGCGCGGCGTCGATCGCGCCGGTGTAGGTGGCCCAGTAGCCGGACACCGTCGGCTCGTTGATCGGCAGCCGGACCGTGTCGGCCCCGGTGATCGAGTACAGCTGGCCGACGACCTGGTTCGCCACGGTGGCGGCCGAGGAGTAGGTGTCCGAAGCCGTCAGCCCGGAGACGTACAGCACGCCGTTGACGAAGTTGTCCCGCGTGTCGGCCCAGTTGACGCCCTTCAGCCCCGCCGTGGACGCCTCGGCCTGCGGCGGGGCGGCGGCCAGCAGCCCGGAGGCGAGTGCGGACACCGCCAGGAACCGGAATGCCCTGGACAATGTCCTGCGGAGCACGGAGGGGTTCGGTTTCATCGGCTCGTTTCCTTCCCGGATCCCTGCGCAGCGTCGAGACACTGGTAACACCCCGGCCGGGGAACCGGCCAGGGTTCCGAAGCGAAACGCTCAGAACCGGTCAGGAAAGAACACCGCCGTGCCGCATTGAACGGCGCTGGCCCCCGTTCAATGCGGCACGGAATGCGCCTCAGCCGAAGTTCACGTCACTGCACCACATGTACGTCTGGTCCTGGTGGGACGCCTGCCAGATCGTGAAGACGACGTGGTGGCCGCGGTAGCCGCCGGAGGTCTGGACGTTGAAGGTGATGTCCTTGGCGGGGGCGAAGCGGCCGGTCTGCGTCACCTGGTCGAGGTTGCCCCAGCCGAGGCGCTGGGTGGTGGGGTCGTAGCCGTTCTTGCTGACGTAGACCCGGATGAAGTCGGCACCGTGGCTGGCCTGGTCGTAGAGGTGCATCGAGAAGTTCGCGCCGAGGGTGGTGGTCCGCCACTGGCCGGGGGTGTTGAGGGAGTTGTTGCGCGCCAGGCCGTTGCTGCACAGCTGCCCGTCGGGCGTCGCGCCCTGGAAGTTGCCGTGCAGCCCGTCCCGCAGGGCGCTCATCCAGTTCCACATGGTGTCGGCGTTGGCCTGGAAGGCGGCCCAGCACATGGGATCCTGCTGCTGCATGGCGGGGTTCGTGTGCTGGCTGCCCCAATCCTTCCAGCACTGGTAGGCCCGGGTGGCGGGGCCGACGATGGTCCCGTGCGCCGAGGCGGTGGGGACCCCGACGAACAGGCCGGCCAGCCCGGCGATGACCAGGGCGATGATGCCGCGCAGCCGGGTACCGGACCCGGAGGAGTTGCGCCTACGCATGGATGAGCCTCCATTCTCGGAAGAACGTGCGGTTCATATGGGAGCGCTCCCAGGGTGGCAGCAGCTTATTCTCGATCCGGACAAACGTCAACCAATCACCTGAGTGGAATTGGGGTTATTTCCCGTCGCCGCGATTTCGAAAATAACGGATTCCGCGCCGAAACTTTCGGGGCCGGCGCGGGATCACTTCTCCTGCCTGGCTCCGGAGAGCAGCCCGCTGACGCTCCGGACGACGTCGGCGCGTTCACGCAGGGCGGGGTCCACGGCCATGAGCACCGTGACGATCGCCCACAGCACGGCGAAGAGCGTCGCCGTGGTGCCCACCGGGTCGGGCAGCTGCACGCCGAGCCGGTGCACGAGCCAGAGGGCGCCGACAGGGAACGCCCCGATCACCAGTGTCCGCAGGAAGACGGCGGCCGCCCGGACCCGGCCCCACTTCGTGACGGGTGAACCCGGTAGTTCGTCGTAGGTGTGGTCGAGGACGGCCGTCATCAGCTGCACCACGAAGGCGCGCAGGTCGGCCTGCGTCCGGACGTTCGGCAGCGCGATCCACAGCGCCTTCTCCCGCACGGCCTGCGCCGCCGAACGGACGCGGCCGCGGAACACGCGCCGGTGCCGGGCGTCGGAGAGGCGGATGGTGTGCCCCAAGCCCTCGACGCACATCGCCGCCAACCGCAGGCGTTCGGGCGAGGGTAGCCGCCGGTCGCCGGGTATGTGGTCGACCAGGTGCACCAGTGTGAGGGCGAGGGAGTACAGAGTCAGCTCCTTCGGCCCCTTCCGGATGACGTACCTGCTAAACAGGCTCGAGGCGAGCGAGCCGGCGACCGCCGCCATGCCGACGATCATGGACGATCTCTCGGCGGAGGAGGGGAACATCATGACCGCGGAGGCGAAGACGCACACCAGCTCGCCGGCGAGGATCACGCGCCCCAGGTTTCCCGAGTCCCAGAGGGAAAGGGCACGACGGCGAACGCGATCAGCACGAGCACCGCAAGGATCCGAGGTGCGGCCTCGTCGAAAAGATCGAGCAGCCACTTCAAGCGGGCTCCGCGCCGGCAATACAGGTCGTAGCCCGCGAGCAACAACGAGCGTTCGTCATCGGGCATGGCCCCGACGCGGGATTCGGCGGCGAACAAGGGCTTCACCGCGAGCGCCGCCCGCCACTCCCACGCGAAGTTCCGCTGGAGCACCCAGTGGCGCCGGTGCGCGACCCCGTCCCAGTGCGCCCGCACGGGGAAGGCATTCCTTTCGTACCGGTGCCCCACCAGCCACAGCGACTCCGTCATCCGCCGGTGCGCGTCTTCGGTCAGCAAGTCACAACCCTTCGAGGACCGGTTACCGCCGGAAATCGTCGGGTCGACCGGCCCGTGTTACAGCCACGCGGCCTCGACGTCGTCGGCGGGCGGCTCGGTGAGCAGCTCGGTGTCGCCGCCGAACTGGCGGGTGACGGCTCCGGGGCCGTGCAACGGCCATCCGGGGTCGCCGTCCGCGGCGAACCGGGCCCAGGCGGCCACGAAGTCGTCGCGCAGCCGGCGCAGGTGCGGGACCGCCGGGTCGATGCGGTCGAACACGAGCGGGAGCTCCACGCCGTGGCTCGCCCCGAGGGCCGGGCCCTGCGGTTCGGCGGCGAACAGGTACGTGTGGGCCCGCCCGCCCGCGGCGGTCTGGGCGGCGGCGAGCCTGGCGGCCGGCCGCCGGTATGCGGCGTCGCCGAGGAACATCGTGCGCAGCGCGGCCAGGTCGGCGCCGGGCGCGCGGCGACGGTACGCGGCGAGCAGCCGCTCGGGGACGGCGACACCGGCGCGGCGCAGTTCGGCCAGCAACGCCGGTTCGTCCGCGGGGGCGTAGCGGGCTCCTTGCAGCAGCTGGAAAAGCCGCATCTCGTCGCGGTTGACGCCGACGAGCAGGCCGATCCCGGCCGCCGCGCCGTCGGCGACGGCCTGGTGCGGGTGGCGGTGGAGGACTTGGCCGTCCAGCACCGGACCCCAGGCGCGTCCGCCCGGCAGGGCGCGACGGCCGGCGTCCGCGTCCACCACGTCGTTCTGCGCCCGGACGATCCGCTCGACCGGCACGGCACCGAGCTCGTCGACGTCGGTGAGGCCGAGCGCGGCCAGCAGGCCGGTGGCGATCGCGGTGGCGGTCGCGGCGGTGCTGACGCGCTCGGTGTGCCCGCTCTGCAGGATCGCCCGGTGGAAGGTGCCCGCCGCGGCGGGCGTCGCGAGCAGCGCGCCGATCGACGACGCCCCGGCGGACTGCCCGGCCACGGTGATGTTCCCCGGATCGCCGCCGAAGGCCGCGATGTGGTCGCGGACCCAGCGCAGCGCCGCGGCCTGGTCCTGGAGACCGAGGTTGGCGCACTCGGGCCGGCCGAGCTCGGCCAGGTACAGGTGGCCGAGCGCGCCGAGGCGGTAGTTCGCGGCGACCACGACGGTGCCGGTGAGCCGGGACAGCGCCGCGCCGTCGGTGTTCGGGAGCGCGGCCGAGCCGCTGTCGAAGCCACCGCCGTGGATCCAGACGAGCACCGGACGGCGGCCGTCGACGTCCGGTGTCCAGACGTTGAGGTAGAGGCAGTCTTCGCCGCACTCGGCGGGCGTTGCCCACAGGTCGCCGGCCGCCGCGGCCGGCGACCCGGCCAGCAGGGCGCTGACCCGTTGCGCGGCGGCGGGCCCGAACCGGGTAGCGTCCCGCACCCCGGACCACGGCCGGTACGGCTGCGGCGGGCGCAGCCGCAGTGGCCCGACCGGTGGGGCGGCGAACGGGACACCCGCGAACAGGGCGCCTCCGCCGGGCAGCGGGGTGTCGCGGAGCGCGCCCGCGGCCGTGTCGAGCAGGGGGGAGTGGGTCATCGCCGGTCAGGCCTTTCGCAGCGTCCGGCCGGCTTGGGCGCCGGTCTCCGGACAAATTTATTCCACGGAATGACATTTCAGGGAAGGAGTGGTGGCGTGAGTGACGTCATGCAGGTGTTCTCGGACCTCGTCCGCTACGAGACGCGGCTCTACAACGTCGTCGGCGAGCGGCTGCGCGCCGAGCACGGCCTGACCGCGTCCCAGTTCGAGTTCCTGCGGATCATCGGCCACCGCGACCGCTGCCGGGTCGGCGACCTCGCCCAGGAGGTGGCGATCACCGTGGGCGCGACCAGCAAGGGCGTCGACCGCCTGGAGGCCGCGGGCTGGGTGGCCCGCCGCCCGAACCCGGAGAACCGGCGGTCGTCGTTGCTCGTCCTCACCGAAGAGGGCCGCCGGCTGCTGGACGCCGCCACGCCGACCTTCGAGGACGCGCTGGGGACGTGGCTCGCCGGTCCCCTGACCGGGAAGGCGCTGGACCAGCTGGCGTCGGCCGTCGCCGTCCTGCGGCGGACCATGGAGGACGAGCGGGCCGGCCTGCCGACCGGGTGAGCCCGGTTTCCGGGCTTGAACCTGACGCGACGTCAGGTTCTACGGTCGAAGGATGAGCGACCGCAGGTGGAGCATCGGCGAGCTGGCCAAGGCCGGCGGGGTCACGGTGCGCACCTTGCACCACTACGACCGCATCGGCCTGGTGTCCCCGGGGGAACGGACGCCGGCCGGGCACCGGCGGTACACCGAAGCCGACGTCCGGCGGCTCTACCGCGTGCGAACCCTGTGCGGGCTGGGACTTTCCCTGGACGAAGTCGCCGCCGTGCTCCGGAACTCGCGAGACGACCTCGGCTCCCTGCGCGCCCTGCTGACCGCCCAGCTCGCCGATCTCGAGGCCCGCGCCGCGCGCATCGAGGAGTCGGCCCAGCGGCTGCGTGGCCTGCTCGCCCGGCTGGCCGGAGCGGGCATGCCCGGACCCGAACAGTTCCTCGCCACCCTCGAGCCGATGTCCGTCGACGCCGGCCGGTACCTCTCCGCGGCTCAGCTCGCGGCGATCACCGAGCGGGCCGCACAGCTGGGCAGCGGGACGGTCGAAACCCTCAAGACCGAGTGGCTCGGCCTCTTCGCCGCGCTCCGGCGGCACCTGCTCGACGGGACACCCGTCGACGATCCGGCCGTGCAGGCGCTGACCGCCCGCTGGCGGGAGATCGCGGCGGCGTTCCACCCCGGCGGTCCGCCGTTCGAGGCGGCGACCACGGCGCTGTGGGAGGAGAACCGGGCCGGGCTGGGCGGGGACCTCGACGAGCGCCTCGGCTGGGCGGGGCCGGGCAGCGCCGCCGAGGTCGTCGACTACCTGCGCAAGGCCCGCGCCGCGGGCGAAGACAACCGCGAAGACAACCGCGAGGACGGCTGAAATGGACATCGACATCACCGGCTGGCTCCGGGAGAACCTCGTCCGCCTGCGGACGCTGGAGCCGGACGACGCCGGCCGGCACGAGCTCGAACCGTTGCGGGACATCGTCGGCGACGCCCGCGTCGTGGCCATCGGCGAGAGCACGCACCGGGTGCACGAGTTCTACCGGCTCCGGCACCTGGTGACCCGGTTCCTCGCCGAGGAGATGGGGTTCACCGGCTTCGCGATGGAGTCCGGTTTCCCCGAGGGCTGGGCGGTCCACGACTGGGTGCTCGGCGGCGACGGCGACCTGGACCGGCTCCTGCGCACCGGGATCACCTACCACATGGGCAAGTGCGCGGAGATGCGCGACCAGCTGGTGTGGATGCGCGAGCACAACCGCACCCACGACCGCAAGCTCCGCTTCTACGGCATGGACATCCCGGACTCCAGCGCGTCCGCGCGGCCGGGGGTCGAGGCGGCGCTGGCGTTCCTGGACGAGGCCGACCCGGCGTACGCGGCGGCGGCCCGCCGGAAGCTGCTGCCGCTGTTCGACTACCTGCCGTCCGACCGGACCGGGCTGGCCTGGGCCGCGCCCGCACTCCAGGCGTACGCGGCCCTCGGCGCCGCCCACCGCCACGAGCTGACCGCCCGGATCGGCGAGCTGACCGAACGCCTCCGCGCGCTGCGCGTCCCGTACTCCACAGTGGACGCGGACCGGGCGGACATCGCGCTGCAGTGCGCGATCACCGCGCGGTACGCGGACGCCTTCCTGGCCAACCTGGCCGCCGCGCCGGAGCGCACGTACTCCGGCGCCAACGTCCGGGACGCGGCGATGGCCGACAACGTCGAATGGATCCTCGGCCGGGAGGAGCGCGTCGTCGTCGGGGCGGCCAACGGGCACGTGCAACGCTGGCCCTATCGCGTGCCGCCGATCATCAACGACGAACAGGTCATGCTCGGCCAGCACCTGGCCCGCTCGCTCGGCGACCGGATGGTCGTCATCGCGACGACGTACAACGGCGGGCGCGTGTTCAGCCATCGCCCGCTGCCCGGCGGGCCGCCCGGCCACACCGAGGTGTTCTACGAGGACGTCGCGCCGTTCACCGAGCCGGGCAGCCTCGACGTGCTGCTCTCGAGCGCCGGTGCACCGCTCGCCCTGCTCGACCTGCGCGACGTCCCCGCGGAGGGGGAAGTGGCGCGCTGCTTCGCGAAGATCGACAGTACCCGGCAGGGACCGTACAAGCAGCTGGTGAATCCCCTCGAGGCGTTCGACGCCGTCGTGCACATCGACGAGATCTCGCCCTGGCAGACCTTCATCGGAGGGTGAACCGGATGGGCGGTGCGCTGGACGTTCAGGCCGAGTCCGTGGCTTCGCTGGGCCGTGCCTGCGCGGAGTTCGCCGGGCGGCACCGGGCCGCGGCGGCGGCCGGCGGTGCCGGCCCGTCCGAGTTCCGCGACTGGATCGCCCGGGCCGCCGGGCTGGTGGTGGCCGCCGAGCGCCTGCTGGCTTCGGAGATCGACCTCGCCCGCGGCGGCGGCGTCACGTGGGACGAGATCGCCGGAGCGCTCGGTGTCAGCAGGCAGGCGGCCTGGAAACGGTTCGCCGGACCACCCCGGGAACCGTGAGCGTGGGTGCGGGAGCCCGGCCCGGGGGCTCCCGCACCGGACGTCAGCCCTTGGCGGTCAGCTCGAGCAACCGGCCGGTGAGGTCGAGGTGTTCCTCGACGCTGCCGGTCAGGTAGGTGATGTCGACGAACGTGTGGTCCGGCGACACCAGCTCGACGATCTTGGTGACCCCCTCGGCGATGGTGGCCGCGTCCGTGCCGGGCGCGGCGTTCACCCGCAGCGCCACGCCGAGCGCCTGCGGGTCGCGGCCGGCCTTCTCGGCGTCCGCGCGGAGCTTGGCCAGGGTCGAGGTGATCACGTCCGCGGGGAACTGCTCGGGCACCGACCAGACCGGGAGCCAGCCGTCGGCCCGCTCGGCGACCCGGCGCAGCGACTTCTCGCCGAAGCCCGCCAGGTGGATCGGCGGCTTGCGCACCGGCTTCAGCGCGACGTTCGACTCCGCGATCCGGTAGCCGACGCCGTCGTGGGTGACGGTGTCCTTGGACCACCACGTTTCGAGGAGGTCGAGCAGGTCGTCGAGGCGCTTGCCGCGTTCGGACATCGGCACGCCGACGGCCGCGTACTCGTCGGGGGACCAGCCGATGCCCAGCCCGGGCAGCAAGCGGCCGTTGCTCGCGACGTCGATGCTGGTCAGCAGCCGGGCGAAGTTCGCGGGCTGGTACTGGGTCGCGTTGATGGTGCTGGAGCCGAGCACCGCGGTCTCGGTCACGGCCGCGGCGATGGCCAGCGCGGTGAACGGGTCCTGCGCGGTGTGGAACTCCTCGGGCATGGTGTCGTAGCCCGGGTAGGGCACCACCGGGGCGACCGGCGACAGCAGCCGGTCGCCGACCCAGAGCCCGGCCGCACCGGCCCGTTCCGCCTCACGCGCGTAGTGTGCGATCCCGCCCGGTGTGGCCGCCGCCTTGCCGAACACCGGAAGGCTGAAACCAAGTGGCATTGCTTCTCCCCTGAAGTGTGATCGGACCGTTCGGTCCTCATGCCACTACTACTCGCATCTAGTTGCCCGTTCAAGTAATTCCGGGTTTCCTGCCGCCGATCCCCCGTGGATGACCTATGCTGGGGGTAGCGGTCGAGCCGACGGCCGGAACGAAGCTCCCCCCTGCGCTCGGGGCATCAGTTGTCGCGCGGTTCCCGTTCCGCGATTTCACTTCAGCGTTGTACCTAGGGTGTGGCCGACGAAAGCAGGCCACCATGACCACCCGTCTCTCCACGCTGTCCACGGCGTCCGGCTCGGTCGAGCTGCCGGGCTCCCTCCGCCTCACCGTCCACCGGCCGGCGCCGGGCACCGCGGTCGTCGAGGTCGATGGCGATCTGGACCTCGCCACGGCCCCGAGGCTGCACGAGCTGATCGCGGCGACGGCGTCAGGCGCCCTGATCCGCCTCGTGCTCGACCTGCGCGGCGTGCAGTTCCTCAGCGCGACCGGCCTGGCGGCCGTCGAGCACGGCTACCTGCTCGCCGCCGAACGCGGCATCGCCTGCGCCGTGCGGGTCCACCCGGCCGGGCGGGCGCTGCGCGTCATCCGCCTGCTGCCGCTGCGGTTCGCCGAGGCGCTCGAACCGGGCTGACCGTTCGCCCACCGTAACGGGAACGACTCGCTGCGCGACTGACTGAGCGCGGGAAACCGCGGACGTCGGTTCCGACGAAGTGGGGGACACCCGTGCGCGCACCGGGCCCGGAACTCCAGCCGCTGGTCGACCGCCTCGCCCGCCGGCTGCCCGGGGTCGCCGTCACCGCCTACGACGGCAGCCGCGGCGGCCCGGCCGAGGCGGCGACCACGCTCGCGATCCGCACGCCCGCCGCGTTCGCGCGGGTGCTGCGGGCGCCGCGCGGTCTCGGCCTGGCGCGGGCGTGGGTCGCGGGCGACATCGAGATCTCCGGCGACATCGCGCCGGTGGCGGCGCACGAAACCGATCTCCACCACCCGGCCGTCGCCGCCGGCCTGCTCACCACCGCGCTGCGGGTGACGGCCCGGCGCGGGTTCCGCGACCTCGCCACGGCCGGGGCCACGGCGAGCGAATACCGCGCGGCGCGCCCGGGACGGCACACCGTCGGGCGCGACCGGGCCGAACTCGACTTCCACTACGGCCTGACCGCCGATTTCTACGCCCTGCTGCTCGGCCCGTCGATGACCTATTCCGGCGCGATGTTCGCGAAACCCACCGATTCCCTGGAAGCCGCGCAGGACCGCAAGCACGCGCGGATCGGCGAAAAGCTGGCACTCGGCGCGCATTCGACGGTGCTCGACATCGGCTGCGGCTGGGGCAGTTTCCTCGACCACGCCGAAACCGCGTACGGTGCGCACGGAATCGGGTTCACGGCGTCCCGGGAACAGTACGAATACGCCTCGCGGCGGTTTTCCGGCCGCCCCGGGGTGCGGATCGAGTACGGCGATTACCGGCAGCTGCTGCCGTCGCTTTCCAGCAGCACCGCCGGCAGCGCCGCCGGGATCACCGCCGCGGCGAGCGTCGGGATGTACGAACACGTCGGGGAACGCCGCTCGGCCGCCTTCTTCGCGCTCGTGCGCCGCTCGCTGCGGCCCGGCGCCCGCTACCTCAACCAGGCGATCACCCGCCGCGAGACCGGGCCGCGGCGGTTGCGCGCCAACGCCTTCGCGCAGCGGTACGTGTTCCCGAACGGCCAGCTGCTCCCGCTGTCGCGGCAGCTCGCCGACCTCGACCGGGCCGGGTTCCGGGTGCTGTCCACCGAGAGCTTCGGCGAAGGCTACGCGCGGACCACCGGCGCCTGGCTGGGCAACCTCGAGCGCAACTGGGACGCCTGCGTCGCGGCCGCCGGGCTCGAGCGGGCGCGGGCCTGGCGGGCCTACCTCGCGGGTTCCCGGCGGCGGTTCGAGGACGGCACCATCGACGTCACCCAGGTCCTCGCGGAGGCGAGGTGACGCGATGGCGGTGTCGCTGGACAGCCTCAAACCCCAGCTGATCGGGCGGTCCTTCGGCCGCAACCGGCTGCTCACCGGGTCGGCGCGCCCGCTGCGCGCGAAGGCCGGGTTCAACTCGTTCGGCGTGGGCGCCGCGCTGGTGGTGCTCGCGTTCGCGGGACAGCAGCAGGTGCTGGTCGACACGTCGGAAGAGCCGTCGGCCATCGGCGCGATCGTGCGGGCGCCGGCGCGGTTCGACGGCATCGCGATGCCGCTGCTGCAGGACCCGGTGGCGCTCGTCGTGCTCTTCACCGCGCTGGCCACGCCGCTGTTCTGCCTCCAGCAGGTGGAGTCCATCCGGGACTTCATCCCGATGACCCTGCGCAACGTCGGCGACGAGGCCCCGCACTTCGACCCGCGCGAGGTCCAGGTCCTCATCATGCGGGCCAACCGGTGGTTCCGGCGGATCGGCGCGAAGAAGGTTTCGCTTTCGCTGTTCGTGCTCAGCGGGGCCGGCGCCTACTGCCTGCTGCGCTACCTCCAGACGGACGGGCTGCTGGCCGGGTGGAACCCGGTGCCGGGCCGGACCGAGCCGTGGCGCGCGGCCGTCTACGCCGGCTGGTGGGCGAACGGCCACGCGCACCCGGTGATGGCCGTCCTGCTCTGGCTGCTGGGCACGTACATGTTCTACTTCGTGCTCAAGCAGCTGCTGATGGGCCTGGTCTTCGCGAGCTTCGCGCAGAAGGCGACGACGGTCGGCTTCGGCGTCACGCCCCACCTGCGGGCCAACAACGACGGCTACTGGGGCCTGCGGACGCTGCGCCGGTTCATGCAGTGGACGTACGGGTCGACGCTCGCGCACTTCGTGACGACGCTCGGCGTGTGCATCGTGTGGCTGCCGTTCACCCAGTGGACGTTCTTCATCGTCACCGCGGTGATGATCGTCAACAGCACGCTCGTCATCTACCCGACGATGATCGCGCACAAATCGGTGCTGCAGGCGAAGCAGAATTACGTCGACGACCGGCTCGCTTCCGCGGAGACCGAGGAGGAAAAGAAAAGCGCCGTCGAGGAGGCGGAAAAGGTGTGGCAGAGCCCGGACCTGCCGTTCCGCACGCGGGCGACGTTCACCGCGGTATTCGTCTACCTGCTCGCCCCGTTCGTGCTTGCGCTTGTTTCGTGGCTGTTGAAGCGCTAGGATCCGGCAAACTCTGGCGAGGAGGCGTGTCGTGGCCGAAATTCCCAGCCTGCTCGAGCCGATCACCGAATTCCGTCCCGGCCGCCCGCTGATCCTCTTTCTGCCCGGAATGAGCGGCAACAAACGGCAATGGGACTTCGTGATCCGCCGGCTGGACGGCGTCGGGGCCGACCTCGCGTACGGCGCCCCGGTGCTGGCGCACGCGGCGTTCGGCAACGCCCGCCCGACGGTCTCCCAGCTGGGCGAGGCACTCGCCGCGGAGCTGAGGGCGGCCGGCCGCGACCGCGTGACGGTGGTGTCCCACTCGGTCGGCGCGTTCGTGGCGCTGGTCGTCGCCCACGAGCTGCCGGAGGCGGTGCGCTCGGCGGTGCTGGCCAACGGCGGCCTGTCGAGCGTGGCCAGGTTCATCGACCGGCCCCTGCACCGGATCCCCGGTGCCACGACGTCGCGCCTGTCCTACCTGCGGCTGTTCGCGCTGGTCGGCACGCCGGTGCCGCCGCTGGTGAAACGGGCGATCGCCAGCCGGGAGTGGTCGAGCAGGCTGCTGGTCGGCCGCCGGCTCGTCTCGCGGCCCGCGCTCGCCTCCCGGGAGGCCCGCGATTCCCTGATGGAGGAGGCGGGCAACGCGCGGACGATCGCGGGGCTGTGGCAGAACCGCCACTACTGGCGCGAATTCGAGCGCACGGCCGCCGAGATCCCGGCCAAGGTGCTCTTCCTGGTCGGCGGCCTGGACCCGATGACGAGCGTCGCCGACACGGGCGTCATGGCGCGGCTGCTGCCGGACGCGGAGATCCGGGTGCTGCCGGGGGTGGGCCACGCGGCGCCGCTGGAGGCACCGGACGCCGTGGCTGCGGCGGTCGAGGACGCCGTGGCGGCCGGTTAGGCCGGGGCTGCCGGGGTAGGTTTCAGCCACGAGCGAGGGGAGCTGACGCCGGTGGCACGTCTTCACGTCGGGTGCGCGATGTGGACCCACAAGGCGTGGTCCGGGCGGTTCCTGCCACCGTCGCTGCCGGCCAAGGAGCGCCTGCGCGCCTACGCCGGCTGGTGCAACGCGGTCGAAGGCAACACCACCTTCTACGCGACACCCGCCCGGCACACCGTCGAGGCTTGGGCGCAGCAGACCAGCCCGGACTTCCGGTTCGTGGTCAAGGTGCCCAAGGTCGTCACGCACGAGCGCCGGTTCGCCGGGGTCGAGGCCGAGATGCGGGCGTTCCTGGACGCGCTCGAGCCCCTCGGCGACCGGGCGGTCCTGTGGACCCAGCTGCCGGGCTCGTTCGGCCCCGCGGACGTCGACGCGCTCCGCCGCTTCCTGCGCCGGCTCCCCGCCGGCCGCCGGCGCGCGGTGGAGGTGCGCCACCCCGGGTTCTTCACCGACGCCGGCTCGACGTCGCTGCTGGAGGGCGCGCTGGCCGACTCGGACGCCGAGTGGGTGCCCTTCGACACCACGGTTTTCTTCCGGCACCCGCCGGTGAGCGAGGCCGAGC
The DNA here is from genome assembly GCF_053600695.1 of Amycolatopsis sp. NPDC005003. Classification (NCBI taxonomy): domain Bacteria; kingdom Bacillati; phylum Actinomycetota; class Actinomycetes; order Pseudonocardiales; family Pseudonocardiaceae; genus Amycolatopsis; species Amycolatopsis sp. NPDC005003. The sequence goes on along the minus strand of NZ_JBSGAI010000028.1, from coordinate 125,981 downwards.
AGGAAGCCTGGGTGAAGAAGCCTCGGCTGCCGCGGCGGACGCGGGCCCTGACCGACCGGCCGGTCGTCCGCTACCTGGGCCGGGACTCGGCCGAGGAGACGGCCGAGGGGTGGCGGCCGTGGACCGAGGTGGTCGCCGCCTGGCTGCGCGAGGGCCGGTCGCCGACGGTTTTCGTGCACACCCCCGACAACGACGACGCACCGGCGCTCGCCCGCCGGTTCCACGACGACGTGCGGGCGCTGGTGCCCGGCCTGGACCCACTGCCCGAGCCGGAACCGGTCGAGCCCGCGACCCTGTTCTGAAGCGACGGCACGACCCGAGCGGGGGAGACCGATGTCCACCGAGCCGACGTCCGGGCCGCCGCTGCCGCCACCCGTCACCGGGCCGCGGGTGGCGCCGCCCCGCGACGCCTCGTCCCCGCCTCGGCTGACCGTGACCGGCCCACCGGGGGCGGTGCCCCCGAGCGGGGCGTTCACGGTGCAGGTCCGCGTGCTCAACACCAGTGTGATCGTCGAGCACTTCGTGGTCGAAGTGGTCACTTCGCCGTCGACGGCCGTGGACCAGCCGCGCGCCGGAGTGACCCTGATGCCGCAGCAGGACGGGACCCTGGAGTTCACCGTGGCGGCGCCGGACGCCGAGGTCGCCGGGGCGGCCGGAGCGCCGTGGCAGCTCGACGTGGCCGTCCGGGTGCGAGCCGAGCCCGGCGAGACCGTGGTGGTGGGCCGGGTCCGCGTCATGGTGCTGGCCCAGCCGCGCGCCACCGAGCCCCGCCGTCGCGGCGTGGTGGAGGCGCCGCCGCCGGACACCTACCACCTCCTCGCCGACCACCCGATCGAACGCGAGGGCGACCTCCTCGATGCCGACGACACCGCGCGCCGCATCGCCGACGTCATCCTCGACACCGAGGTCGTGACCCCGTTCACGCTGGGGATCCAAGGCGGGTGGGGCGCCGGCAAGAGCAGCCTCATGCAGCTGGTCCGCCGGCACCTCGAGGCGCGTGGCGGCCGTCGCGTGCGGGTCGCCTGGTTCAACGCGTGGACCGCCGAGGGGTCCGACGCGCTGGCCACCCTGCTCCGCTCGGTGCTGCGCGAACTCGACCGCAACGTCCTCCGCCGCGTCATCCGCAAGACCAACGCCACCTCGTGGCTCCGGCTGCCGTTCATGGTGTTCGGCTCCTGGCTCGGCGCCCGCAGCCTCGCCGACGAGGTGTGGCGGCTCTTCTCGCTCGACGCCCCGCAGCGCAACGTCATCCGCACCGAGATCCAGCGCGCGCTCGGCGACTGGGCGGGCCGGGACCGCAAGCTCAAGACCGGGCGGCTGCTCGTGGTGTTCGTCGACGACCTGGACCGCTGCTCGGCGGAGAACGTCGCCCGGGTGCTGGAGGCCATCCGGCTGTACCTGGACGCGCCGGGGCTGGTGTTCGTGATCGGCTACGACCCCGAAGTGGTCGGCGAAGCACTGGTGGCCGCCCGCGGTGACAAGGCGCGCGGCCCCGCGTACCTGGAAAAGATCATCCAGGTGGACCACACGATGGCTCCGCCCGAACCCGCGCCCGCCCGCGAACTCGCCCGGCTGTGCGCCCGGCACTGCGGCGTCGAACAGCTGCTCGGCGAGGCCGAGCTCGCCCTCATCGTGGAACGCAGCCAGCGCAACCCGCGGCGGGTCAAGCGGTTCCTCAACACGTTCGTGCTCGCCCACCAGCTCGACTCGGGGGCGGCGCGGCTGTGGCCGGACGAGCACATCAAGCTCCTCCTGCTGCGGCTGTACTTCCCGGCGTTCTTCCGGTTGCTGGTCACCGACCCGCAGCAGGACGTCATCCGGCAGCTGATCGAGCTCGCCCGCCTGCGCACGGCCCTGCTGGCCCGCCGGGAACCCGACGCCGAGGACGTCGCTTGGCTGTGCGAGAGCGCGGGGCTGGCCAACGTCCACCCTGCGGACGCGCTCGCCGACCTCGAACAGCACCTGCCCGAGCCGATCGTCGAGCTGTCCAAGAACCGGGATCTGTTCACCCTGCTGTGGAGCCTCGGCGACCAGGAGCGGCGCGCCGGCCTGCTCGACCGGCTGCGCGATCCCGCGGCCCTGCGGGCGATCGAGGTGCCCGAGGCGGCGCCGCCCGAGCCGGCCCGGCCCCGGGAGGACCGGGTCTGCTCCACGTGCGGTACCTCGTCGAACCTCGAATTCTGCCCGGAATGTGGTTCCTACCTCGGTTTCTGAGCGGTGCGCCGGTGACCACCGCCACGCGGCCGTCCGGGTGAGGCGGAAAAATCTTGGGCGGTGCCGGGGAGAAGTGCCGCCGCCGCGCCACGAACAGGCTGTACCGAGAAGGGAGCAGCCGATGCTGAGTGTGGGGTCGAGGGGGCCGGTGCACCGGTCGATCGTGGTGGTGGACATCGCGGGGTCGTCCCGCTGGGACAACCTCGCGCAGCTGCGGGCGCGGGCCGCGCTGGCGCGGATGATGCGGATCGCCTTCCGGGCGGCCGGGGTCGGCTGGTGGCGGCTGTCCATTCAGGACCGGGGGGACGGGCTGCTCGTCATCGTGCCGGCTTCGGTGTCCAAAGCGGACCTGCTCGACCCGTTCGTGCCGCGGCTCCTCGCCGAGCTGCGCGCGTACAACGCCGTCGTCGCACCGGCGTGGCGGATGCGGCTGCGGCTGGCGGTGCACGCGGGGGAGCTGCTGCGCGCCTGGCCGCGGTGGGTGAGCGAAGACGTCAAGCTCGCGTGCCGGCTGGTCGACGGCGAACCGCTCTACGAACTCCTCGCGCGGTCCGGCACCGACCTGGCCGTCGTGGTGTCGGAACGGATCCACGACGGCGTCGTCCGGCACGGCTACAAGGGCATCGACCCGGAAACCTATGCGCCGGTGCGGATCCGGGTCAAGGAAGTCGACGCGCCGGCGTGGCTGCGGACGGACGCGGACCCGGCCCTGGCGGACCGGGCCCGCGTGCCGGTCAGCCGGGCGGCCGAAGCGTGAGCGTCGTGCCGTCGCGGCCGGCGAACACGCTGTCCAGCTCGGTGGCGTACGCGACGCGGCCGGCGCCCGTGACGGTGAAGGGGAACCGCCGTCCGCCCGGCGCCGTCACGTAGTGGGTGCCCGGCAGGAGCCGCACGACGTGGGGCTGCCGGGCGTCCCACCAGCCGACGCCCTCGACGCCGAACTGCGGGTAACCGGACCCGGTGGCGTCGACGGTGACGCCGAACCCGTGGACGGCGAGCGTGCGGCCGCCCTCGCCGGTGAGCAGGCCCCGCAACGCCGGGTCGTAGCCCACGAACCCGCGGTCGTCGACGGTGAACACCACCGTCGGCCCGCCGTTGGTGACCACGCGGTGGGTGCCGGGGAAGATCCGCAGCGTGCGGGCCGGCCTCGGTGTCCCGAAGGCGACCCCCTCGATCGACGCGTTGGCGTAGCCGAGGTCCGTGACGTCCAGGGTGACCGGCAGCCCGTGGACGGCCAGCACGGTTCCGGTCGCGGTGAGCAGCGGGCTGCCGGAGCGCACGAGCCCGTCGGCGGTCACGGTGAACGGCACGCTCAGCCCGTCGTGCGCGACCACGCGGTGGGCACCGGGCAGCAGCCGGAGTTCGCGGACGGCCTGCGGGGTGCGCCAGCCCGTGCCGCTGACGGTGGTGTTGTCGTAGTCGACGTCCGTGGCGTCCAGCGTGACGCGGAAGCCGTGCACCCGCAGCGTTTTGCCGTTGCCGGCGCGCTCGAACAGGCCGTCGAGGCCGTCGGCGTAGCTGACCGTGCCGTCCGCGGTGACGGTGAACGGGACCGAGTTCGCGTTCGCCGTCACGACCGAGTGCGTGCCGGGCAGCAGCCGGAACGTGCGGATCGCCTGCGGGGCGGGCCAGCCCGCGCCGCTGACGGTCATGTTGTAGTAGTCGGTGCCGGTCGCGTCGAGGGTCACCGGCAGGCCGTGCACGGCGAGCACCCCGTCATGCCAGGTCAGCAGGCCGTGCGAACCGGCCGGAAGGGTGACTTCGCCCGCCTCGGTGACGGTGAACGGCAGCGAGTTCCCGTTGGCCGTCACCACGTTGTGCCGGCCCGGCAGCAGGCTGAGGTGCCGGACCGGCTGCGGCACCGGGAAACCGGTGCCGCCGACCGCCATGTTGTAGTAGTCCACATCGGACACGTCGAAGGTGATCGCGTGCCCGCGCACGGTCAGGGTCGAGCTGTCGTAGCCGGTGAACGGGCCGTCCGGCGGCAGGTCGTAGCGGACGCGGTAGTCCTCGGTGACGCGGAAGGGGAGGACCTGGCCGGCCGGGGTGGCCAGCGTGTACGGGCCGGGGGCGAGGTCCAGGGTCTGGGCCTGCCGGGAGTCCCGCACGCCGACGCCGGAGATGGTCACCGTCGGGTAGGAGAGGCCGGTGGCGTCGATCGTGATCGGCTTCGGCTGCGGTGCCGTCGTGGTCGGTGGCGGTGTGGTGGTGGGCGGTGCTGTCGTCGGGGGAGTCGAGGTGGTGGGTGGTGCTGTCGTCGGGGGGACTGTGGTGGTCGGTGGTGTCGAGGTGCTGGGTGTTGTGGTTGGTGGCGTCGTGGTCGGGGGGACCGTGGTCGGCGGTGTGGAGGTCGGTGCCGCGGTGGTCGGCGGCGGGACGGCCGGGCGCGCCGAGGAGGAACTCGACGCGGGCGGCACACGGCTGCCCGGCGAGGTCGTGGTGGGCGGCGGCGGGCTTTCCGGGGCCGTCACGGCCACCGGCTTCGCGGTCGGCGCGCTCACCGTGGGTGCCCCGCCGGCCGGGGCGGTCGTCGCGGAGGCGCGCGGCGAGTCCGCCACCGGCGGCACGCCACCGCCGTCGGAACCGGCCAGTACCGCGGCCACGATGGCCGCGGCGGCCGCGACCCCGCCCGTTGCCGCGGCGACGATCCGGTGCGCCACGTCCGGGTTGTCCCGCACGAACCGGGTGACCCCGTCCACCTTCTTCAGCAGCGCGGGCCGGGACGAGAGCAACCGGCCGGCGAGGTTCGCGGGCCCCGCCAGGGGCACCGGCACGGCCAGCGCGGCCGCGGCCTGCGCCGGCGTCGACGAGATCCCGCCTTCGCCCACCCGGTCGAGCAGCGCGACGAGCGCCCGGCGCCGTTCCTCGTCGTCCTCGGCCAGGCGCAGCAGGCCCGGACCGAGGGCCCAGCGGCTGTACTTCTGGGCTTCGTCGATGCGGGGGGAGCACGTCGCGCAGCCGCCGGCGTGCTTGAGCACCGCACGCGTCCGCTCCGGGTCGAGCAGCAGCCGGCGGCCCGCGCGCAGCTGTTCGGCGTCGAGCACCTGGCACAGGCCGGCGCAGTCCGCGCGGCCGGTGCGGGCCAGGACGAGCGCCGCGATCGCGTCGAGCATCCGGAGCCGCGACCGCTGCAGCTGCCGGTTCACGACGTCGACCGGACGGCCCAGTTCCTTCGCCAGTTCCGCGCCGACGACGTACCGCCCCCGTTCCTGGGTGAGCCGGACGTGGGTGCGCATGATCGTCGCCAGGCCGTCACCGAGCCCGTGGGTCGCCGCCTCCAGCATGGCCCACAGCTGCCGCTTGCCGAGCAGCATTTCGTACTCCGACGGCAGGTCGGGCAGGTCGGTCCGGGCCAGCTCGAGCTGCTGCTCGCCCGGCTCCTGCGGGACTTCGCCGGGCGGCTCGTGACGGCGTTCCTTGGCCCGGTAGCGCTCCTTCAGCACGTTCTTGGCGATGCCGATCAGCCACGCCTCGGGCACGTCGGGCTCGGCGCCCTTGCGCAGGCCGACGAGGGCGCGGAGGACGACATCGCTCACGCAGTCGTCGAGGTCGGCCGGGTCGGGCAGGTGCCGCCGCAGGTAGGCCCGCACACTGGTGCGGCAGTGTTCGAAGATCTCCGCCTCGGTCATCGCGCGGCCCTCCGGGTGGCGAGGCGGGTGCCGGTTTCCAGCAGCCATTCCCGCGCCGGCTGCCCGCACGGGCAGGGCAGGTGCCCGACGAACTGGGCGAACGTGTCGTGGGTGGTTTCCCACGACACGGTCCGTTCGCGCAGGATCCGCCAGCAGCGCTGGAAAACCGGACGGGCGTACCGGCCGTAGAGCACGTCGAGCGCGCTCCAGTCACCGTCGTACAGCCGCGCCACCAGGGCGCGGTCTTCTTCCTGCTCGGAGCGCAGGACGTCCATGGCATCTCCCGAGGTCGGCAACCGTGTCGCCTGGTTCGTGGCGCACCGGGCCGGTTTCTCCCCGCGTGACCCGAAAATTCCGCAGCCATTTTCGCGGCCGGAACCGGTACCGCAAAGGCGTCCGGCCCGGTTGTCCGCCTTTTGTCCAGCTGTGCGGTCAGGCCGATTCCGCTTCGGCCCCGCCCGGGAGGGACGCGAACCGCTGCAGCTACCGGCCCGGCGTGACCAGGGCCGTGAACAGCCGGGGGAGCACGTCGGTCAGGTACCGGCTGTCGGCCTTGTCGGGGAGTTCGTCGAGGATCGCGCGTTCGAGCATGGTCACGTAGAGGGCCACCATCGTGACGACGGCGCTGTGCGGGTCGACGGTCAGCCGCATGTCGAGCCGGCCGAGCAGGTTCTGCAGGATCTCCGCGAGCGTGTCGTGGAACCGGCCCTCGGCGGCCGCGGTCGGCGCGCGCAGTTCCGGCTGCCGCATGGCCTGGGCGCGGAATTCGGCGTTGAGCAGGTACCACGTCTCGTCGGCGGTGAGGGATTCCATGAACAGCAGGCCGGCTTTCTGCAGCACCTCGTCGACGGAACCGGGCGCGGCCTCCTCGGCTGCCTCTTCGACGGCGGCGCGCAGCCGCTCGGCGCGCTCCTGCATCTCCACCTCGTAGATCGCCAGGAACAGTTCTTCCTTGCTGGCGAAGTTGGAGTAGAAGGCGCCGCGGGTGAAGCCGGCGCGTTCGCAGATCAGCTCGACCGGGGCGTCGCGGATGCCCAGCTCGGTGAACACCTCGTAGGCCGCCGCCATGACCCGCCGCCGGGTCTCCGCGCGTCGCCGGGTCATGCCCTTCGGGGTGCCGAGACCCGCGCTGGTGGTCGCCATGCCGCTCACCTTACTTTCCCCGGCTCACCCGGCGGAGTGACGGGATCCACCTTGCATCGGATACATTACGCATTAGGATACACGACGTATCCATCGTGGTCAGGAGTTTTCGTGTCGTCGTTCCTCTACCGGCTGGGCCGCGCCGCCGCCCGCGCCCGGGTGCTCGTGCTGGTGCTGTGGGTCGTGGTCCTGGCCGCGGCCGGCGGGGCGGCACTGCTGTTCAACCAGGGCACCGACGACGCCTTCGCCATCCCCGGCTCCGAGTCGCAGGACGCGCTGGACCACCTCGGCCGGGTCTTCCCCGAGGTCAGCGGCACCTCCGCACAGCTGGTCCTCGTGGTACCGGACGGCGCGAAGGCCGACACCCCGGGCAACCGCGCCGCGGTGGCCGAGGCCGTCACCCGGATCGGGAAGCTGGACCAGGTCGCCACCGTCGTGAACCCGTTCGGCGAGAACGTCGGCGGCGCGGTGTCGGACGACGACCGGGCCGCGCTGATCGCCGTGCCGTTGAAGGTGCAGCTCGCCGCGGTCGATCCGGCCACCAGGACCGGGCTCGCGACCATTGCCGAGGACCTCGGGCAGCAGACCGGCGCGAAGGTGTACACCGGCGGCGACGCGTTTTCCGACCGGGTCCCGAAGCTCAGCCCCACCGAGGGCATCGGCCTGCTCATCGCGTTGCTGGTCCTGGTGCTGATGTTCCGGTCCCTGATCGCCGCGGTCATGCCGCTGGTCACCGCGGTTCTCGGCGTCGGCGTCGCCATCGGGCTGGTCTTCCTGGCCACCCTCGTCACGCCCATTTCCTCGACCGCCCCGATGCTGGCGGTGATGATCGGGCTCGCGGTCGGCATCGACTACGCCCTGTTCCTGCTGTCCCGGCACCGCGACCAGCTCGCCGAGGATCTCGACGTCGAGGAGTCGATCGCCCGAGCCACCGCCACCGCCGGTTCGGCGGTCATCTTCGCCGGGTTGACCGTCGTCATCGCCCTGCTCGGGCTGGCCGTGGCGGGGATCCCGTTCCTGACCACCATGGGCGTCGCCGCCGCGGTCGCCGTGGCACTGGCGGTCGCGATCGCCGTCACGCTGGTGCCGGCGCTGATGTCCTTCGCGGGCAAGCGGTTGCGGCCGCGTGCCCCGAAACCGCGGAAGATCCGGGCTCGCCGGAAGCCGCAGATCGCGCGCTGGTGGGTGCGCACCGCGACGAAGGCACCCCTGGTCACCGTGCTGGTCGTGGTCGCCGGGCTGGCCGTCTGCGCGATTCCCGCCACCAGCCTGCGGCTGGCGTTGCCGGACAACGGCACCGAGGAACACGGCAGCCCGGCCCGCGACACCTACGAGGTCGTGAGCGAGCACTTCGGCCCCGGCTACAACGGCCCGCTCGTCGTCACCGCCGACATCATCACCAGCATCGACCCGATCGGCCTGGTGAACCGGATCGCCGGCGAGATCCGGCACGTCCCCGGCGTCGCCTCGGTGCCACTGGCCACCCCGAACCCCAAGGGCGACACCGGCATCATCCAGGTCGTGCCGGCGACCGCGCCGGACTCCGCGCAGACCGACGACCTCGTCTCCCGGCTGCGCGGGCTGGAGCCGCACTTCCTCGACGCCTACGGGACGCAGACCGCGGTCACCGGCATCACCGCCGTCGGCATCGACGTCTCCGCCCAGCTCGGCAGCGCCCTGCTCCCGTTCGGCCTCCTCGTCGTCGGGCTGTCCCTGATCCTGCTGGCCATGGTGTTCCGCTCGATCTGGGTGCCGATCAAGGCCACCGCCGGCTACCTGCTCTCGGTCGCCGCGGCCTTCGGCGCGACGTCGTTCGTGTTCGTGCAAGGACATCTCGCGGACGTCCTCAACGTGACGCACACCGGCAGCGTGATCAGCTTCCTGCCGATCATCCTGATGGGTGTCCTCTTCGGACTCGCGATGGACTACGAGGTGTTCCTCGTCTCGCGGATCCGCGAGGACTACGTGCACCACGGCGATCCGCACCACGCGATCGAATCCGGGTTCATCTCCGCATCCCGGGTCGTCGTCGCGGCGGCGGTGATCATGTTCGCGGTGTTCGCCGCGTTCGTCCCCGAAGGCAGTGCCACCATCAAACCCATCGCGTTCAGCCTCGCCGTCGGCGTCTTCATCGACGCCTTCATCGTCCGCATGACCCTGGTGCCCGCGGTGCTGGCGCTGCTCGGCCGCCGCGCCTGGGGGCTGCCGCCGAAGCTCGACCGGGCGCTGCCGGTGTTCGACGCCGAGGGCGACGCCCTCGTCCACGAACTGCGGCTCGCCGGCTGGCCCGGCACCGACGAGGCGATCAGCGCCCGCGGCCTGCGCCTGGAGGACGACCGCGGCCACCCGGTGTACCGCGACGTCGACCTGCGCGTTCCCCGCGGCGGCGTGCTGGTGCTGTACGGCACGGGGGCCTGCGGCAAGACCGCGCTGGCGTACACGCTCGCCGGCCGGGTCACCAAGTTCACCGGCGATCTCAAGGTGCTCGGCCGGGTGCTGCCGCAGCACACGCACGCCCTGCGCCGCGAGGTCGCCGTCATCCCCGGCCGGGCCACGACGGACCCGGCCCGGCAGATCGCCCGCGATGCCGACGCCGGGCTCGTCGTGGTCGACGACGTCGATCTCGTGCTGCGCGCGGACATCCGCGGCCACGTCCGCCGGCTCCTCGCCGAGCGGGGCGCCACGACCTTCGTGCTGACCTGCCAGGACCCCGAGCGCATCGCCGACCTGCTGCCCGCCGGCGCTCACCGGCACGCCCTCACCGCCGTCCAGCCCGCCGAGGTCTCCTGATGCTCAAGCCCTTCGCCGACTCCGCCCGTGCCCTCGCCACGGGGCCGCTGACCTGGCGCACCTGGACCGGCTTGATCGCCGTCCCGCTCATCATCATGGGTCTGCTCACCTGGGCCTTCTGGGCGCCCGACACCAACCACGGCACCGCCAAGGCCGCCGTGGTCAACAACGACGAACCGGTCCAGGTCAACGGCCGGACCGTCCCGCTCGGCCGGCAGCTCGCGGGCTACCTCACCCACAGCGAAGATTCGGCCTACGACTGGGTCCTCACCGACGCCGACGACGCTGCCGCCGGTCTCGCCGAGGGCAGCTACGCGGCCACGGTGACCATCCCGAAGGACTTCTCGGCCCGCGCCACCTCGGCCGCCACCGGCAAACCCCTCGAGGCCCGCCAGGCGCAGGTGCAGGTGCGGACGTCCGACGCCGCCGGCGTCAGCGACCCCGGCTTGGCCGACCACATCGCCCAAGCCACCCGGCGGACGTTGAACCAGCAGGTCGTGCAGACCTATTTGGACAATGTGTACGTCGGGTTCACGACCCTCCACCAGAAGGTGGGCCAAGCCGCGGACGGCGCGGCGCAGCTCGCCGACGGAACCCGTCAGCTGGACGACGCCGCCGGGCAGCTGCGCACCGGCGCCGACCAGCTCGCCGCCGGAACCGCCCGGCTCGCCACCGGATCCGGCAAGCTGGCGTCCGGCCTCACCCAGGCCGAACGCGACACCGCGCAACTGCCCGCACTGACCCGGCAGCTGGCCGACGGCGCCGACCAGGTCGCCGACGGCAACGAACAGCTCGCCGGTGTCGTCGTGCCACTGGCCGACCGGATCATCGCCGCGATCGACGCCGTCCCCTCGGCGAGCAGCGCGGCCCAGCAGCTCCGGCAGCTCGCCGACGAGTGCACCGGCACCCCAGCGTTCTGCGGCGCACTCCGGGACACCGCGGACCGGTTCACCACCGACGCGCAGAAGATCGACGGCGGCAAAGCCGCCATCCGCGCCAACGCCGTCAAGACCCGCGACTCCATCCAGGCCCTCGCCACCGGGGCCCGCAAGGTCGCCGACGGCAACGCCCGGCTCGCCGCGAAGTCCCGGGAACTGGCCTCCGGCATCGCCTCCGCCGCCAGCGGCGCGCGGCAGCTCGACAACGGCGTCCGGCAAGCCAACACCGGCGCGCAGAAGCTCGCTTCCGGCGCCGGGCAGCTGAAGGACGGGACCAAGAAGGTCGACGACGGCGCCCGGGAACTCGCCACCCAGCTGAACCGGGGCCGCGACCAGGTGCCCAGCTACACCGACGCCGAACGCGCGCACCTCAAGACCGTCGCCGCCGAGCCGAGCACCGCCACGACCGACGGCACCCCGATCGGCACCCTGGCCCTCACGCTGTTCGCCGCGCTCGCCCTCTGGGCGCTGGCGCTGGCCACCTACATCGTCACCCGGGCCGTGCCGGACGGCGTCCTGACCGCGCGCGAACCCACCTGGCGGATCATCCTCCGCGCCGCCATCCCGGGCGCGACCGCGGCGGCCCTGGCCGCGCTCGCCATCACCGCGATCGCCGTCCCCGTCCTGGAACTCGGCGTCGCCGGCACCCTCGGCTTCCTGCTGATCGCGCTGCTGGCCGCCTCCGCGTTCGTCGCCCTCAACCAGGCCGCCACGGCGATCTTCGGCCGCGCCGGCCGGATCGCCTCACTGGCCGTGCTGGTCCTCGCGGGCGCGACGGGCGTCGTCTCGACGCTCCCCGGACCGCTGTACGCGTTGGCGGACTACCTCCCGACCCACGGCGCCGTCCTGGCCCTGCGCGCCGCGGCCACCGACGGCGCCGGCCTCACCACCGGCGTCGCCCAGCTCGCCGCGTGGCTGGTGGTCGGCACCCTCGTCTCGATCCTCGTCACCGACCGCCGCCGCTACCTGTCCGCCAAGACCATCCGGCTTCGCCACGCCCACCCGCTCGCGGCCGGCTGAGGCGGCCGCCCGGTCAGAGGGCCGGCTTGCCCGGCTGGTAGAGCCAGGTGTGGAAGAACGCGCCGAGGTCGCGGCCGGTCAGGCGTTCGACGAACTCGATGAACTGCGGCGTCGAGACGTTGCCGTAGCGGTGGGTCGCCGGCCACTGGGTGAGCACCCGGAAGAAGGCGCGGTCGCCGATCTTCGTGCGCAGTGCCTGCAGCGTCATCGCGCCGCGGTTGTAGACCAGGTCGTCGAAGATGTGGTCACGCCCGGGATCGGCGACTTCGCCGCTCCAGTCCTTCTCGCCGGCGTACGTCTTCGCGAAGGTCTGTTGCACCGGGACGTTGTTGAACTTCTCCTGGTAGAGCCACTCCGAGTAGGTCGCGAAGCCTTCGTTGAGCCAGATGTCCGACCAGTGCGCGGGGGTGAGGCTGTCGCCGAACCACTGGTGGCCGAGTTCGTGGGCGAGCAGGTCTCCGTTGACGTCGCTGGTGCGCTGGTCGTAGACCGGCCGGCTCTGCGTCTCGAGTGCGTAGTGGACGCCGACGTCGGCGAGGATGCCGCCGGTCGAGTCGAACGGGTACGGCCCGTACAGCGACGATTCCCATCGGACGATCTGCGCCGTGGTCTGGTTGAACACCTTGCCCTGTCCGGGTTCGGTGTCGATCGACTTGCCGATCGCGGTGATGTTCGGCAGGCCGTCGGCGGTCGCGCCGCGGGTGGTGTGGTAGTCGCCGATGGCGAGCATGCTCAGCTCGCTGGCCATCGGCCGGTTCATGGTCCAGCGGAAGGTGGTCCGGCCGTCCTGGGTGGTGGTGGGCCCGGGTTCGCCGTTGGCCAGCACGGTGAGCCCGGCCGGCACGGTGACGGTCTGGGTGTAGGTCGCCTTGTCGGCGGGGGTGTCGTTCACCGGGTAGTAGGTCGCGGCGCCGATCGGCTGGTTGAGCGCGACCGCGCCGTCCTTGGTGGCGACCCAGCCGGAGACGCCCAGCGCGGGGTCGTCGATCTTCTGCGGGACACCGGCGTAGCTCACCGAGACGACGAACGGGCTGCCCTTGCGCAGGCCGTTCGGCGGGGTGATCACCAGTTCCTGGGCGCCGCTGCGGGTGAAGGCGGCGGTCCGGCCGTTCACCGTGAGCCTGCTGATCGTCAGCGGTCCCTGGAAATCCAGGTCGAAGCGGGAGAGGTCCTGGGTGGCCGTGGCGAGAATCGTCGTGGTGGCGTCGATCGCCTGGGTTTCGGGGCGGTACGCGAGCCGGATGTCGTAGTGGCCGACGTCGTAGCCGCCGTTGCCCATGTCCGGGAAGTACGGATCCCCGGCGCTCGCCGCACCGGCGGAATACCGCGGCGCCGCTTCCGCGGCCGGGCTCGTCGCGGCCAGCAGGCCGGCGGACAGTACACAAGAGACGACCAGCAAGTGGCCACGGCTGGGGTTGACGCCTCGCATCGGCCCTCCTCGGCAAGCATCGACGCTGAAGCGTAGGTCCGACCCGACACGGTGATCAACCCTGCCGCGAGGCCTGGAACTGGACTTTCGTGCGTACCCGGGCAGAACGGCCGGCGCACCGGCCGCAGCGGCCGACCGCCGAGCGGAACGCGAGCCCTGCGCGCGAAGGTTCTTCTCGCCCCAAGGGCAATCTGACGTCGACGCTCCCGCACTGACGGAGTCAGGAACCCCCTTCTCGGAGCTGCTGCGGGTCCGGCTGCCCTCGACGGTCCGCATGGCCGCGGGCGCGGAGGTGCTCACTGCGGGGTGCGCTGGAACGCAGCCGTGCCCGCGTCTGGGATTGGAGCAGTACGGCGCGCTGTTGGGCGGCTTCCGCGTCGGCGTACGCGCGTTCGGCCGTCGCCACCAGCCGGCCCGCCAGCTCCTCCATGCTCTCCGCGTTGGCCGCGGCCTGGGCGAGGTGGGCGGCGCGGTCCTCGGTTTCGTCGCGCATGGTGCTCCTCAGCGTTGAGCGGCAGGACCGGGGACTTCGGTGGCGGTGCCGACCCATTCGACGATCTCGCCGGTGTCGTCGCAGAGGGGAACCGCCCGGGAATGGGTCCAGGCGAGGGTGCCGTCGGCGCGGCGGACGCGGTGGACGGCGTCGAACACGCTCTTCGTGCGCACGGCCTCGTCGATCGCGGCGAGCACGCCGGGCTGGTCGTGCGGGGCGATGTAGCTGTCGAGCCAGGAGTGGCTGGGGGCAGTCGTGTCGGCGATGAACCCGCGGCCGTCGAGCCCGCGCATTTCGCTCCAGTCGGGGTTCATCCGGTAGACCGCGTCGAAGGCGGCGGCGACGAGGGCGCGGAACCGGCGGTCGCCGATTTCCCGGACGCGGCGGCGTTCGAGCTGGGCGGCGATGCGGGCGACGAGCTCGCTGGGCGCGAACGGCTTGACCAGGTAGTCGTCGGCGCCGGCGGTGAGGCCCTCGACGGTGGCTTCCTCGCCGGCGCGGGCGCTGAGCATGATCAGCGGCACCTCCCGCAGCCCGGGCTCGGCCCGCAGGCGGCGGGCCAGTTCCAGCCCGTCCATCTCCGGCATCATGACGTCGGCGACGATCAGGTCGGGCGGGTCCCGGCGGGCCGATTCGAGCGTTCGCCGCGCGTCGCCGACGGCGTGGACGTGCCAGTTCGGCGACAGGAGCCGGGTGAGGTAGTCCCGCATGTCGCGGTTGTCGTCGACCAGCCGGGCGCGGTCCGTTCGCGGCGGGTCCGTCGAGTCGTCGGTGTGGGTGTCCCAGTGCTCCGCGGCCTCCGCGAGGGCGACCGCGGCGGCGCGGTGGATGCGTTCGGGCCCGGGTTTCCCGGCGCTCCGGGCCTGCCTGCGCGGGATCCACACGGTGAATTCGGTGCCCTCGCCCACGGTGCTGCGGACGTTCACCCGGCCGTGCAGGAGCCGGGTGAGCTCCTGGACCAGCGCCAGGCCGATGCCGGCGCCGTCCTGGGTGCGCGACCGGGTGGCGGGGGCGCGGTGGAAGCGGGTGAACACCTTGGCCAGCTCGTCTTCCGGGATGCCGACACCGGTGTCGCGCACGGTGAGCTGGATGTGCTGGGGCAGCTCGCGCAAGGTGACGGTGATCGTGCCGGCGAAGGTGAACTTCACGGCGTTCGACAGCAGGTTGGCGACGATCTTCTCCCACATCTCCGGGTCGACCGGAACCGGCGCGCTCAGTGCGGGGCAGTCGACCCGCAGGGTGATCCCGGCGTGGTCGGTCGCGCCGCGGAAGGTGCTGGCGATGTCTTCGGTGGCCCGGGCGAGGTCGGTGGGTTCGGACCGGGCTCGCAGGCGGCCCGCTTCGATCTGCGAGAAGTCGAGCAGGGTTTCGACCATCCCGAGCAGCCGGCGGGCGTTGCGGACGGCGATGTCGACTTGTCCACGGAGGTGGAGGGGCAAGCCGGACACGGGCGCGGCGAGGTCGTCGAGCGGGGCGAGCAGCAGGGTGAGCGGCGTGCGCAGTTCGTGGCTGACGGTGGAGAGGAGCTGGGTTTTGGTGCGGTCCAGCTCGGCGAGCTGGTCGATCCGGTCGCTCTGGCGGCGGCGGTGCACCGCGTCGGTGAGCGCGGCGGTGGCCTGGGCGGCGACCAGGCCGAGGAAGTGCCGGTAGGTCTCGTCCAGGGGCAGCCGCGGGCTCACGCCGAGGATCAGCACCCCGGCGGGCGCGCGGGCGGGGGTTTCGCCGAGCGGGAAGAGCATCGCGGACCCGGGTTCTTCGTTGTCCGCGCCGACGGTCACCCCGCGGAAGGCGTGCGCCAGGTCCGTGGCGAGGACGGGCCCGCCGACCGCCACCAGCTCGGCCAGCGGCCACTTCGGCCGCCGCCAGGAGAGCGACGCGGTGTGTGGCGCCAGCGGCCCACCGGCCGGGGTGCCCACGGTGGCCACGAGTTCCGCCCGCTGCCGCGCCGGGTCGGTGAGGTAGCCGGCGGCGAAGGGGATGTCGGGGGCGTCGTCGCCGAGCGCGCCGACGAAGGTTGCGAGCGCCGTGCGCCCGGACGCCGCTTTCCTGGTGTGCCCGGCCAGGGTGCTCAGCAGGTCGAGCCGGCGGCGGGCCAGCACTTCGTGCGTCGTCTCGATGGCCGTGACCAGTACGCCCGCCGGTGCCGGGCCGTCGTCGCGCAGGGGGCTGAAGGTCAGGTCGAACCAGGCGTTCTCGGTGTCGCCGTGCCGGGTGATCGGGTAGAGCGCGTCCGTGAAGGAGACGGACTCTCCGGCCAGTGCCAGCCGGTAACGGGGTTCGTTGAGGTGCCACACCTCCGGCCAGCACTCGCGGTTGGGCCGGCCGAGGCCGGCGGGGTGCTTGGCCCCCATCAGCAGCCGGTAGGCGTCGTTGTAGAACTGCAGCAGGTCCGGGCCCCACAGCAGGCACATGCCCACCGGGCTGTCGAGCACCGTGCGCACCAGGGTGACCAGCTGGGCCGGCCACTGCCGGACCGGCCCGAGCGGCGTCTGGTTCCAGTCGACCTGCCGCCCCAGCGTGGCGACTTCGCCGGTCCCGGCGAACACGAAGCCGGCGTCGGGACGATCCCCGGCGCCCCGGGGCAGCGGGCCGCCCTGCGCGACGTCCCACAGCACCGGCCCGATCTCGGGCAGGTCCAGCACCAGGTTCGCCACGCCCGCTTCGGTCACGGCCAGCGGCATCGACGAGTGCTCGGCGGACTGCGCGCTCTGCGCGATGACGGTGCCGCCGGCCCGCCTGATCGCCTGGGCGCCCGCGAGGCCGTCCTGGCCCATGCCCGACAGCACCACGCCCACCGCGCGCTCGCCGACCGAGCCGGCGAGGGAGGCCAGCAAGGCGTCGAGCACGCCGCCGGATCCCGGGCCGGTGGCCGGAGCCAGCGACACCGTTCCGTCCGGCAGCAGCTCCATCAACGTCCGCGCCGGGCACACGGTCACGGTGCCCGGCAGCAGCGGCTCACCGTCGGCGGCCCATTCGACCGGCAGCGGCAGCCGGCGGCGCAGGATGTCGGCCAGCATCCCGCCGTGCCCGCCCAGGTGCTGGCCGACCACCACGGCGAACCCGAAACCGGCGGGCAGTGTGCTCAGCACGGAAGCGATGGCCCCGAGCCCGCCCGCGGACGCGACCAGCGCGACGACCGGCGAAGCCGCCTGCTCCGGCCCGTAGAGCACTTCGCCCGGGAGTGAAACCATCGCACCAGTCTGCTCGCTTGAACCGGTCCAAGCACTCCGAGCGCACGGAGCAACGTTGCCGGGCAACACGGCCGCGTGGCCACCCGCTCGGGCGCTTCGATGTGCGAGCCCGGCATGGACGATCTCGACACCGAAATGCTGATCGAGATCATCGCGGCCGCCCGGCGCGCCCTTGCTCTGGTGGCACGACCACCCGGCAAGCGACGAAGGAAGCCCGCGAACGCCCGGGCAAGGCCTGCCGGCCGGCCCGGACCCCGCCGAACAACAGCTGCGGTGGCGTTCCGGGCAGGTGTTCGCGGAGCGGATCCGGCCACCGGCGCGGTCGGCCGGGGCCGGGCTGGCACACTCGGGCGGTGCTCCTCGGATACGTCCTCGCCGTGCTGGCCGCCGTCGCCTCGGGTAGCGGTTCCATCCTGGAATCGGCCGGGGTCCGGCGGGCCGGCGCTTTCGGCGGCTCGCCTCAGGACCTGATCGCGCTGCGCCGTCAGCCGCTCTACTTCCTCGGGGTGGGGGTCGATCTGCTCGGGTTCGTCTTCGCCGCCGCCGCCCTGCACCGCCTCCCGCTGTTCCTGGTCCAGTCGGTGCTCGCGTTCAGCGTCGGCGTGACCGCGACGATCTCCGCGATCCTCGGCGTCCGGCTGGCCGGCGCCGGGTGGGCCGCGCTGGGGGTGGGGGCGACCGGCCTGGTCCTGCTCGGCCTGTCCGCGGATCCGGGTCCCGCGCGCCAGTTGCCGCCCGGGTGGAAACTGCTCCTGGTGGGCGTCGCGGTGGTGATCGCGGCGATCGCGTTCACCGCCCAGCGCCGGGACGGCCGCTGGTCGCCGATCGTGCTGGGGTTCTGCGCCGGGCTGGGGTTCAGCACCGTCGGGATCGCGGCGCGGACCCTCGACGCGTCCGGGCCCGTCTGGCACCTCGCCCTCGAACCGGCGCTGTGGGCGATGATCGCCAACGGGCTGGTCGGGGCGGTGGCGTTCGCGATGTCCCTGCAACGCGGCCGGGCGACGGCGGTCACCGCCATCATGTTCACCACCAACACGGCGGTGTCCTCGCTCGTCGGCGTGGTGGTGCTCGACGACCGTGTCCGCGAGGGCTTCACCGCCGCGGCCGCGGCGGGGTTCGTCCTGGCCGTCGCCGGGGCGATCGGCACCGCCCACTTCGCGGCCGCCCACCAGGCGGAGCCCAGTACTTCCGCCGCGTGAGCGAAGCCGGCGGCCGCCCCGGGGCGCGGCGCCGCAGTCAAGCCGGCGGGTGGCGTGTCCTCGGCAAGCCGGCCTGTTCAGACACCGCGTCCGGCCATCACCCGCCGCGCGACGGCGAGGGTGAGGCGCGTCGGCAGCAGCCGGCCGAACAGGAGAGTGGTCAGCGCGTTGAGCCTGCCGTCGATGACCGCCGGTCCCCTGCCTGACAGGGCACGCACCACGGTGGCGGCGACAGCCTCGGCGCTGCGCGTACCGCGGGGGTTCATCGGCGTCTTCGTGGGGCCGGGACTGACCACCACCACCCGGACCCCGGTGCTCCGGGTCTCGGCCCACAGCGCCTGGGTGAGCGAGACGACGTACGCCTTCGTCGCCGAGTACACCGCCAGGTAGGGGGCGGGGAGGTACCCGCCGGTGCTGGCGACGTTGACGACGGCCCCGTGCCCGCGGGCGACCATCGCGGGCATCAGGAGCGTGGTCAACTCGGTCAATGCGGTGACGTTGAGGTCGATCAGGGGCCGGAACCGCGCCGGATCGTCGTCGAGCACCGGCCCTTGCGTACTGACACCGGCGTTGTTGACCAGTACCTCCACCTCGATGCCTTCGCCAGCCAACGTCTTGGCGAGCCGCGTCGGGGCGTCGGCGGCGGCGAGATCGAGGGCAACGGCGCGCACGGTCACTCCGTGCCGCCGGCTCAGCCGCGCGGCCGCCTCGTCGAGCTTGCCGGCACTGCGGGCGACCAGGACGAGGTGCATGCCGGCGGCGGCCAGCCGCTCGGCGACAGCGGCCCCGATGCCGGTGGACGCGCCGGTGACGACGGCGAACTTGGCGCGCATCTGCGCTGCAGTGGTCATGATCCCGACGCTAAACCTTGACGTCGGTGTCAAGGTCAAGGTGAACTGGGGCATGCGCATCGGCGAGTTGAGCAAGGCGACCGGCGTCAGCAGCCGGGCACTGCGCTACTACGAACAGCAGGGCCTGCTGCGCAGCGAGCGCCGGCCCAACGGGTACCGCGAGTACGCCCCCGAGTCGATCGAGGTCGTCGCGTTCGTGCAGGACATGTTCCACGCCGGCCTGTCGTCCGACGTCATCCGGGAAATCGTGCCCTGCGCCCGGGACGCGCGCCCGCGTGACGACTGCGCCGAACTCGTCGCGCGCGTCCGCCAGGTCCGCGACGAACTGGTGCGCCAGGAACACCAGATCGCCGAGCGCCGCCGTCGCCTGGACACCTACCTCGCCGACGGCTACGAGGCACACCCGGCCCAGTGACCACCGGGCACGGCGTCGCCGGCATCGAGGACGCAGTCCTCGTTCGACGCCTGCAGCAGATCAGACGACGAACCCGTCCACTTCGGTGAGCGGCTCGAGCAGCCGTGCGGCAACTGCGACGCGGTGACGGTCGTGTTCGACGAGCCCGGCTGCAAAACGTTGCCGGCGCCGGGGTCCGCGAACACGACCCGCGCACCGCCGTCGACCGGGATTGACCGGGAGGCCGGGCACGGCGCGTCCTCTCCCGTGAACGCGCCGTGCCCGGGGCTCAGGACGAGCGCACGTTGTGCTGTGCCTCCTGGGCGCGGCCGGCGACGTCGCCGGCCGCCGAGCGTGCTTCCTCCTGCACCGTCGACGCGCGGTCGGCAGCTTCGGACTTCACCGACTCGACGGCCTGCTGTGCCGGCTCGCGCAGGTTGTCCTTGAGTTCCTCCGCCGCGTGCTGGGCGACCGGAGCCAGCTGTTCGCGCGCCAGGTCCGTCGCCTGGCTCGCCAGCCTGCGTTCCGGCTCGCTCGCCGGCAGCAGGGACGACACCAGCCAGCCGGCGCCGAAGGCGATCAGGCCGGCCGCCAGCGGGTTGCCCTGGGTGCCGCGGCGGATCTGCCGCGGGGCATCGGACACCGCGTCGGCCGCCGAGCTCACCTTGTCCTGCGCCGTCGAGGCGACCGAGCCCACTTTGTCGCCGGCGACCGAAGCGTGGTGGTCCGCGGTCCCCATGACGCGCTCCTTCGCGGTGCCGAACGCCGACCGCACGCGGCCGACCCGCCGTTCGATGATGCGGCCGGGGCTGACCTTCTCGGTCAGCGCGTTGACGTCGGTGCTCAGGTTTCGTTGCGTGCTTTCGATTTCCCGGCGGATCCGGTCCGGTTCGGTCATGGTCGTTCGCCTTTCAGTGCGTCCGGGACCTGCTGCAGGGTCTCGACGGTGCGTTCGGGTTTCGGGTTGATCCGGCGGAATTCGCTGCGCCCGGTGGCGTACAGGACCGCTCCGGCGATCGCCCAGACCGCGGCCACGATCAGCGCGGCCCAGCCCCCGTCCATGACGTTCTCGAGGGCCTGCCAGAGCGCGACCGACAGGAACAGCAGGACCATGTAGCCGGCGAACCCGGCGCCGCCGAACATGCCGGCGCCCTTGGCCGCCTTGCCCGCTTCGGCCTTCGTCTCGGCCTTGGCCAGCTCGACCTCCTGGCGCACCAGGGCGGAGAGGTCCTTCATGACGTTGGACATGAGTTCGCCGACCGAGGTGTCGGCGACGTCGACGGGCGGGCTCGCCTGTGGCGCGGGACCGGGGGGCTGGGTCATCACGGCACCTGCCCGGGCGCGGTGTGCCGGCTGGGCTGCGGCAGGGGTGCCGGTGCCGCGTGGCCGCCCGGCTGGGGCGCGCTGAACCCGCCGGGCGTGGTCGGCGGCGCATCGGGCCCACCGAAACCGGGCCGAGGCGCGATGAGGCCGTCGGGACCGACCGGACCGCCCGGCTGGGGCGCGGTGTACCCGCCCGGGGCGACCGGCGGCGGGTACCCGGTGCCGTCCGGGCCGGGAGCCGGGGGCACCGGCGGAGCTCCGGCCGGTCCGGGGTTCGGCGGCGGGGTGGCCGCGGTCGCCCGGCTGTCCGACGCACCACCGGAGTTCTCTTGCTGCTGGGCGACGACACCCCGGGTGAGCCGGCCGACGAGGGCACCGGCGACCGCCGCGCCCACCAGGAACGTCCCGGGACGGCGGCGGGCGAAGCGGCGCACCTCGTCGAGCAGGTCGCCCGGTTCGCGGTGCTCCAGCCAGTCCGCGACGGACCGCGTCCGGTCCGACACCTGCCGCGCGACGTCGGCGGCGATCCCGGGCGAGTCGGTCTGCCCGGCCATCCGGTCCAGCTCGCCCGCCAGCTGGTGGAGGCTCTCGGCCGCCTTCCGCTGGCCGTCCCGCGCCTGGGACTGCAGTTGTTCGCGACCTTCGCGCAGCAGGTCGCGCGCTTCCCGCTGGGCGTGCTGCGCGACGTGCTTCGCCTCCTGGGCAGCGGTTTGCGCGACGTCGCCGCCGCGGTCGGCGGCCGTGGTGGCGACCTCGCGGGCTTCGTCCTTGGCGGTCTCCGTCGTCGACGGCGGCGACTGGCCGCCGGATCCCTGTGTCATCTCGACCTCCTTGCGGGCGAGGCACTTCCGGTGCCCTCGGCTTCGTAGAGGGGCGGGCTACCCGGGCGCTACCGGCATAAACGGCACGCGTGTCCGGCCGGAACGGGGGTAGCCCGCTCGCGGAGGTGGTGGTCGTGCCGGAGACCGGCGTGCGGAAGGCGCGTTCGGCGTGGGCGGGGGTGCTCGCCGGGGTGGGCGTCGCCGCGTTCGTCGACGAAACGGTGTTCCACCAGCTGCTGCACTGGCACCACTTCTACGACCGCTCGACCACCGACGCCGGGCTCGTCTCCGACGGGCTGTTCCACGCGTTCGGCTGGTTCGCGCTCGTGTTCGGTCTCGTGCTGGTGGCCGACCTCCGGCGCGGCGACCGCCTGTCCGGCCGGGCCCTCACCGGCGGTGTGCTGACCGGGGCCGGGGCGTTCCAGCTGTACGACGGCACGGTCCAGCACAAGCTGCTCGGCCTGCACCGGATCCGCTACGCGGTGGACCTCACGCCGTACGACTGGACGTGGAACGTCGTGGCGGTGGTCCTGCTGGCCGCGGGCGTCGCGCTCTTGCGCCGTGCGAAGCGGACGTGACGGGGCACGGCGGGCCGGTCACCGCGGTCCTGGCCGTGGTGGTGTTCGCGACCTACGAGCTGGGTGCCCGGCGCCTGCGCGGCCGCGGCGACCGGTGGCCCCCCGTACGGGACGTCGTGTTCGGCACGGGCGTTGCCGCCGTGATCTTCCCGGCCGGCCCCGGCTTCACCGGGCACGCGCTGCAGCACGTCGTGGCCGGCATGCTCGCGCCGCTCCTGCTGGTGCTCGCCCGCCCGGTGACGCTCCTGCTGCGCACCGCCCCGCCCGTGGCGCGCCGCGGGCTCAAGCCGGTTCTGAACTCCCGCCCCGCAGCGTGGCTGACGTACCCGCCGATCGCGGCGGTCCTCGAGGCCGGGAGCGTCTGGCTGCTCTACCGGACCGGTATGTTCGCCGCGGCCGGCCGCGACCCCGGGCTGGCCGTGCTCGTCCACGCACACGTCGTCCTGACCGGCGTGCTGTTCACGACGTCGGTGTGCCGGCTCGACCCGCTGCGCCACCGGGTCGGTCTCGTCCCGAGGGCCGCCGCGCTGGTGGGCGCCGCGGCCGCGCACGCCGTGCTGGCCAAGACGCTGTACACCGCTCCGCCGCCGGGTGCGGCCCTCGCGGTCACCGACCGCCAGGGCGGCGCCCAGCTCATGTACTACGGCGGGGACGTGGTCGAACTCGGCCTCGCCCTGGTCGTCGCGCTTTGCTGGTACACCGCCCGGGGCCGCGCCGCCGCCCGCCGACGCGGATACCGGGCCGGCGCGACAGGTCCTTCCCGGAGCTGCGGATGATCTTCCGGGCGTCCGGCGGCCTGACGTCACGGCTGTCGGAGAGGGAGGAAATCGCCGCGCTGCAGGAGGTGGACCCGGGTGGCCGGTTTTCGGATCCGGACTTCTTCGAGGAAGTTCGACACGGGGGAGTGGAACAGGCCGTAGTCGTCGAAGTGGACCGGGACCGCGCGGTGTGGTTCGAGGAGGTTCAGCAGGTCGACGCCGCCGCGGCGGTCGAGGGTCACCAGGACGCCGAAGGCCCGGGTGCCGCCCAGGTGGACCACGGCGAGGTCGAGGCCGGGGAAGTGCTCGCGGATGGTGCGCAGCTCGTCGTGCAGCACGGTGTCGCCGCTGATGTAGATCCGCAGGGGGGCCGCGTCCGGGCCGGCGCGGTAGTCGATGACGCTGCCCATCACCGGCGGGAGGACGCGCTGCACGAGCCCGGGGGCGTGGCGGGCGGGCACGGCCGTGATCGTGACCTCGGCGTCGCCGTCGGTGAAGGTCTCGCTCATCCAGGTCGCCAGCGGGAGCGGGGCGTGGAAGCCGCGGCGCTGCAGCCGGGTCGCGGCGTGCTTCGTGGTGAGGATCGGGACGTCCCGGGGCAGTTCGCGGGAGGCGATCCGGTCGAAGTGGTCGCCGTGCAGGTGGGAGAGCAGCACGGCGGTCAGCGGCGGCAGCTCAGCCGGTTGCAGCGCGGGTTCGGTGCGGCGGCGGGAGAACAGGCCCTGGCCGAAGTAGGACCATTGGCCGCGGTGGAGGAAGTTGGGGTCGGTCAGGAACGTGAACGGGCCCAGACGGAGCACGGTGGTGGCGGTCCCGACGAACATCAGGGAGTCGCCGCCGGGAACCTCGGACATCGGTCGTCCTTTCACATCGACGCGGCCTGGGGACCGCGCTGAGCCGCCGGTCGTCTCGGTCGTGTTCGTGCTGGTCGGCGTGTTTGGGTTCGTCCCGGGCGTCACGACGGAGCCGCCAACGGCAACAGCACCGGGTAAGAGCTGGTTTCCTCGTAGACCAGGACGTCGATCTGCCGGCGGGACGGTACCGCCGTGCCGCCCGGGCTCACGGCCGCGCCTTTCCGTCTTGCGGTTCGCCGCCGAGGCCGTGGCGCACGTCGCCGCGGCGGGCGGCCGCTTCGAGGGCGGCGGTCTCCTCGGGCGGGTCGGGCCGCAGGAGGCTGCCGGGCACGGCGTGCCCGGCGGCACCGTACAGCGCGAGCGCCATCATGCCGATGCCGGTCCGGACCGGGACGTCGCGGGGGCGCTGGACGAGGTTGTGGTGGGCGGTGTCGCCGGACAGCCGGCGTTCGATCCACGGCCCGCGACATCGGGACGCCCCGCAGGTCGGCGTAAACACCTTGGTAGGTGACCTCCTGCATCGAGGGGTCGAAGAACAGGGTCAGGTAGACGCCGCTGAGCAGCAGGACCAGGAAGCCGTAGAGCGCGACCTCGCCGAGCAGGAACGACCAGTGCGTCGGGAAGACCTTGTTGAACTGGCGGCGCAGGCCGCCCGCGGCGTGCGGCCGCCGGTCGGCGTCGTCGGCGACCCCGGCGGCGCGCCCGGGCCCACGGGTGGGTGCGGGCAGGTGGGTCGGGCTCATGGTTCCTCCGCGCTGGTCGGCGACCGTCGGCAGCGCATACCCGGGGCCGTCCCCGACAACCGCCGATTCCGGCGACGGCTTGCCCGACGACCCCGGCGGGTCGATGGCGGCCGACGGCCGGGGCGCACTCCGTCATGCCCGGCGGCGGACCAGCTTCCGGACGGCCGAGACGGCGAGGCCGCCGGCCAGCACCCACGGACCCGCCACGATGATCGGGTCGAGCAGCTGGTGCTTGACGTCGGCGCGGTTCTTCCCGAGCCGCGAGGAGATCCCGTGCCGGCGGAACTCGCTCAGCACGCCGGTCTCGGTGACCGGGTTGTCCGGGCGCAGCGTGGCGAACGAGCGCAGGTGGCTCTCCCACGCGTCCACCCGGTCGGCGGCCAGCAGCAGGAGCCAATGCGCCGCGCGGCCTTCGCTGTACTTGCGGTAGGAAAACTTCCGCAGCGCCCCGGAAAGACCGCGCGGCGGGCACGACGTCCCGAAGACCGGCGTCAGGAACTTGTGCTCGATGGAGCGTTCCCGCGGCCAGTTCTCCGGCTGCCGTTCGGGAAACTCCCAGTGGGCGCCCGAGCGGTCCTCCTGCCACTGCAGCTTCGGCACCGACGGCCGGTCCTTCGGGTCGAGGTCCGCGCCCCAGCCGGGGATCCGGGCGCGCAGCGCGTCGCTCGATTCGGCGATCGGCGGCCGCTCCGATGTGTACGTCATGGTCGATGCCTTCCTCAGACGACGATGAGCGGCTTGATGCAGCCGTCCAGCTTGGCGGAGAAGATGTGGTAGCCCTCGGCGATGTGCTCGAGCGGGATCCGGTGGGTGACGATGTCGCTGGGCTTGAGGTAGCCGTTGCGGACGTGCTCGAACAGCCGGGGCCATTGCCGTTTGACCGGACACTGGTTCATCCGCAGGGTGAGGCCCTTGTTGAGTGCGTCGCCGAATTTGACCGCGCTGAACATCGGGCCGTAGGCACCCATCACCGAAACCGTGCCGCCCTTGCGGACGCCGTCGATGGCCCAGTTGAGCGCGACCGGCGAGCCGCCCTGCAGCTTCAGCTTCGCCGAGGTGACGTGCTGGGTGAAGTTGCCGTCGGCCTCGGCGCCGACCGCGTCGATCGCGACGTCGGCCCCAAGGTGGTCGGTGATCTTCTTGAGGTGCACCACGATGTCGTCGTATTCGGCGAAGTTGTACGTCTCCGCGTGGGCGAAGGTCCGCGCCTTCTCCAGCCGGTACTCGAGGTGGTCGATCACGATCACCCGCCCCGCGCCCATCAGCCAGGCCGACTTCGCGGCGAACAGCCCGACCGGACCGGCCCCGAAGACCACGACGACGTCACCCTCGACGATCTCCCCCAGCTGCGCGCCGAAGTAGCCGGTGGCCAGCGCGTCGGTGAGCAGGACGGCGTCTTCGTCATCCAGCCAGTCCGGGATCACGGCCGGGCCGACGTCGGCGAAGGGGACCCGGACGTATTCCGCCTGCCCGCCGTCGTAGCCGCCGCAGGTGTGGGAGTAGCCGTAGATGCCGCCGACGGCGGTCGCGTTGGGGTTGACGTTGTGGCAGTTGGAAAACAGGCCGCGGGCGCAGAACCAGCACGTCCCGCAGTAGACGTTGAACGGCACCATGACGCGGTCGCCGCGGTTGAGGTTCCGCACGCCGGAGCCCACTTCTTCCACGACGCCGATGAACTCGTGGCCGAAGGTCATGCCGACCCGCGTGTCCGGCATCATCCCGTGGTAGAGATGCAGATCCGAGCCGCAGATCGCGGCCGTCGTGACCCGGACGATGGCGTCGCCGGGGTGTTCGATCGGCG
The DNA here is from genome assembly GCF_053600695.1 of Amycolatopsis sp. NPDC005003. Lineage (NCBI taxonomy): Bacteria > Bacillati > Actinomycetota > Actinomycetes > Pseudonocardiales > Pseudonocardiaceae > Amycolatopsis > Amycolatopsis sp. NPDC005003. The sequence continues at coordinate 99,812 of NZ_JBSGAI010000028.1, read as the reverse complement.
GAACGTCCTTTTCTTCGACACGGATCTTGTACGGTCCGCGATACACCATGGCACGCACGGCGCCTCCTCCGGCAAGTCGGTGGGCGGGAACCCGGGGCGAGCGGCGGAGTACCCGGGTCGTCCCCGCGTAACCGCGGGTGCGTGATCACCGCCGCCGTCGCTTCGCTGACGGGTGAGCCTGCGGTGGCGTCGCCGGACGACGGTGCGGCCGCGGGGTCGCCGGGAGCGGGCTCGGCGCCGTGCGGCAGTTCGGTCATCGTGGTTCCTTCGCCGGCCGCGGGGGTCGTCGGTTTCGCCTTGCTCGCCGGGCTGGGTGGCACTGGCGGCGACCTCGAAGGGGGCACTTCGCCAGGCCTTCGTCGAGCATCCGGCTGCCGATCCAGTTGAAGAACTTGATTCCGGTCGGCACCGCGATCAGAAAGGTCATGATCGATAAGAACGGCCATCACCGCACCCCGGGCCGGGCATGCCGCGGCCGGGAGGCCGCCGCAGTCGACCCGGCACGGGCCACGCGATCAGCGTCATGAGTGCCGGACGGCCTCTCGGGAGCGGGTGGGGTGGAGGCGTTCGGAGAGGCCGGCCAGATGCGCGTGCAGGACATCCTCGGCCTCCTCCGCGGTCAGGTGGCCTATGAGCACGTGGCTGGTGAGGCCGTCGGCGAGGGCGAGCAGGGTGCGAGCCTCGCGCTGCGGGTCGGGCGGCGCAGCGCTTTCGTTGGCTGAGACGCTCTCGCCGGCCTCCGTGACGAGGCGGGCGAGGAGGTCCTGGAGGGCCGCGTAGCTGGTTCTCAGCGGGCCGGCGAGCGGCTCACTGACGGCGGCCTGGGCGACGAACGCGAGCCAGATCCGTGCTTCAGCGCGGTGTTCTTCGCCGAGCAGGGCGATCTCGGTGACCGTGTGGCCCAGGGCGGTGGCGGCCGACTGGGCCGGGCTTCGGGCCAGCCGGGCCCGCACGCGTTCGACGATGCGCTCCCCGACGTAGTCGACGGCGAACAGGAGCATCTCCTCCTTGCTGCGGAAGCAGCGCTGAACGGCGCCCAGGGAGACCTGTGCGCGGGCGGCGACGTCGCGCATGGTCACTCCCTCCGGTCCGTGTTCGTCGGCGAGGAGGCAGACGGCCTCGGCGATCCGGCGGCGTCGGCCTTCGTAGTCCACCTGTTTGGGCATGCTCGGTCACCTCCTTTATTCCGATACGATCGTATCGATTCGGGGGTATGGTTTCGACACAAGCACGGCAACATGTGGGACGGGGAGCGCAAGGATCATGCAGGACGCCCTGTGGAAGCTGCCGGCCGCCGCCCAGGCAAAGGCGGTCCGAGGCGGAGAGATATCGGCGGTCGAACTGGTCGACAGCCACCTGGAACGCATCACCGAGGTCAATCCCCAGGTCAACGCTGTCACCCAACTGCTGGCCGAACGGGCCCGCGAGGCTGCCGCCCAGGCGGACCGGCGGCGGGCCTCAGGCGAAGAGCTCGGGCCTCTGGCCGGGGTGCCGTTCACGGTGAAGGAGTCCACCGCTGTCGAAGGCGTGCCGACCACATTCGGAACGGCGCGCTTCCGCGACCTGGTGGCCCCTGCGGACGCGCTGCCGGTGGCTCGGCTCCGGGCGGCCGGAGCCATCCCCATCGGTCACAGCAACATGCCCACTCTGATCTTGGCGGGGATGCACTCTCGCAGCGAGTTGTTCGGCGACACCGTCAACCCATGGGACCCAAGCCGGACCCCAGGGGGCAGCAGCGGCGGTGACGGGGTGGCCGTGGCCACCGGCATGGCCGCGCTCGGACTCGGCAACGACTCCGGTGGATCCGTACGGATCCCGGCCTCGTTCTGCGGTGTGGCCGGGCTGAAGCCGACCGCCGGGCGGTTCCCCGCTGACCACCGGGTCCTCGGCCCGGACGACCCCGGACCGGCCTCACAGCTGCTGGTCACCGACGGGCCTCTGGCCCGCAGGGTCGCCGACCTGCGACTGGCATACGAGGTGCTGGCCGGGACCGACCCGCGGGACCCGCGGGCCGTACCGGTACCCGTCCACGGCGAGCCGCTGCCGGGGCGGATGAAGGTCGCAGTCGTTGCCGACCCGGGCGGCCACGGCGTCCACCCCACGGTCCGCGGGGCCGTCGCGGCCGCGGCCGACGCGCTGCGGGACGCCGGGTACGACGTGCGGGAGGTGGCGGACGTGCCACGGCTGGACGAGGCCCTCGAGGCGTACGGCCGGATCACGGTGACCGAGTTCGCCGAGACCTGGCCAGTGGTGCGAACACTGCTCGGCGAGGGCGGAGACCGCTACATCGAGATGGCGATGGAGAAGTTTCCGCCCGCGACCACCGCGGAGTTCATGAAGCTGATGGGAGTCTGGCTGGGCATCCGCCGTTCCTGGGCGGAGTTTCTCGACGAGTACCCGCTGCTGCTCGGACCGGTGTTCACCGAGCCGCCTGTCGAGCCGGGGCTGGAGTCACGCGACAGAGCGGGGCGGGAACGGGTCGGCGCGGGCATGCGGCTGTGCACGGTGACCAGCTTCGTGGGCGTGCCCGGGGTCGCCGTACCGACCGGGGTGACCGACGGACTGCCGTCCGGCGTGCAGATCATCGGGCGCGCGTTCCGGGAGGACCTGTGCCTGGCCGCTGCCGAGGAGGTGGAGGACCGCCTCGGCGTGCTCACACCGATCGACCCGTGCTCCGAAGTCCCGACTGCCGCGCGGTAGGCGGTGCCACCGCGCCGGGCAGCAAGATGGTCAAGACCATCAGCGCTCCTGCCGCGATCTGGCAGGCGCACTCGCCCAGAACGACCGGCGCGCCGCCTACGCGGCCTTCACCCTCGGTGCGACGACCGTGGCCGGAGTCGCCGAACGGGCCGGGCCGCGCCCACCGGCGGCCGCCGCTGAGTGTGTCCGCCGCCTTGGGTAAGCGTTGCGTGGCAACAAGATCCGGCAGACGCGCGATATCGAGACGACCATGCGGTTATGTTCGGAAAGGTACGGCGTGCATTGGACCTGAACTCGCTCAGGCAGTTCCTCGTGGTGGCGCGACTGGAACACCTCAGCCATGCGGCCGACGAGCTGCGCGTCGCCCAGCCGTCGCTGAGCCGCACCATCGCCCGTCTGGAGAGCGAACTCCGCACGCCGCTGTTCGATCGGGCCGGGCGGCTCCGGCTGAACGACGCCGGAAAACTCTTCCGCGACTACGTCCAACGCGCGCTCGGCGAACTCGAAGCAGGCCGGCGGGCCGTCGCCGAGGCCGCCGGCGGGAGCGTCGGCACCGTGCGACTGGCCTCGGAAACCTTCCTCACCTTCATCGGGCCGCTCACGGCCTTCAAGCAGGCTCATCCTGGCGTGGAAGTCGAACTTCGCCAGACACCCGCCGCGGAGATGGCCCGCCGCCTCCTGGCCCACGACGTCGACCTCTGCGTCGCCTCCCAGCCGATCCAGGCCGACGGGCTGGACGCCGTCCCGCTGCTGGACGAGGCCATGTGGCTGGCCACTCCGCTCGATCACCCGCTGGCGGGCCGAAGCTCGGTGACGATCGAAGAACTCGCCGACGAACCCTTCATCGCCGCCGGCAAGGGGCACTGGCATCGCAGGCTGCTCGATCGGCTCTTCGCGGCGCGCGGCCTCACCCCGAAGATCGTCTGCGAGGGCGACGAGCTGAGCGCCATCGCGGAACTCATCAAGGCGGGCCTCGGCGTCGGCCTCGTTCCCGACCTCGCCAAACGCTCGATCCCCAGCACCTCGGCCGCCTGGATCGCCGTCGACGCCCCGGACTGCCGCCGCACGCTCACTATGTACTGGGGCGCCGGCAACCACCTCTCGGCCGCCGCCCGCGGGCTGCGCGACACGATCACCGGCTGGGACTGGATGTCCGGCGGGCCGCATACCCCCACGGTTATAACGTCATAGCGATATTGGTCTTGGTCAAAATATCTTCGGCGTCATAACTTTCTCGGTGTCGGACGAATCCGGGAACGAGGAAGAAGATCATGTATCGGATGACTACGCTGAGGAAAACCATCGTCGTGGCCGCTGCGGGGTCGCTGCTGGCCGGGGGCGGGCTCAGCGCTCGCGCGGCGGAGACCGGCCCGGCGAACCGGCCGGGGCAACCCGAGATCCTGGAACTCGCGGTCGAGAACGACCAGTACGCGGCCCCCGACCTGCCGCCGGCCGGCACCAGTGTGGGTGACCTCTACGTGTATTCCGGCTGGCTGCTCAAGGACGGTCACCGGGTCGGGCAAGGCGGGGGTTCGTGCCAGGTCGTCCAGGTCGACGGCGCCAAGGTCACCGCCCAGTGCGTGCTCACGGGCAGGCTCGAGCAGGGGTCGCTGACCATGCAAGCGCTCTGGGCCACCGGCGAGAGCCCGCTCGACATGGCCATCACCGGCGGCACCGGCGCCTACCGCGACGCGCAGGGCACGGTCCGGGTATGGGACATCGCGACGCCGAACGAGCGGATGCGGGCCGAAATCACCCATTCGGCAACGCGATAACTAAAGGAATCAAACGATGATCACCGACAATTCCGAAGGTGAAGAATTCTTCGAAACCCGCCGCGCCGCCCAGCAGTCCAAGGACATCGATCGCCTGATGGGGCACTACTCGTCCGGAATGTCTACTACGACGCCGTCCCCCCGCTGCGGTTCAGAGGGACTGACGAGGTGCGTCGCAACTTCATCCGATGGTGTCGACGGATACGACGGTCCCATCAGCCTAGAAGTGCCCGGAGTGCTGAAGAACGCCCTCGACCACATGTTCGTCGAATGGACCTCAGGAGCCGTCCAGGGCGGCGGCGAGGAGTTCGGTGAGCAGGCGTGCTCGGGTGTTGGTGTCCTGCTCGTCACGGGCCGGGTGCCAGGGGCAAGCGATGTCGACAGCGACAACACGGCCGGTGGCCATTACGCGGCGGGCGGCGTCGAGCACGGCTCGCTGCGTGGGGCCGTTCGGGGCGGGAAACCGCATTCCCGGCAGTTCGTCGGTGCTGATCACGTCCACGTCGATGTGCAGCACGAGCGGCCCGTCCGGCACCATCGCAACCTGGAGTTCCTCGACCCGGTGGCGCCGGAGGTCGCTGCCGGAGAGATAGTCGACCTCAGCAGGGTCGAGATCGCGCGCATCAACCAGCACGGCCTGGCGTTCGGTCAGGGGACGCAGCCCCAACGGCGCGGCGAGCCGTTCCTCGTGCGCGCCCATCACCAGCCGCAGCGCCATGCCACCGAGGTAGCCCGAGGTCGAGCTGCGCAGGGTGTGCACGTCGCCGTGTGCGTCGAACCAGACCACCGAGGGGTCGAGGCCCGCGCGTTGCGCACCCGTGATCGTGGCGTTCGTGACCAGGCAGTCCCCGGACACCACCACCGGCACCATGGCTTCCTGGGCCTCGAGCCGGTCAGCCACCCTATCTGCCACAAGGTCGAACAAGGCCACCAGACGCGTCCAGATATCCCCTTCGGGCAAGGTGACGTCAACGGTCTCGACGACCGCTGACCCAGGCAGAGGGATGCTGCTGTCAGGCAACCGTTTATCCTGGTGATACGGCACGAGGATGATCATGTGCTCAGGCTAGCCATGCGAACATCCCATGCCGGTCGGGGGCCTCTGGGCATGCCCCGTGTGATTGTCAAGCCACGACGGGATCGGAACCAGCTTTGGAAGGCCGGCAGTAGGCGCAACCGACCCCGACGCAACGATCTTGCCGCATCCAAGCACTCTCGGCTCATCGAAAGCCGTCAGGCAGCGCGGCGCGGGCAGATGCTCCGCGTCCCATGAGATACCGCGTTCTGGGAAATGGAGGCTTTCACCGAGCTGCAGCTTCACGCGCGCTGGCAGATCGACGAGAAGGCCTGCGTCCAGGCGGCCCGGCGTGCCGTCACAGTGCCGCGAAACCACCCCGCCGCACTTCACCTCACGCTGATGGAGCACCGCTTCACAAGCGGCTCGGTCCTAGGTCGGCGAAACAACGTGGACAGCGGATGGTGCCAGTTGTCCCCCTCTGCGCCACTGGGGGTCGCCCGCCGGCCGAGCCGGGGAGCGGCGGGAACACCGCACCGCCGCTGCGCCGGTGCTCCAGTTCTGCCCCACCGGGAGCACAAGATCACGCCGCAAGCCGATCACCGAAGATCGAACTCGGAATGCAGAAAACCCCTCCGGCCAGCCAAGAAGGCTGAAACGAAGGGTTCCTTACGATGTGGAGCTAAGGGGACTCGAACCCCTGACCCCCTCACTGCCAGTGAGGGCCGATCATGGCCCTGGCCTGCGACGATAGAGAATCGCCCAGTCAGATGATGCGCTTCGGTGCCGTTGTTGGCAACTGTGTGTTGTTGAGTGCGGTTGTGGCAGGGGGTTTTCACCTGCTCAGCGGCTACCAAGACTGGGGGGCGGGGTCCGCCAGACTCTGGTTCAAGTGGCCGGTGAGTTTAGGCGGAAGCGAAGCGCACGAGGAAGCGGCGCAGTCGTTGCTGCGCCGGCCGGCAACGACGACGTCGTCCATTTCGGCAGGCGTCGTGACCACGGGCGTGCGCTGGCGTCGGATCCGTGACCGCGCACGTGGTGAGCAACCGCTTCGACCGCGGGTTGCCAAGTCGTAGTGGTTGGGTCACCGATCTGGGCGACCAGCGCAGCAAGGCCTTCGCGGCGCGAGACGCTCCACATCAGTGCGACGTAGCACCCGCGACACTGCTCGGAGATCGTCAACGAATCCGAGATGCGGAAACCTCACCCGGACCAGCCCGGAAGGCTGAAACGAAGGGCTCGTTGCGATAGAGAGCCGAGGGGGACTCGAACCCTTGGCCTCTCCAGTCCTAGCGGGGGAGGAGGAAGAGAAGATCCACCGCCACGATAGCGGTGGGCACCGCACCGAGCGCGACGCAGGGCAGGCCGGCGAGCCAGATCGTTCGGCTGCGCGTCCGCCGCGACGACCAGACGGCGAAGCCGCCGGCCAATATCGTCCAACCCGCGGCGAGGGCGAACAAGGTGAACGTCGTCCCGGAGCTGGCCCAGTCTCGGCCGCCGCGCGAGAGGGCAAGGAGGAGGAGAAGCGCGCCGGTGGCGGCGATTCCCAGCGCGATCAGGACGAATCCCAGGGTCATGACCACTGTCTTCGCCACACGAACGCTCCGGGCGCTGTCGTCTTGCACTACCGGAACGATACCGGTGGCCGGGCCGGCGACGCGGCCCGGCCACCGGATGCCGTCAGCTTCCCTTCGCCAGCGCGCCAGCCCCCCGGGTCACGCCGGGCCGGGTGCCGTCCTCGACGTCGGCAGCGCGTAGCCAGTTGGCCAGGCACGATTCGGAGATCCCGAAATCTTTCGCGATCTGCTTCAACGGGGCCTCGCCACGGCGGGCCACCGCGATCACGTCGTCACGGAACTCACGGGGATAAGGCTTGGGCACGGTGACATCCTTCCAGGTGAGGCCGAAGCCTCATAGGTGAGGTGTCAACTAGACCCTGGGCAGACCCGTCGATTGCTCTGTCGACCTGGTCCGTGGTGAATTCGGTGTCGTCCATGTGGTGCCTTCCGCCGTCACTGTTGCTGTCTGGGTATCACTGCCACCCGCTCATCGGTTACAGGTGCGGCGAACTCTCGGACGCCGGAATCGTGCCGGGCAGTGATCCGCTCGTTGGCACGAACCTGCGTGGTGAACGACCGATCGGCGGCCTGAGCGGACGCGGCCGTGGCAGCTACCGGCTCGTGTGTGCCTCAGTCGTCATCCGGTGACCGATGGCGACCCGTCGCGGGGGCGCCGGACGTTGACGGTCCGGGGCAAGCAAGGGCTCAACGAGCTTCCGCCATGCGGCCTTGGGGCCGCAACAGCATCCATTGCTGTGAGCTGCGCGAATGGCGGTCCTCGAACCACGGACTCCATCCTCGTACGGCGTCGTGGCCGATGGTGAGGTAGCGGCAGCTGTGCACGGATTGGATCAGGTAACCGTTGCCGTCCGGGCTATCTTCGAAACGCCAACGCTGCCGTGGTTCTTCGGTGGTTTCCGACATCACCGGATGAATGTCGCCGGAAACTTCGAATGTGGCGTCGAGGACGAGCCCGTTGGCTACGGACACGATCAGCACCTCGTTCTTTTCGCCGGTGGCTTCCAGTCGCCAGAGTTGATGCGGTTGGCCATGCGGTGACCACACGGTTACGTCACCTCCGGGCTCAGTGCCGATGGGGGTGTCGAGGGCGAACCCGCACGCCCTGTTGACCAGAAGGAAAGGGCCGTTCTTCGACATCTTCGCTCCCTTGAACCGAGTCCGGGAACTGCGCTGGGCGGAGTCGGACTCGCTTTGCGCTCGCAGTGGCGAGACTGGCAGCGCCCATACAGCGACGGCCAACGCACCGATGCCGGCGACCCAGCTCAACCCCTCCACGATGGGGCGCCAGGGGTGGTACGCGTCTCCGAGCCAGTTCAACAATCCGAAGTGGGTCACCGCCCACGTCACGATTCCGCCGGCAACCAGCCACACCGCGCGACCACTTCGGCCAGCCAAATCGACCCCTACCCGACGATGACATCCGTGTCCTGCCCTAACAGATCGCGGGCGGCGACCGATTCGCTACACCGAATCGGGCTCGGTTCAGACACGACCAGACCGGTCTGGAGAGCCGCCAGCGGGACGAGAGACAACGTCGGGCTGCATAGACATCCAGGAGGCTGGGAGAACCGTCCGGCCATCGGCATGACATGGCGACTGGATGATCGACGGGGCGGGCAGAGTGCGGCAACGCAGTACCCGACACGTCCAGGGCGACGGATCGGAGGCTGGATGTCGTTGAATCAGTTGGCGGTCGGCCGCGGTGGGGGCTGGACTGCTCTGCGCCAGGCTGTCCGGAGACCTTCCAGTTCGTGTCGGGGGAACGGGCGACCCCACCGAGTCCGGTAGCCGGCCTCGCCCATGTCGTCGGCGACGGTGTCGAATGCGCTGAGCACGGCTCTGGCGAGCGTGGTCGTTGGCTGCTCGCTTTGCCAGAGCAGGCTTCCCTCGTGCCCAGGTGTCTTCCAGTCGACAGCTTCGAGAAGGCGGATCGTGACCGTGTTCGCTCGACGATGGAGAAACCAGCGGTAAACGGTGGGTTCGGCCTCGAACTCCGCCTGGGTGTGGGTCTCATGGAGGACGATCCTGGCGACGGCCCTCAGCAGCTGCTCGGGACCATCGGTGACGTAGGAAGCGAACGCCTTGGCGCTGGTGTGCTCGTCCTCGACGGAGCAGAGGGCCCAACCGTGGTGCTTGATCGTCCAGGTAAGTCGCACGTCCGGCATTGTGATCGGACACGGTGCCCGCCGTCATCCGATTACTACTGCAGGCTGCAGCGGCGTCCGCTCATGGAGCCATGAGAGTGCGTACAGACCGGTCGTCTCGGTCTGCGCATCTGGATGCCGGCTGGCGGCTGCATCGTCGTTGAGGGCGGATGCTGGGGATGTCTGCGCCGGGGAACTCCACCGTTGGGGCCAACGCCTCGTTGGTCATCCAGGTGGGAGGTTGTTGTGGCGTGGGTGGAGCAGTGCGGCAGCAGGTCGTGGCGCGTGAGGTATCGGCGGCCGGGTAGTGGTGTTCGGTCGGTGTCGGGGTTCGGTTCGCGGCGTGATGCTGTGGCCTATGCCGCCGGGTTGGAGGTGGATCGGCGTCGGCGGGTGTGGATCGATCCGGCGGATAGTGCGGTCACGGTGGCCGAGTGGGTGGCGCGATGGTTCCGGTCGCTGAATCTGGATCCGCGGACGATCGAGAGCTATCGGAGCCGGTTGCGGTGTCACCTCCTGCCGAAGTTTGGCGATCTGCCGTTGGTCGCGATCACGGCGTTGGGGGTGACCGAGTGGGTTCGGGAGCTGGAGCGAGCGGGGTACGCCCCGTCGACGGTGAGTTCGCAGCTGAACCTGCTGTCGATGTTGCTGACCGACGCGGTCGACGAGCGGCTGATTCCGTTCAATCCGGTGCGCCGGCGGAGGCGCCGTGGCCGGCGATCACGGCGCGCCGTGCCGGAGCGGATATGGGCGACGTCGGAGCAGGTGGTGCGGATTGCCGAGCAGGCCGGTCTGCTCGGTGGGCCGATCGCGCGGCTGCTGGTCATCACCGCGGCGTGGACCGGCTGCCGGTGGGGTGAACTGGCCGGTCTGCACCGGGACAATGTCGATCTCCGGCGTGGCGTGATCGTGATCGATCCGCTGGTGGGGGCGTTGCACGAATCGGGGTCGATGCGGTGGCTGGGTCCGCCGAAGACACGGGCCTCCGCGCGGACGATCGCGTTGCCGCCGTTCCTGGTCGCCCTGCTGCGCGAGCACCTCGCCCGGCACCGGTATGAGTTTGTTCACGACGCCGAGCGGGAGGTGGTTGTGGCGCTCGACGTTCATCCGGCGCGTCTTCCGCCCCGCGGTCGACGGCAGCGAGGCGTCCGGGACCAAGGCGGGCTGCGCGGCGGTCCGACCGGGGTTGACCTTCCACGGGCTACGGCACAGCCACAAGACCTGGCTGATCGCCGGCGGCGCACCGGAGATCGCCCAGGCCCGCCGGCTCGGTCACCACCTGGACAACCGGGTCATCGAGACCTACTCCCACGTCGCCCCGGAGGTCGAGCAGCGGCTGCTCGACGATCTCGAGCGCCGCTGGCACACCGCGGCACCACTGCCGCCAACACCGTCACCGAGTGTGGTCGACGGTGGGCGGGTGGCGCCGGTGGTCCCCCTCTTCGCCACGGTGGGGGTCACTCGCCGCCCAGGCCGGGGAGCACCGGGAACACCGCGCCGACGGTCGGCCAGGGCTGGGGCGGTGCTCCAGTTCTGCCCCACCAGGAGCACAAGATCACGCCACAAGCTGATCACCGATGATCGAACCTGGAACGCAGAAAACCCCTCCGAACAGCCAGGAAGGCTGAAACGAAGGGGTCCCTTACGATGTGGAGCTAAGGGGACTCGAACCCCTGACCCCCTCACTGCCAGTGAGGTGCGCTACCAGCTGCGCCATAGCCCCGAGGCGAAGGTGAACTCCGCATCTCGTATGCCCATACAGTACACCCCGCCCAGACCCCCTCCGCACGGGGGTCCCCGCAACCCCGTCTTGCCATCCACGAGCTCCTGACCTGCACATTCACGCCTTATTTTTAGTCCTGTATTGACGCCCGGCTGTGGCCGCCGTTACATTTTGCGCGGTTGTGACGCCGAGGTCCCCGCCCGTTACGCCGCGTCTCCAACACCGGGCACACCTCTCGATGGACGCCGCGGAAGCGGCAGAGGAGGCTTCGATGACGAGACGGCGGGTGATGACGCTGCTCGCGGCAGCGTCGGTCCTGGTCGGAAGCATGACAACGGCCCCAGCGGAAGCCGCGGTTACCCCGGACGGGTGGTACACCGTTGCCGCCGTCAACAGCGGCAAGTGCGTCGACGCCCGGGCCGCCGGGAGCGCCGACGGGACCGTCGTCCAGCAGTACACCTGCAACCAGACCGCTTCGCAGCAGTGGCAGTTCCAGTCCACAGGGGACGGCTACTTCCGGGTCAACGCCCGCACCAACCCGGCCGCCGGCTGGGACGTGAAGGACGTCTCCACTGCCGATGGGGGGCTCGTCCAGCTCTGGACGTACGGAGGCGGGGCCAACCAGCAGTGGCAGGCCGTCGACGAGGGCAACGGCCGGTACCACTTCGTCAGCCGCAACAGCGGGAAGTGCCTCGACGTCCCCGGTGCTTCGACCGCCGATGTGCAGCTCCAGCAGTACACCTGCAACGGCACCGCCGCCCAGTCCTTCATGCTGGCCCCGGTGAACACGAGCCAGCCCGACTTCGGCCCGAACGTGGTGATCTTCGACCCGTCCATGCCGAGCTCGACCATCCAGAGCCGGCTCGACAGCATCTTCGCCCAGCAGGAACGCAACCAGTTCGGCAGCCAGCGCTACGCCGTCATGTTCAAGCCCGGCACCTACGCCAACGACGTCAACGTGGGCTTCTACACCCAGGTCCTCGGCCTCGGCTTGAGTCCCGACGCCGTGAACGTCAACGGCGCCGTGCACGTCGAGGCCGACTGGTTCCCGCCGCAGAACGCCACCCAGAACTTCTGGCGGGGCGCCGAAAACCTGTCCGTGACCCCGAACGGAGGCGCCGACCGCTGGGCCGTCAGCCAGGCCGCGCCCTACCGGCGCATGCACGTCCGCGGCGACCTGCAGCTCGACGACGGCGGCTGGGCCAGCGGCGGCTGGATCTCCGACACGAAGATCGACGGCCAGGTCCGCTCCGGCTCGCAGCAGCAGTGGATCTCGCGCAACTCGCAGTTCGGCAGCTGGAACGGCTCGAACTGGAACATGGTCTTCGCCGGGGTCCAGGGCGCGCCCGCCAACACCTTCCCGTCGCCGCCCTACACCACCGTCGCCCAGACGCCGGTCGTGCGCGAAAAGCCCTTCCTCTACGTCGACAGCGCTGGCAAGTACCAGGTGTTCGTCCCCGGCGTGAAGACCAACGCGTCCGGCACGACCTGGGCCGGCGGCGCCGCGCCCGGCACGTCCGTCCCGATCGACCAGTTCTACATCGCCAAGCCCGGCGCCACCGCCGCGGATATGAACGCCGCGCTCGCCGCCGGCAAGAACCTGCTGGTCACGCCGGGGGTCTACCACCTGAACCAGACGCTGCGCGTCACCCGTCCGGACACCGTCGTGCTCGGCCTCGGCATCGCCACGCTGATCCCGGACAACGGCATCACCGCGATGACCGTGGACGACGTCGACGGCGTCAAGGTCGCCGGCCTGCTCATCGACGCCGGCACGACCAGTTCGGCCACGCTCATGCAGGTCGGCCCGGCCGGTTCGAGCGCGAACCACGCGGCGAACCCGACGTCGCTGCACGACGTCTTCTTCCGGATCGGCGGCGCCGCCGTCGGCAAGGCAGCCACCAGCCTGGTCGTCAACAGCGGCAACGTCATCGGCGACCACATGTGGATCTGGCGCGCCGACCACGCCGAACGCAACGAGTACGTCGGCTGGGGCACCAACACCGCCGACACCGGCCTCGTCGTCAACGGCAACGACGTCACCATGTACGGCCTCTTCGTCGAGCACTACCAGAAGACGCAGGTGGTCTGGAACGGCAACGGCGGGCGCACCTACTTCTTCCAGAACGAGATGCCCTACGACGTGCCGGACCAAGCGAGCTGGATGAACGGCTCGACCCAGGGCTTCTCCGCCTACAAGGTGAGCCCGAACGTGACCAGCCACGAAGCGTGGGGGCTGGGCAGCTACTGCTACTTCAGCACCAACCCGTCCGTGGCCAGCGCGCACGCGTACGAGGCGCCGAACACGCCGGGTGTCCGGTTCCACGACATGGTGACTGTGTCGCTCAACTACCAGGGCACGATCACGCACGTGATCAACAACACCGGCCCGGCGACGCCGTCGGGCACCAAGGCCGTCAACCTGGTGAGCTACCCCTGAGCAACCGGCGTGCGCCGTGGTGGCGGCCGCGGCGCACGCCGGTCCTATATGGATACGCCCGAACGGGGTGTTCCGGGAGCCGGACGAGGGAATCGTCGCGATACTGGGAGTCCCTAGATCCGGGAGCGGCAGATGACCTCTTTCGCAGCGTTCACCGTCGTCGAACCCCGCAAAGCCTGGCCGCTGGTGGCCGTCCGCGGTGTGTTCGCCGTGCTCTTCGGGCTCTTCGCGCTGATCTGGCCGGGCGCCACCGTCCTCGTCCTGGCGATCCTGTACGGCGTATACGCGATCGTCGACGGGATCGGCGGCCTCATGCAGGCGTTCCGCCCGGGTGACACCGGCCACCGGGTGGCCTACGGCGTCCTCGGCGCGCTCGGCATCATCGCCGGGATCCTCGTCCTGGTCTGGCCCGGCATCACCGTCCTGCTGCTGGCCCTGCTGGTCGGCTTCTGGGCGATCATCACCGGGATCGCCGAGATCGCCGCGGCGATCCGGCTGCGCAAGCAGATCCAGGGAGAGGCCTTCCTCATCCTGGCCGGCGCGATCTCCGTGCTCGCCGGCATCTTCATCGTGATCAACCCGATCGCCGGGGCGTACGGCATCGCGCTGCTCGTCGGGATTTACGCGCTGCTGTACGGGATCGTGCTCCTGGTGCTGGCCTTCCGGCTGCGCAAACTGGGCGACACCACCCCGGCCGCCTGAGTACCGTGCGGGGGTGTCGACCCGCGAACTGGTGGTGCTGGGCACCGCGAGCCAGGTGCCCACGCGCCACCGCAACCAGAACGGCTACCTCCTCCGCTGGGACGGCGAGGGCATCCTCTTCGACCCCGGCGAAGGCACCCAGCGCCAGATGCTGCGCGCCGGCGTGGCGGCCACGGACATCACGCGGATCTGCGTCACGCACTTCCACGGCGACCACAGCCTCGGCCTGCCCGGCGTGATCCAGCGGCTGTCCCTGGACAAGGTCAGCCACCCGGTGCACGCCCACTTCCCGGCCTCCGGCGCGCACTACTTCGAGCGGATGCGGCACGCGACGGCGTTCTACGAGCAGGCCGACCTGCGGGAACACCCGATCGCCGTGGACGGTCCGATCGCCACCGGGAAGGTCACCATCGAGGCGAGGCGCCTCAGCCACCCGGTCGAGGCGTTCGGCTACCGGCTGACCGAGCCGGACGGCCGCACGATGCTCCCGGAGAAACTGCGGGAACGCGGCATCGCGGGCCCGGACGTCGGCCGGCTGCAGCGGGAGGGCCGCCTGGGGACCACGAACCTCGAAGACGTGAGCGAGCCGCGGCCCGGCCAGCGGTTCGCGTTCGTGATGGACACCCGGCTGTGCGACGCGGTCTACGCCCTCAGCGAAAACGCCGACACGCTCGTGATCGAGTCGACGTTCCTGGCCGAGGACACCGGCCTCGCGCGCGACTTCGGCCACCTGACCGCGCAGCAGGCCGCGCGGGTGGCCGCCGAGTCCGGGGTCCGGCAGCTCGTCCTGACCCACTTCTCGCAGCGCTACCCCGATCCGGAGCGCTTCGCGGCGGAGGCGCGGGCCGAGTTCGGCGGCGAGGTCGTCGTGGCGCAGGACCTGGAGCGGGTCCAGGTGCCGAAGCGGCGTTCTTTCCCAGCGGGGCAGGAAGCGCCGTAGGCTGCATCTCGTGAGCCAGCCGATCCTGATGACCGTCGACGACGATCCCGCCGTGTCCCGCTCGGTCGCCCGTGACCTGCGCCGGCGCTACGGGAAGGACTACCGCGTCATCCGCGCCGACTCCGGCCCGGACGCCCTCGACGCGCTGCGCGAGATCAAGCTGCGCGGCGACGCCGTCGCGGCGATCCTCGCCGACTACCGGATGCCGCAGATGGACGGGATCGCCTTCCTCGAGAAGGCGATGGACCTGTTCCCGCACGCCCGCCGCGCCCTGCTGACCGCCTACGCCGACACCGACGCCGCGATCCAGGCGATCAACGTCGTCGACGTCGACCACTACCTGCTCAAGCCGTGGGACCCGCCGGAGGAGAAGCTCTACCCGGTGATCGACGCGCTCGTCGAGACCTGGAAAGCGGTCGGCGACCGGCCGGTCGAGGAGGTCAAGCTCATCGGCCACCGCTACAACTCCTCGTCGTTCCACCTGCGCGACTTCCTCGCGCGCAACGCCGTCCCGTACCGCTGGTACTCGGTCGACGACGACGAGGGCTGCCGGATCCTGCAGGCCGCGGAGGCGACCGACAAGGACATCCCGGTGGTCGTCACCCCGGACGGCACCGTCCTCAAGAGCCCGACCGGCAGCGAGATCGCCGACGCGGTCGGCCTGTCGACCCGGCCGGCGCAGGAGTTCTACGACCTCGTCGTCATCGGCGGCGGCCCGGCCGGCCTCGGCGCCGCGGTGTACGGCGCGTCCGAGGGCCTGCGCACGGTGCTCGTCGAGAAGAAGGCCACCGGCGGACAGGCCGGCACGAGCTCGCGCATCGAGAACTACCTCGGCTTCCCCGACGGCGTCTCCGGTGCGCAGCTGACCGACCGGGCGCGGCGCCAGGCGCAGAAGTTCGGCGCCGAGGTGCTGACCGCGCGCGACGTCGTCGGCCTCGAAGCCCGCGGCTCGTCGCGGGTGATCACCTTCGGCGACGGCAGCGAGATCGCCGCGCACTCGGTGATCCTCGCCAGCGGCGTCACCTACCGCGCCCTGGACGCCGAGGGCATCGAGGAGCTCAGCGGCCGCGGCGTCTACTACGGCTCGGCCGCGACCGAGGCACCCGAGTGCAAGGGCGAGCACGTCTACATCGTCGGCGGTGCGAACTCCGCGGGCCAGGCCGCGGTGTTCTTCTCCCGGCACGCCAGCGACGTCACGATCCTGGTGCGCGGCGAGTCCCTGGAAGCGTCGATGTCGCACTACCTGATCGAGCAGATCGCCGGCATCGAGAACATCCACGTCCGCACGCACACCACGGTCAAGCAGGTGCACGGCGACGGCCACCTCGAGCGGATCACGCTGTGCGAGAACGGCGGCACCGAGACGGTCGAGAGCGGGCACCTGTTCATCTTCATCGGGGCCGCCCCGCGCACCGACTGGCTCGGCGACGCCATCCACCGCGACGACCACGGCTTCGTGTGCACGGGGCCGGACCTGCTGAGCGGCGGGCAGCGGCCGGCGGGCTGGCCGCTCGACCGTGACCCGCACTACCTCGAGTCGTCCATCCCGGGCGTGTTCGTGGCCGGTGACGTGCGGTCGCAGTCGGTCAAGCGGGTGGCGTCCGCGGTCGGCGAGGGCGCGATGGCCGTGACGCTGGTACACCGGTACCTGGAGGAACAATGAGCGCACTGCCGCGGGAAGAGCTTCGCGGCCTCTTCCTGTTCGAACACCTTTCCGAAGACCAGCTCGACTGGGTCGCCGCCAACGCCGTGCTCGAGGAGTACGAGGGCGACTCGACGATCATCAACGAAGGCGGCGAGGCGACCTGCTTCTACGTCCTGCTGAACGGCGCGATCCGGATGACGCGCCTGGTCAGCGGCACCGAGGTGGAGACCAACCGGTCCGACCAGCGCGGCGCCTACTTCGGCGCGACGCAGTTCTTCGTGCACCAGGAGGCGGAGCACACGTTCGGCACCACCGTGCGCGCGCTGTCCGACGTCACGTTGCTCGCGCTGCCGTCGAAGGAGTTCTCCGTCGAGTTCCGCAGGTGGTTCCCGATGGCGACCCACCTGCTGGAGGGCATGTACCTCGGCTGGCGCAACAGCGACACGGTGATCGGCTCCCGCCGCCGTCTGCTGGCCCTGGGCGAGCTTTCGGCCGGGCTGACGCACGAGCTGAACAACCCGGCCGCGGCCGCCGTCCGCGCGACGGCCGCCCTGCGCGAACGCGTCGCCGGGATGCGGCACAAGCTCGCGTTCCTGGCGAAGAAGGACATCGACCCGGAGCTGCTCTACCAGCTCATCGACGTCCAGGAACGCCTGGTCAAGCAGGTCGCGCAGGCCGAAAAGCTGACGGCGATGCAGCAGGCCGACCGCGAGGACGAGATCGGTGACTGGTTCGAAGACCGCGGCATCGACGGCGGCTGGGACCTCGCCGACATCTACGTCCGCGCCGGGCTGACCACGGCGGACCTGGACCACGTGCTGGAGCAGGTCGGCGACACCTTCATCGACGGCGCCGTCCGCTGGCTCGCCTACGCGCTCGAGACCGAGATGCTGATGGGCGAGATCGAGGACTCGACCACCCGGATCTCCGCCCTGGTCGGCAAGGCCAAGCAGTACTCGCAGATGGACCGGGCGCCGCACCAGTGGGTCGACGTCCACGACGGCCTCGACTCCACGCTGGTGATGCTGTCCGGCAAGATCGGCGGCGGCGTCCGCGTCGTCAAGGAGTACGACCGCAGCCTGCCGAAGATCCCGGCGTACCCGGCCGAGCTCAACCAGGTCTGGACGAACATCATCGACAACGCCCTCGGCGCGATGAAGGGCGAGGGCACGCTGACGCTGCGGACGTGGGGCGAGAACGACCAGGTCCGCGTCGAGATCGGCGACACCGGCCCGGGCATCCCGGCGGACATCAAGCCGCGGATCTTCGAGCCGTTCTTCACGACCAAGCCGGTCGGCGAGGGCACCGGGCTGGGCCTGGACATCTCGTGGAAGATCGTCGTCGAACGGCACCAGGGCGACCTGCGCGTCGAATCCGAGCCGGGGAACACCCGGTTCGAGGTCTGCCTGCCGACGGTCGAGCAGGCCTCGCTCTGATGGCTTCCGTCCCGACGGTCACCACCGAACTCGGGGCGCTGGTCGGGCTGGCGGGCGACGGCGTCCGCGTCTGGCGCGGGATCCCGTACGCCCGCCCGCCGGTCGGCGAGCTGCGGTGGAAGGCACCGCAGCCGCCGTCGCTCTCCGGTGGCGTGCACGTGGCGACCGAGTACGGGCCGCACGCGATGCAGTCGCCGGACCCGATGAACCCGGCCGCGGTGTGCGACGAGGACTGCCTGTACCTCAACGTCTGCACGCCCGAGGGACCCGCGCCGGACGGCGGGTGGCCGGTGCTGTTCTGGCTGCACGGCGGCGGCTACCGCGTCGGTCACGGCGAGCAGCTGGGCGACGGCGAGGAGTTCGCGCGCGCCGGGATCGTCGTGGTCACCGTCAACTACCGGCTCGGCTCGCTCGGCTTCCTGCACCTCGCCGGGATCTTCGGCCCGTCCGAACCCGACGCCGGCGTCTGCGGGTTCCTCGACCAGGTCGAGGCCCTGAAGTGGGTGCGCCGCAACATTCCCGCGTTCGGCGGCGATCCCGCGCGCATCACCGTCTACGGCGTCTCGGCGGGCGCGAAGAGCGTCGGGAACCTGATGGGCAGCCCGCTGGGCAAGGGGTTGTTCGCGCAGGCGATCAGCAGTTCCGGCGGCGCGGACCACGTCGCGACGCCGGAAGCCGGGACGGCGCTGGCGCGGCGGCTGCTGGACGAGGTCGGCTGCCAGGACATGGCGGGGCTGCGGGCGTTGCCCGCCAAGGAGTTCGTCGAGGCGCAGGAACGCATCCTGACCGGCTTCCAGGCACTGTGGCTCTGGCGGCCGACGTTGCATCCGCGAGTGCTGCCCGAGGTGCCGATCGAGCCGATCCGGCGGGGGAGCGCGGCCGGCGTCCGGCTGCTGATCGGCTGCAACAGCAACGAAGGCAGCACGTACGCGTTGATGCTCGGCGACGACATCGCGACGGCTCCGGCGTCCGGTGTGCTGTCGAGCATCCTCGGCGACGAAGGCGCTTCGCGGCTTCTCGAGACGTACCTTCGCCGCGTCCCCGACCTCAAAGCCGCGAAGATCGCCGCGATGGGCGACGAGCGCTACGGCATCCCGACGCAGCGGCTCGCCGATGCGCAGTCCGCGCACGCGCCGGTTTACCGCTACCGGATCGACATCGCCGCGCCCGGCGTGCCCGAGCAGCTCGACGGCGGCCACGGCACCGAAACCACGATGGCGTGGAAGGTTCCGCTTCCGCTGGCCGCGCAGGGAACCGCGGTGAACCCGGCGCGAGAGCGGGCGGCCCTGCTCATCCACCGCGCCTGGCTGCGGTTCATCCGCGACGGCGTCGCGGACGCCGACGGCCCCGAATGGCCGCCGTACGGCCCGGAGCTGCGGCCGGTGCTGGTGTTCCGGGAGGACACCGATCTGGTCCTCGATCCCCGCGCCGACGAGCGGAAGGCCTGGGGTGACACGGAATGGGCGTCCGGCACCTGGTTCCCGGTGACCTGAGAGCGGTTGTCCGCGATCTGAACCCTTGTGAGTGATGATGTTCGAACGCGCGTTCGAGTAGCGTGGTCGTTGTCAGCACCGGGAAGGGGAAATCATGAACGTGTACCGAGGTTCGGCAGAGTCAGGGTCATCGCGGCGGTGGTCAGCCAGCTCAGCAGGTCCGGCAGGGGAATGCGGGAGAGGCGCTCCGGCCATTCCTCCGCCACGGTGTGCAGCACGAGTTCGTCGTGCCGCGGCTCCACTTTGGTCAGTTTCAGGCCGGGCGGCAGTTCCGGCAGGGGAAGCTCGATGGGCTGGAAGGTGCGCGGCGGGCGCAGCTGCCGCCGTCCGATGTGGAGGGTCTGCGGCACGAGCACCACGGCGTCGTCCGCCACCTGGGGCCGGAGGGTCAGGTGGCCCCAGTGCGGCCGCTTGGCCCAGCGGATCTGCAGCAGTCCGCTGCCGGCCGGGGTGGCGACGATCCCGGGGCGGGCTTTCGCCACCCGGTCCCGCAGCACGTCCGCGGAAACGGCGATCGCGAGCTGCACCCGCGCCGGCTTGGCGGCCGGCGTGGGCAGCGAGCGGAGGCGGACGTCTTCGGCGAGCACGGTGACGCGGCGCAGCGGGATGCTTCCGGGCTCGCCGCCGTCGGCGGCTTCGGGTTCCGGCCAGTCGACGTCCTCGGCGACGATCCGGACGTCGCCGATGCGTCCGGTGGCCAGCCGGAGGCTGTCCGCGGGGTAGTCGAGTTCGGCGAGGGTGAGGCCGACTTCGCGGTCACCCACCTTCGCGGTCAGCCTGCGGCCGACGAGCTGCTCGGTGACGGTGCGCGCGAGGGCGGCCGGCGTGACCGGGACGTTCGGGAGCAGGGAACGCCCGGCCGCGGCCAGGCCGGCCAGCTCGGGCCAGGGTGACCAGCCGTCGAACCACCTGCCGTCGCTCATCCGTCCAGTGTCGCCCAAGGCGACGGACAGCGGCGACGGCGGGTGGTTCGCGGCGGGGCCGGTGGAACGTCTCCGGTCACCGTCCGGCGAAGCGGGCGATGATGCCGGTCACGACCAGCCAGAACACCGCGGCCAGGCCGTAGTCGAGGATGACGGCCAGGCTGGGGCTGTCCACCGGGAACAGGCCGGGCCAGAACAAGGCGAGAGGAACCGCCAGTGACTTGATGAACTGGAAGAAGGCATTGCCGGCATTCGCGCCGGCGAGCACCATGATCATGTAGAGAACTTCGATCCCCGCGAAGATCGCGCCGATCGCCGTGATGACCCGCACGGCCGTGTTCCGTCTGGTGGTGGTTCGCCAAGGAGACATGCCGCGAAAATTCCCGGATCGGGTGACCGATCAAACGCTCCAGGGCCCAGATTGCGCCGTTCGGCCGCTACTCGTTGCTCTCCGTCGGCCGGCTGGCACAACTGGTGACCAATGGGTGACGCTCGGCGGCAGTGTGGGCCTGACGGTAGTTGGTTCGGGTTTCGCCAAGGTGTTCGATCCCACGGGCAACTCCCCATGTCGTCCATCCAGGTACGCGTGTCGTCCGCCTGGGCCCCTTGTCCTACCCGCGCACCCCGGCCGCCTCACCGAGCAGCCGGGCCACGGCCCAGTCCTGCACGGCGAGCCCGACGGACTTGAACACAGTCCGCCCGTCAACCACCGGCGGCCGGCGCAACGCCGAACCCAGCTCGAGCAGCTCTCCGCGGTCGAGAAGCCCGCTGTCCACCGCATGGATCACTTCACCCGCCTCCTCGAGGGCGGCGTCGACCTGATCCACCACCACGCAGCCGGCGGTGGCGAGCAGCTCGGCGGGAAGCTCCCGCATGGACGGCAGGTAAGACCCGATGGCGTTGACGTGAACCCGTTCCGGCAAGTCGTCGACATCGAAGAGAGGAGTACGGGACGAAGTAGCACAACAGACGATCTCCGCGTCGGACACCGCGTCCGGAGCGCTCGAAGCCACCCGCACCACCATCGCCGGAAATTCGGCCCGCAACCGGCCTGCCAACGCCGAAGCACGCGAGTGGTCGCGGCCGAACACCGCCACCCGGCGTACCGGCCGCACCGCCGCCACGGCACGCACCTGGTCGGCGGCCTGGGCGCCGGTGCCCAGCAGCGCCAGCCGGCTCGCCGAGGCCGGGGCGAGCAGGTCCGTGGCGACGCCCGCCACCGCGCCGGTGCGCAGGGTCGTGACCTCGACCGCGTCGGCGACCAGCTGGCCGCCGGCGGTGTTCCACACCAGCGTGCCCAGGATCATCGGCGCCCGGGCGGGAGCGAGGTTGAGCGTCTTCACCACGGTCGTCGAAGACGGTGTGTGGCAGGCGGTCATCACGAGCGTCGTGGCTCCGGCGAAGGACAACCGTTGCGGCACCACGAAACGGCCCGCGGCGAGGTCGAGGAACGCCTCGCGCACCGCTTCGACGGCGGCCGGCATCGGCACCGCCTTCCGGACCTCGTCGGCGTCGAGCATGCGCGGCCCCTCCGGCGTCGGATCTGCCGCTAGCCTGGCGGCATGCCCGAGGCCACGCAAGAGGAGCAGCGGTTCTTCCGCGACGACTGGTACGGGGAGGAGATCACCGGGCGGCACTACGTGCGGTGCGAGTTCCACGAGGCCGACTTCTCGGAGGCGGTCACGCGGAACTCGGTGTTCACCGACTGCGTGTTCGGCAACGTGCGCTTCAACGCGTCGCGGCACACGGACTCGGCGTTCACCGGCTGCACCTTCCAGCGGTGCAACTTCTTCGACGCCGAATTCACCGGGTGCAAGCTCGTCGGCGCCACGTTCACCGGGTGCGAGCTGCGGCCGTTGCGGGTCACCGGCGGGGACTGGTCTTTCGCCGGGCTGGCGGGCGCCGACCTGCGGGCGGTCACCTTCCAGGGCGTCCGGATGCGGGAAGCCGACCTCACCGGGGCGGACTGCGCCGGCGCCGTGTTCGCCGACGTCGACCTGTCCGGGGCGCTGCTGCACGCCGTCAAGCTGCCGAAAGCCGAGCTGCGGGGCAGTGACCTCTCGGCGCTCGACCCGCTGAACGCCGAGCTGGCCGGGGCGATCGTGTCCCCCGAACAGGCTGCGGTGCTCGTCACGTCGCTGGGGCTGCGGGTCCGGGCGTAGGCTCGTCGAGATCGGGAAGGGAGCGCCGCATGGGTGTCGTGACACCGGGTTTCCAGGGCCGGGCGCGCAGTGGCAACCCGCGGCTGCCACCCGGGCAGTACCTGGCCGAGGACTTCCCGGTGCTGTCGGCGGGCCCGACCCCGCGCGTGCGCACCGAGACGTGGGAATTCACCGTCACCACCGAGGCGGGGGAGAAGCACACCTGGAGCTGGGCGGAGCTGATGGCACTGCCCAGCGAGAAACCCACGGTGGACATCCACTGCGTCACCCAGTGGTCCAAACTGGACACCCGCTGGCGCGGTGTTTCGATCGACACGCTGGTCGGCGGGCTCGACACCGAGGCCGACTACGTCATGGTGCACGCGTACGGCGGGTACACGACGAACCTGCCGCTGGCCGACCTGCTCGACGGCCAGGCCTGGATCGCCTACGAGTACGGCGGCAAGCCGCTGACCCCCGAGCACGGCGGTCCGGCGCGGCTGCTCGTGCCGCACCTGTACTTCTGGAAGTCCGCGAAGTGGGTGCGCGGGCTGGAGCTGAAGACCCGGGACGAGCCGGGCTTCTGGGAGAACGCCGGCTACCACGACTACGGGGATCCATGGCGCGAGCAGCGGTATCAGGGCGACTAGCCTGGCGGGTCGCCCGCCTGGCCGACTTCCGTGACGAGACACCGACGGCGCGCACGCTCGTCTTCGACCTGCCCGGCTGGCCGGGACACCTGGCGGGCCAGCACGTCGACGTCCGGCTCACGGCCGCCGACGGCTACCGCGCGCAGCGCAGCTACTCCCTGGCGGCGCCGGCGGACGGCGACCGCGTGGAGCTGACAGTGCAGCGCGTCGCCGACGGCGAGGTGTCCGAGCACCTCACCGGCCCGTACGCGATCGGCGACCCCGTCGAGATCCGCGGCCCGATCGGCGGCTGGTTCGCCTGGCGCCCGGCGGACCCGGCCCCGGTCCTCCTGATCGCGGGCGGCTCGGGCATCGTCCCGCTGATGGCGATGATCCGCGCCCGCCGCGCGGCGGGCGTCCGCACGCCGTTCAAGCTGATCTATTCGCTGCGCACCCCGGCGGAGCTGTACTACGCGAACGAGCTGCGCACCCCCGTGGCGGGCGTGGACGTGACCTACGTGTACACGCGCGAGCTCCCCAAAGGCCGCCCGGGCATACCCCGCCGCATCGACGTGGCAACGATCAACACGGCAGGCTGGCCGGCCGAGTTCGGGGCGTCGTGCTTCGTCTGCGGCCCGACGGGCTTCGTGGAGACGGTGGCGGACATCCTGGTCGCCCTCGGCCACGACCCGCACCGGATCCGCACGGAACGCTTCGGCCCCAGCCGCGACTGAATGCCGGACAGGCATCCGATGAATAGGTGACCTGATGCCTCGCTGAGCGGGAATTTATCGACATCCCGCCGGAGAGATCCTATCTTTCCCTCATGCTGACCAAGTGGGGCTCAACGCGGCGCCGCACCGTGGTGACCGTTCTCCTGGGCGCGGGCGTCCTGCTCGCCACAACCGGTCCGGTGGCCGCGGCCGCTCCGGAAGCCACGGGCGGAGACGTCTACGTCTCGCCCGACGGCTCCGATCGGGCCTCCGGCACCGCCGGGCATCCCGTGCGGAGCCTGGACCGGGCCCGCGACCTGGTGCGGAAACGCGCGCCGCACCTGACCCGGGATCTCACCGTCCACCTCGCGCCCGGTGTCTTCCGCCTGACCGCTCCGCTGCGGCTCGACGCGCGAGACTCCGGTGGCAACGGCCACCGCGTCATCTGGCAGGGCAGCGTCGACGGGCAGGGCAGCGACACCGAGCTGAACGGCGGCGTGCGGGTCACCGGCTGGCGGCCGGTATCGGGCCGTCCGGGGCTGTTCGCCGCGCCCGCACCCGCCGGGCTGGACAACACCCGCCAGCTCTACGTCGACGGCGTCCGCGAGCAACGCGCCCGCGGCCCGGTGCCGGTGACCCTCAAGGCCACCGCCACCGGCTACACCGCCGACGCGGACACACTCGCCCGCTGGCGCAACCCGAAGGACGTCGAGTTCGTGTACGTCTCGGGCGAGGCGCTCTGGAACATCCAGCGCGACGGCCTCGGCCAGTGGACCGAACCGCGCTGCCCGCTCGCCGCCGCCGAAGGCACGACGATCACCATGGCCAACCCGTGCTGGGACAACTCGACGAAACGCGTGCTGTTCCCGGACATCCCCGGCCGCAGCGTCAACATGGTCGGCCCGGCCGATCTCACCAACGGGCGGCACCCCACCTACGCCGAGAACGCCTTCGAACTGCTCGACACCCCCGGCGAGTGGTACCTCGACCGGTCCGCCCACGTCGTCTACTACCTGCCGAAGCCGGGCCAGGACCTGCGTCGCGCGGACGTCGAAATGCCCGTGCTGGAGAAGCTGATCGACGCGAAAGGCACGGCCGACGCACCGATCCACGACGTCGCCTTCCGCGGGCTGCGCTACTCCTACGCGACCTGGCTGACGCCGTCGTCGCCCGAGGGCTTCTCGGAAATCCAGGCGGGGTACACGATCACCGGCGCCGACGGCTGGGCCGTCCAGGGCCTCTGCCAGTTCGTGCCGGGAGGCACCTGCCCGTACGCCTCGTGGACGCGGGAGCCGGCCAACGTCGCCGTCTCGCACGGCCGGCGCGTCGAGTTCAGCGACAGCGTGTTCACGCACCTCGGCGGCGCCGGGCTCGACCTCATCGACGGCACCAAGGAAGCCCAGGTGCGCGGCAACATCTTCACCGACATCTCCGGCAACGGCGTGCAGCTCGGCGGGGTCGACAAACCGGTCACGGACACCGACGCCGACGTCGTGCGCGACGTCCAGGTCACCGACAACCACCTCTACGGCCTGCCGCGCGAGTTCCACGGCGGCGTGCCGATCGTCAACGGCTACACCGTGCGGAACACCATTTCCCACAACCAGATCGACCACGTCGGCTACTCGGCGATCTCCGTCGGCTGGGGCGGCTGGCCGGACAAGATCAAGCGGCCCGCGACGCCGAACCTGTCGCACGACAACGTCGTCTCGGACAACCTGATCTTCGACTACATGCAGATGCTCGACGACGGCGGCGGCATCTACACGCAGGGCATCACCGGCAGTTCGCTCGACGACGGCGAAAAGGTCACCGGCAACGTGATCCACGACCAGTGGGGGCTCGGCAAGGCCGTCTACACCGACAACGGCAACACCTACGAAACGATCCGCGGCAACGTCCTGTACCGCACGGCGTACTTCAACGTCGGCACGGTGCACGTCGACTACCGCGACGACCTCGGCAACAACGACCCGACGCTGATCGAGGGCAACTACTGGGAGCAGGGCGACCGCGACAAGGTCGACAAGGGCGCGATCACCCGCGGCAACCACATCCTGGCGAACCCGGCCGACGCGCCGGCGTCGATCGTCGCGAACGCGGGCCTCGAGCCGGCGTACCGCAAGCTGCTCACCCGGCAGGTGGGCGGCCGCGCCCCGGCCGAAGCGCCGTCACGGGTCGGCACCTTCGCGGTCGCGGGCAAGCTGTACGCAACGTGGAACCCGACGTTCGCCTTCAACAACGCACCGGTGACGGACTACGTGGTGACGGCGTCGGGAGGCGGCCGCACGAAGACGACGACGATTTCCGCCGCCGACTTCGCCAAGCTCGCCTACGCCGAAGTGCCCGGGCTGACGGACGGAACGCCGTACACGGTGACGGTCGCGGCGCGCAACGCGTTCGGAACGAGTGAGCCATCGCTGCCCTCGGCGGCGGTGACCCCCGGCCCGAAACCCGTTGCGCTGCCGGGAGTCCCGACGAGCGCACGGGCATTGCCGAGCAGCACGGCGGCCTCGATCCGCTGGAACCCGCCGGCAGCGGCGGGCGACACCCCGGTCCTGGCGTACGCGATCACGGTGTCCGACGGCCGCACGATCCGGGTGGAGGGCCGCGACGCCCTGGTCACCCAGCCGACGGTCAAGGGCATGACCAGGGTGGTGGACGGACTCGACCCGGCCACGGCCTATACGTTCACGGTCGCGGCGGTCACGGCCACGGGAACCGGCCCGGCGGCCACCTTCACCACGACGACACCGGCTGCCTGAGCCGGTTCGGCCTCGTTGTCCACAATCCGGCCGGGATGTGGACAACGAGGCCCAGCCTCGGCCTTTCCCAGCTTTCTGTCGCTGACCTCCGATAGACTGGTCGTGGGACGTCCCCCCAGGGAGGGCGGGGGAGTTTCGGCGGTGTTGTCCGAGCGGCAGGGCCGCCGGGCGCCCCCCGTTTGCGGCAGGGGATGGGAAGATCGCGGCCTGAGCAGCCCAACGGTTCTCGGCCACCCGCGAAGAACCAACCGGCGATCGGAAACGCCGGACTCTGCGGGTGAGGCCCACGGTCCAATCCGCGCTAGGTCGCGTCCGGGCGGGAAAGGAGTTCCCGCAGCGTCGCCAGCAGCTCCCGCCGGTCCGCTGCCCCGAGCTTTCCGCGGATCCGGGCCATGTGGTGCTCCACCGTCTTGCCCGAAATGAACAGCTTGCTGCCCGCCTGCTTGTACGTCAGCCCCTCCACCACCAGCCTGGCCACTTCCAGCTCGCGGTCGCTCAGGGCCGCCAAGCCCGTGCCCGTCGCCGGTTCCGGGGAGGTTCCCGGCTCGCGGCGGGCCGAGGGGCCCTGGAACTGGCGGGCCGCCTCCAGGAGCTGGACCATCGCCTTGCGGTCCGAGGTGCGGATCGCCGCCTGGCCGGCCAAGCGCGCCGCGTCCCAGCGGAGTCCCAGGTCGTGCAGTTCCGCCGCCGCCGCGGAAATCGTGTCCGGGTCGAAGGTTCCGCCCAGTACCGCCAGCCAGCCCTGGGCCGCCGTGGCCAGGGCCCGGGGGTGGCGGCCGCAGTGGGCGTGGGTGGTCAACGTCGCCAGGTGGGCCTTGACCGCGTCCGCGTCCTCCAGCGTGATCGCCGCGTGCAGCTCGTGCCAGACCAGCGAGACCGTCCACAGTGGAGGCTCGCCGAGGCGGGACAGGAGGGTGTGGGCGCGCTCGAACTGGCCGGACAGCTTGGCGAACGCGCCGGTGCGGGCCGCCGCGATCGCCAGCTCGCCCAGTGGCAGCAACGAGAACAGGTCCGTCTGCTGCCGCATCGAGGCCTGGTACGCCCGGTGCCACGACCGCTGCAGCCCGACCAGGTCACTGGCCCGCCGGGCCAGGCCGAGCTCCAGCGCCGCGAAGAACAGCTCGTCGCGCGCCTCCAGAACACGTTCCGCGACGGCGTCGCGGTGTTCCGCCGCCGTCGCCAGGTCGCCCGCCGTCATCGCGACCCAGCCCAGCAGCAACCGGTGCCGCGCGGCCAGCAGCTCCCCACCGGTCCCGCCGTCCAGCGCCCGGCGCAGCACCGACTCCGCCAGCGCCAGCTCGCCGGTGTGCAGGGCGACGAGCGCGGCCAGCGCGGCCGGGCTGTCCGGCAGCAGCGTCCCGCCCAGCGCCGGCTCCAGCATCGCGGCCGCGCCGAGCAACGTCGACAACGTCTCGGTCGCGCAGCCGGACACCGAATCGACGATGCCGCGGGCCATCCGGGTCGCCGCGCCGGCGAACAGCGTCGGTGCGACGCCGGGGGTGGGGGAGTCGAGGAGGCGGCGGGCGCCATCGAGGTCGCCCGTGCCGACCAACGCCGTCGCCGAGAACGCGTCGGCGCGGCCCGCCCAGTGGTACAGCTCGGCGCTGCGGGCCAGTTCGCCGCGGTGGGCCAGCACGGTCGCCGCGATCTCCGCGCCCGCCGCGCGGGTTTCCTCGTCGGCCGCGCCGAGCATCCCGTCGCCGAGCCGCAACGCGGTGTCGAGGTCGCCGGACAACGCGGCCGCGCGCGCCCAGCCGGCCGTGACGGCCGGGGAGCGGTCGCCCGCTTCGGCGGCGGCCTCGAACAACCGCGTCGCCAAGCGGGCGTCGGAGGGCAGTGCTTCGCCCGCCGCCGCGGCGAACGCGGCCGCCGCGGACGCGCCGGAGCTGCCCGTGCCGAGCAGGGACCGGGCCAGGTCGAGCACCGGGAGGCCGTTCGCCAGCTGCAGTTCGACCAGCCGCTGCACCGTCGTCAGCCGCCGCGCGGGCGGCCCGAAGTCGCGGACGGCGGCCGCGGCCAGCGGGAGCAGCGTGTCGTCCGGGGCGAGCAGGCCGGTCGCGCGGGCGCCCTCGACGATCGCGGGCAGCTGGTCGGGGCGCCGGTCGAGCAGCGCGCACAGCAAGTCCAGATTGCGCCCGGCGCCGGCTTCGGCGGCGATCAGGTAGCGCAGCACGTCGTCGTCGAGCTCGTCGAGTTCGGGCCGGAACTCCTCCAGCCGCCCGAGCAGCGCGCGCTCGGCCAGCCGCGGCACCCCGCCGCTGCGGGCGTGCAGCTCGGCCGCGGCGGCCGGGTCGGCGGGCGAACCCGTCGCCGCGGACATCAGCCGCGCCACGTCCTCGACGCCGAGCGGGCCGAGCTGCAGCAGCGTCCAGCCGGGCGCCACCGCGGCCGGCCGGTGCGCGACGACGATCGGGCCGTCCGCGCCGGCGAGCAGCTCCTCGAGCTGGTCGGGGCCGAGCCGGTCGGCGTCGTCGACCAGCACGGCTTCGACGCCCGCCTCGCGGTAGCGGCGGTCGAGCGCGGTGAGCAGCACGCTCTTGCCGTACCCGCCCGGAGCCACGACGGCGAGCCGCAGGGGAGCGGCCGGTTCGGCGGCGACGCGGTCGAGCAGCTGCCGGGCCGCCGGGTGCACGGGAACGGTGTGCGGCGCGGGGACCTGCGTGAGCAGTGTGTTCAACAGTGACCTTCCCCGGAGGGGACGCAGTGGGTGGGGGCGGGCGCCGGGGTGGGGCCGGCGGTGGCTTCGCGGGCGGTGACGGTGATCACCACGGCCGAGACCGCCGCGGCGAGCACCAGGACCGCGGCGGCGAGGGGGCGCCGCCGCCGGAACAGGCTCAGCGGGCCGGTGCGCTCGGGCAGTTCGAACGGCGTGATCTCGACCGGCGGCCGGGGTGGCCGCTCGCCGAGCTCACCGAGCGTGTCCACCCTGGGGAGCAGGGTGGTTTCGACGGCGGGGGGTTCCTGCGGCGTCCCGCGGTGGTCGGCGCGCAGCCCCGCGAGGGCGGCCGCGCCGAGGGCGGCGGTCGCCGGCGGAACCGGTTCCGCGAACACCGGGCACGGCGGCCGGGCCGGCAGCGCGTGCGGCGGGACGTCGCCGCAGAACACCACGCCGGCGAGCCCCTTCGGGGCGGTCGACGCCGCTCCGGCGAGCGCGAACAGCGTGCTCAGCGCGGCCGCCGGGGCCACGCCTTCGGCGCTTTGCCCGAGCTGCCAGCCGCCGGCGCCGCTCGCCGTCGCCAGCGTCACGTTTACGCCGTCGGCGCCGAACTCGCACACCCCGGCGACCTGGGCGCCGGGGCCGGGAACGGGCAGGTGCGCGGCGAGCGCGGCGATCGAGCCGGGGACCAGCGTGACCGCGGTGAACCCGGCGTCGGCCAGCGCCCGGCGCAGCACGTCACGGCGGTAGCCGCCCCAGTCGCCGGGGTGGGTCAGCACCAGGTGGTGCGGGGGGCCGCCGAACAGGTTCGCGGCGTGCTCGGCGATCCCCTCGACGAGCACCGTGGTGAGCGTCTCGGGCGGGAACGGCTCGCCTTCGACGAGCATCGGCACGTCGTCGCCGATCCGCCGGTGGAAGCCGGTGAGCAGCCGCGACGGCACCTGGGTGCCCGCTTGCGCGGCCGCGTCGCCGGTGAGCAGGTACCCCTCGTCGTCGAGGAACAGCGCGGACGCGGCGGCCGGGGACCGTTCCCCCAGCCAGAGGGGTTCGGGCTCGCTCCAGCCGGGGCCCTGTCGGCGGCAGGTCGCGGCGTGGGTCCGGCCCTGGGCCACATCGATCCCGAGGACGTAGGGCAACGGCGCTTTCCTCCTCACCTCGTGGCGGCCGATCGGGGGCACGGAATCCCCCTAGGGTTCGGGGCATCCTCACCCAAACGGGTTAGTCAGGCAAGGGTCTGGAGGGATTTAACCCAACTGAGCGCGTCGCGGATGAGCCCCTAACTCCCTAACGATGACATATCGATCCCCTATCGGATGACCGGATCGCGACTCGGAGTGATCCCCGATGTGCGCTGGGGGACGGTCTCCCTACCTTGATCACGGAGCGGCGGTCCCTGCGGTCGCTGCTGTCCCCCGAACCACCGGACCAGGAGAAACTCCATGGAATCCGTGCAGACCTTGCACGACTTCGCCCTGAACCTGCTCAACGACCCGACCGCGCTCGCGGCCTTCGGGACGGACCCGCAGGGCGCCCTCGCTGCCGCCGGCCTCGGCGACGTCAGCGCCGCCGACGTGCACGAGGTCCTCCCGCTGGTGCTCGACTACGTGCCGGTCGACAGCCTGCCGGCCGTCGGCGGTCTCCCCGTCGTCGGCGACCTGTCCCCGGTCGGCACCGACGCCCCGGGCGTCCAGGGCGCGATCGACCAGCTCACCGCCCTCACCGCGGGCCTCGGCCTGCCGGCCACCGCGGGCCTGCCGGGCGTCGGCGACCTGGGCGTCGGCGAGCTCCCGGCCGTGGGCGAGCTGCCCGCCGTCGGCGTTCTCGGCTCGCTGCCGGGCGTGAACGACGTCACCAACGCCGCGAACGTGACCGCGCTGGCGGGCAACGCCACCGGCGCCATCCTCGGCGGCGACCTGGCCCACGGCCTGGACTCGCAGGCGCTGGCCAACCTGACCGCGGCCCCCGCCTACCTGACCGAGCCGCAGGACGGCGTGGCCGGCAACGTGGCCTACACCGCGGCCGTGGGCGTCGGCGAGGCCCAGCAGGTCCTCGCCACCTCGAACGCGGAGATCCGCGAGGTCAACAGCCACGTCGGGGACACCGCCGACACCCTCGGCCACGTGACCGACTCCCTCGGCGTCGGCAACCTGACCGGCCACGTCGGTGACTTCTCGGGCATCCTCAAGGGCGCGGGCGACGTCGACGTCCAGCACGTCACCGGCCAGGTCGCCGGCGCCGTCCACGGCCTCGGTGACGTCACCAACGCCGTGACCTCGGTCACCGGCATCAGCGCCGACCACAACGTCGTCGGCCAGGCCACCGAGCTCGCCACCGGCAACGGCACCGCCGTCCACGACGTGGTGTCCGACGTCACCGACGTCACCGACCACACCCTGGGCAACCTGCACCTCGGCAGCATCGCCTCGCACAACGACATCCACCTCGGGCACTGATCCCCGAACCGGTCACCGGTGCCCGTCCCGCGGTCTGGGTGCAGCCGCGGGACGGGCACCCGGTGTGCGTACGGGGAGTGAACCGGGGACACTCGTCCATCGTGACCGCACCGGCTTGGCTCGAAGTGCTCAACGAGACGCTGGACGCGTGCCGCACGCACGGCCGCGCCGATCTCGCCGAGCGCCTGCGCAGACGCCGGGACGCCCCCGCCGGGCAGACCCGGCTCGGCGTGCTCGGCTTTCCCAAACAGGGCAAGGGTTACCTGCTCAACGCCGTGCTGAACGCGCCGGTGTGCGCGGTCGGCGACGCCGCCACCCCCGCCGTTCCCACGGAGATCGCCTACGCCGCCGAACCCGCCGCCACCCTGGTCGGCCGGTCCCGCGAGCGGATCCCGGTCGCGGTCGAACGGCTCACCGGCGAACTCGGTGCCCGGCCGGCCGGCACGCTCAGCCGCGTCGAGGTCGGCGTGCCGCGCGAACTCCTCTCGGCCGGCCTCGTGCTGGTCGACACCCCACCCGTCGGTGACCCGCGGTCACCGCGCACCGCCGCGGCGCTCGACCTGCTCGCCGAAGCCGACGCGGTGATCCTCGTCTCCGACGCGACCGCCCCCCTGAGCGCCGCCGAGCTCGCGCTCGCGCGGCACGTGCGCACCTGGTGCCCGCACGTCGTGCTGGCCCTCACCAAGATCGACGCCTGTCCCGGGTGGCGCGCGGTCGCCGAACGCGACCGCGCCATGCTCGGCGAGGCCGGGATCGACGCGCCCGTCCTGCCCGTCTCGGCCGTGGTGCGCCAAGCCGCCGCGAAGACCGGCGACGCGGAACTCAACGCCCGCTCGGGTTTCCCGGAGCTCCTCGGCTGGATCGCCGAGCAGGCCGCGCGCCCGCCCGAGCGGTCTCGCGCGCTGCTCGCCGCCGTCGGCGTGCGCGCCGCCGCGGCCGAACTGGTCGAATCCCTGCGCGACCGCATGGACGCCGCCGGGCAGGACGCCGGGCTCGGCCAGGCCGCGCTGCTGCAGCGGGCCCAGCGCCGCGCCGACGACCTGCGCCGGCAGAACACCCGCTGGCAGAACCTGCTGTCCGACGAGATCACCGACCTGTTGTCGGACGCCGAGTACGACCTGCGCGAGCGGACCCGCAAGATCGTCAACACCATCGACCGCACCTTCGACGAGGGCGATCCGGCGAAGGTGTGGGACGAATTCGCGCCCTGGCTGGACAACGCGCTGGCCGAGGCGGTCGACATCAACTACACGTGGCTGGCCGACCGGGCGGAGTGGATCGCCCAGGCGGTCGCGGCGTGCTTCGGCGCCCAGTACGACCGCGCGCTGCCCGACCTGCGGCTCGACGGCTCGGGCGTGGAGCACCTCGACGACGTCGGGCGGCCGAAGATCGAGAAGTTCAAGATCGGCCAGCAGGCCTTCACCGGGCTGCGCGGATCGTACGGCGGCGTGCTGATGTTCGGGCTGGTCACCAGCCTCGCCGGGCTGCCGCTGATCAACCCGGTCTCGATCGGCGCCGGCGCGGCGTTCGCCGCGAAGACGATCAAGGACGAAGGCGGGATGCGGCTGCAGCGCCGGCAGGCCGTCGCCAAGCAGGCGGCGCAGCGGCACGTCGACGACGTGTTCCTGCGGTTCAGCAAGGAATGCCGCGACGCCATCCGCGTCGTGCAGCGGCGGCTGCGCGACCACTTCACCGGGCTGGCCGAGGAACTCGCCGACGAGCTGACGCACGAACGCGAGACGATCCTGGCCGGCACCGCGGAGCGCGAGCGGCGGACCGGGCACTTCCGCCGCGAGATCGACCGGCTCGCCGGCCTGCACCAGCGCGCGGGCGAGCTCGGCACGATCGCCGGACGGCAGCAGCGGCGGGAGCTTTCGGCGTGACCCAGGACGTCCGCGACCTGCTGCACGCCGCGGCCGGGCTGTACCGGGACGACCCGCGGGCTTCGGCGCTGCTGCACGACTGTCT
Organism: Amycolatopsis sp. NPDC005003; assembly: GCF_053600695.1. Taxonomy (NCBI): domain Bacteria; kingdom Bacillati; phylum Actinomycetota; class Actinomycetes; order Pseudonocardiales; family Pseudonocardiaceae; genus Amycolatopsis; species Amycolatopsis sp. NPDC005003. Next base: position 65,971 of record NZ_JBSGAI010000028.1, on the reverse strand, counting down.
CGACCGGCTGGAGCAGCCGCTGCGCGTCGCGTTCACCGGGGCGCCGTCCTCGGGGAAGACCACGCTCGCCGCCGCGCTGGGCGAATGGCCCACGCGTGCGCTGCGTGACCTGGTGCTGCTGGACGACCCCGGCCCGGCCGACGACGTCCCGGACGCGACGGTCCGGCTGGTCCGCCACCTCGAGCCGGACGAGCTCGCGGCGGCGCACCCGCCGGGCGGCTCGGCGTTCGCGCGGCAGAGCGCGGTGAACTCGGTGCTGGTGCTGTCGCGGGCCGACGAGGTCGGCGCGGGCCGGATCGACGCGCTGCTCACCGCGAAGCAGCTCGCGCGGCGCGCGTGGCGGGAAGACCCGCTGTGCACCGGGTTCCTGGGCGTGATCGCCGTCGCCGGGCAGCTCGCGTACGGCGGCCGGTCGCTGCGCGACGACGAGTTCGACCTCCTGGCGGCGTTCGCCGCGGTGCCGCGCGAGGAGCTGGAACGGCACGTGCTGTCGGTGGACTCGTTCACCGACCCGGCGTTCCCGGGCCCGATCCCGGTCGAGACGCGGCGGTCGCTGGTGGTGCGGTTCGGCATGTTCGGCGTCCGGCTGGCGCTCACGCTGATCCGCACCGGCTGCGACGACCGCGTGAAGCTCTCGGCGGAACTGGTGCGCCGCAGCGGTTTGGGCGAGCTGCGGGACACCCTGGCCGGGTGTTTCGTGGCCCGGGCGGAGGCGCTGCGGGCGCGGACGGCGATCATCCGGCTGGAGACGCTGCTGGCCGCCCAGCCCCGCCCGGGCGGCGACCGGCTGGTGTCCCGGGTGGAGCGCTTCGCCGCGGCCGCGCACGACTTCCGCGAGCTGCGGCTGATCGCCGACATCCGCGGCGGCCGCACGGCGTTGTCCGGGGAGCCCGCCGAGGAAGCGGTCCGCCTGCTGGGCGCCCAGGGCACGGCGCCGGCCGATCGACTGGGCCTGGAACCGGACGCGGACCCGAACGAGATCTACGACGCGGGCCTCGACGCCCTGCGGCGCTGGCGGCACGAGGCCGAGCGGCCGGACCGCCCGCACGCGGAGCGCACGGCGGCGCACGTGGTGGTGCGCTCGACCGAGGGGCTGCTCTCGCTGTTCGCCTAGAGCACCGCGGTCGCTTCGATTTCGACCAGGTGCTCGGGGACGTCCAGCGCCGCGACGCCGATCAGCGTGGCCGGCGGCTTCGCCGTGGTCCCGATCTTGGCGCTGCCGCGGGCGATGCCGTCGAGCAGGGCGGGCATCTTCCCGGGCGTCCAGTCGACGACGTAGACGGTCAGCTTCGCCACGTCGTCGAACGATCCGCCGGCCGCGGCCAGTGCGGCGGCGACGTTGACGTAGGCCTGCTCGACCTGGGCGGCGAGGTCGCCTTCGGTCTCCCAGGCGACCTGTCCGGCGACGAAGACCAGTTTCGTCCCCTCGGCGACGGCGACCTGGTGGTAGCCGTCGATCTCGGGCAGTTCGCGGGGATCCACCATGGTGACGGCCATCTTTTCCTCCGTGCTCTCTTGTGGTTACCCGGGAACCATAGGAGAGTGTGCGTCGACGTGGAAGAACGCACTTTTCGGTGACAGGGGAACCTGATGGTGACCAAGCAGGACGCGGACCTTTCCCGTGCGGATTCGCTGGCGCGCGAGATCTTCTCGGACGTCGCCAACAAGTGGGCGTTCCTGATCATCGAGACCCTCGGCGAGCGCACGCTGCGCTTCAGCGAGCTGCGGAACGAGGTCGAGGGCATCAGCCACAAGATGCTCACGCAGAACCTGCGCATGCTGGAGCGCAACGGCCTGATCGAGCGCGAGGTGTACCCGACCGTGCCGCCGCGCGTCGAGTACACCCTCACCGAGCCCGGTCAGGGCCTGCGCGCGACCGTCGACAGCATGTGCGGCTGGACCCAGCGGTACATCGAAGACATCGAAACCGCGCGGCTGCGCTTCGAAGGCCGGACCGCCTAGACCGGCTTTCCGTTCACCGTCACGTTCGAGAGCGTCACGTCCCGGGCGTTCGTGATCTGCGGCGCCGGGGTGTCGATCTTCGTGAACGTGCTGTCCGCCAGGCGGAACCCGGTCAGCGGGCTTGCCTCCGCGCCGCTGATCTTCAGCGCGAACGGCGAATCGTCGAGGTGGATGTCGCCCAGGTCGATGTCGCGGATCACCGGCTGGACGATCGGGCCGTAGCCCGGGCCGGTGAGGCTGTAGTTCATGTCGACGTAGATCGCGCCGCGGTCGACCGGGCCGCCGGTCAGCCGGCGCACGTGGATGTCCGAGACGACCCCGCCGCGCCGCGGGTTCGTCTTGAGGTACACGCCGTAGAACGACTTGTACGACGAGCCGGCGTGGATCCGGTTGTCCTGCGCGAAGACGTTGCGCACGCCACCGGACATCTCGCTGCCGACGGTGATCGCGCCCCAGCGGCCGAAGTAGTCGTTGTCCTCGATGACGATGTCCTCGCTCGGCACGCCGACGCGGCGGCCGTCGGTGTCGCGGCCGGACTTGATCACCGTGCCGTCGTCGCCGGTGTCGAACGAACAGCCGTGGATGTGCACGTCCGCGCAGCTCTCCGGGTCGACGCCGTCGACCATCGCGCCGCGGGAGTAGACCGTCACGTTCCGGACCGTCACGTTGCGGCACAGCACGGGGTGCACCGTCCACATCGCCGGGTTCCGCAGCGCGACGCCCTCGACCAGGACGTTGCGGCACCGGTAGAACTGGATCAGGTTCGGCTTGAGGAAGTGCTTGTCGCCGAACACCCGCTGCGACACCGGCACGCCGTCGGCCGCCTGCTGCTGGAGCCGGTCCCAGTCGGGGCCGCGTTTGCCGTCGAAGTCGAACCAGGGGCCGGCCGCCGCGTTCCCGTCGATCGTGCCGGAGCCGGTGATGGCGACGTCGGCTTGGTCGATCGCGTAGAGGAACGGCGAGTAGTTGTGGCACTCGATGCCCTGCCAGCGCGTGAACACCACCGGCAGGTACGAGGCGGCGTCGCTGCGGAAGCGGATCGTCCCGACGACGTGGAGCTCCACTTTGGACAGCAGGTGGATCTTGCCCGTGCGGAACTTCCCGGCGGGCACCAGCACGCGCCCGCCGCCGGCGGCGTGGCACGCGGCGATCGCCGCCTTGAAGGCGGGCGTACAGTCGGTCGAGTTGTCGCCGACCGCGCCGTAGGACCGGATGTCGAACACCCGGTCCGGGAACGACGGCGGCGTGATCCGGCCGAGGATCACCGGCACGCGCGCCCACGGGTCCTCATCGGCGGGGGACGCGTTCGCGCCGGCCGGCCCGAACACCGCGCTCGCGGCCAGCAGCCCGCCCGCCGCGCCGGCGGCCTTCAGGAACTCACGCCGGGTGCTGCCCGTCATGCGAAGCCTCCTCGTCGAGTGCTTTCATACATCATGTACAGCATGCGATATGCCGACAATGCGGTCAAAAAAGGTCCCGCTGACCGGTATTGACGCTTGCTGTGACGCGGCGCACCATAGAGCCGTCTATGGTCCAGAGCCGGCCCGAAGGGAACTCCCATGCCCGAAGACGTCCGCCCCCGGGTCCGGCTGTTCGGCGAGCTCCTGGCGCACTGGGCGCGCGAACGCCCCACGGACACGGCGCTCGTCTTCGGCGACCGGAGCTGGACTTGGGCGGAGTTCGACGAGCGGGTCCGGCGGCTGTCCGGAGCCCTCGCGGCGGCGGGGATCACCCGGGGCGACCGGGTCGCGTTCGTCGACAAGAACCACCCCGCCTGCCTGGAGACGACCTTCGCGGCGGCCGGGCTCGGCGCGGCCAACGCCGTGGTGAACTGGCGGCTGTCCGGTGACGAGCTCGCGTACGTGCTCAAGGACGCGGGCGCGAAGGTGGTCTTCGTCGGCGCCGAGCTGCGGCCCGCGCTCGACGCGATCCGCGACCGGCTGCCCGCGGTGGAACGCGTGCTCGTCGTCGGTGGGGACGCCGACGAGTACGAGGCCTTCCTGACCTCCGCCGCGCCGCACGCCGGAAGCGACGTCGACACCGACGACGGCGTGCTGGTCATGTACACCAGCGGCACCACCGGCTTCCCGAAGGGCGCGGTGCTGACCCACCGCGGTGTCCTCGCGCACGGCCTCGCCGCCGGGACGGTGTTGCCGTTCGGCCCTGGCGACGTCAACCTGGTCGCGATGCCGCTGTTCCACGTCGGCGGCAGCTGCTACGCGGTTTCCGGGTTCCTCTACGGCGAGCCCTCCTACCTGACGCGCGAGCCGGACGCGGCGTCGCTGTTCGCGGCCCTGCGGGCCGGGATCACGCACGCCTTCCTGGTGCCCGCCGTCGTCGCCGGGATCGCGCAGGCCGGCGAGGCCGCGCTCCAGGCGTTCTCCCGGCTGAAGTACCTCTGCTACGGCGCTTCGCCGATGCCGCTCCCGCTGCTGCGCACGGTGCTCGCCGCCTGGCCGGACGTCAACTTCGCCCAGGTCTACGGCATGACCGAGCTGTCCGGCGCGGTCACCGCGCTGGACCCGGCGGCGCACCGGGACACCACCCGCCCGGAACGGCTGGCGTCGGCCGGCACCGCGCTGTCCGGAGTGGACATCCGGATCGTCGACCCGGTCACCAAGGAGGACACCGCGGACGCCGCGGCCGGCGAGGTGTGGGTGCGCACCGAGCAGCGGATGGCGGGCTACCTCGGCAGGCCCGAGGCGACCGCGGAGACCATCGTGGACGGCTGGGTCCGCACCGGCGACGTCGGGCGGCTCGACGAGGGCGGGTTCCTGTTCCTCGAGGACCGCGTCAAGGACATGATCATCACCGGCGGTGAGAACGTCTACTCGCCGGAGGTCGAGCGCGTGGTGGCGGAGTTCCCCGGCGTCGCCGAGGTGGCCGTGATCGGCATCCCGGACGAGAAGTGGGGTGAGCAGGTCAAGGCCGTCGTCGCCGGCGACCAGCCCGACGCCGCGAAGATCGTGGAGTTCTGCCGCGAGCGGCTGGCCCACTACAAGTGCCCGCGCAGCGTCGACGTCGTGGACGCGTTGCCGCGCAACGCCACCGGCAAGATCCTCAAGCGTTCGCTGCGCGAACCCTACTGGCGGGACCGGGACCGGAACGTCTGATGCCGCCGGTCACCCGGCACGGGTACTTCGAGGCCGCGCTGGAGGTGCTGGCGCGGCGCGGGTTCACCGAGCTGAACGTCGGCTCGCTGTGCCGCCGCCTCGGCGTCACGAGCGGGTCGTTCTACCACCACTTCGGCGGCTGGCCGGGGTTCGTGGCGCAGCTGCTGGACCACTGGGAGAACCGCCAGGTGCGCATCCTGCGCGAGCGGAACTTCGGCACCGGCGGGCCGGCCGCCGACTTCGCCGCGCTGATGGACCTCACCCTCGGGCTGCCCCACGAAGCCGAGGCCGCCATCCGGGCGTGGGCGCGCAACGACGAGACCGTGCGCGCGGCGCAGAAGCGCGTCGACGACGCCCGGCTGCGGACGGTCGGCAAGGCGGTCGAAGGGATCGTCGGCGACCGGGCACTGGCCCGGACGCTGACGTCGCTCGGAATGGCGATGCTGGTGGGCCACCAGCAGCTGGCGTCGGCGGGGGAGCACGGCGAGCTGACGGAGCTGCTCGCGGAGTACACCCGGCTGGTGCACGCCCGCGCGGGCGGCCGGTGAAGGAGGGACGTCGATGGATCCTGCGGCTTTGTGGATCGTCGTGCCGGCGGCGGTCGTCTATGTCGTGGCGGCGCTGATCGTGGTCCGGTGGCGGGCGAAGACCGGCGGTCTCGGCCGGGTGCCGCCGCCGGACCCGGCCGACCGGTGCGTCACGCTGCGGTACGAGGACTACGACCTCGTCCTGCGGGGAACGGCCTTGGTGAACGGCCTGACGGTGATCGGACACTCCTCCAGATTGCTGGTCACCCGCGACCAAGCCGAGCTGCGTGCCTCCTACACCCACGACCCGATCCTGTTCAGCCGCGCCGAGGTGACCGGCCTGCTTTGGACGCGCGGTCCGTTCGGCGGCCGCAGCCTCAAGTTCCGGACCGCGTCGGGCCGGCTGGACAAGGTGACGTTCTGGACCCGGCGCGCCGCCGAGGAAAAACTGGCCGAGCTCGGCTGGTACTAGGCGTTGCCGAGGACCCGGGTCACGGTGATCTCGATGACGACCCGCTGCGGGTTCGGCTTGGGCTGCCGGTAGCGGGCGGCGTACCGGTTTTCGGCGTCGCGCACCGATTCCGGGTCTTCGCGCAGCACCGCTCGTCCCTCCAAAGTGGACCAGCGGGGGCCGTCGAGCTGGCAGATCGCGACCGGGATGCCGTCCGGGCCGGCGGCGCGGACGAGCCGGGCCTTGACCGACGGGGCGAAGGTGATCACCCGGGCGAGACCCGCCTCGAAGTCGACGGTGACGCCGACCGCGACGACGTGCGGGGTGCCGTCCGGCCGGACCGTGGTCAGGGTGGCCAGGTGGCGCTCGGTCCAGAACGCGCGGAAGTCCGGCCCGCGGCCGTCGAGGTCGATCTTCATGACCGCCACGCTAGCCCGTCCGGGTGGGCGGAGCTCGGCGGGACCCACTCAGCGTGATAGTAAGGAAAGTTTCCTAACAGTCTTGACCTGGTCTTGAACCGTCTGTCACGCTTCGGGACACCCCCGCCGCAGCCAACGATGCTTTACGGAGGAGCCATGAAGAGAGTCGTCCGGGCGGTGGTGGTTTCGGCCGCGCTCGCCGCGGGGCTGCTGAGCGTGCCCACGTCCGCGTCCGCGGCCGGTACGCCGTACGTGCCGGGAACGCTGCGGCCGTCCGTCTCGCAGGCCACGCAGGATGCCGCACTGCAGAAGTACTACGACTTCTGGAAGAAGAACTTCCTGACGACCAAGTGCGGCACCGGCACCTACGCCGTGCTGTCCAAGGACGCCGACCACGCCTTCGTCGCCGAGGGCGAGGGGTACGGCATGACGATCTCGGCGATGATGGCGGAGAAGGACCCGCAGGCGCGCTCGATCGTCGACGGGATCCTGAAGTTCGTGAAGGCGCACCCGTCGGTCAACAACAAGGACCTGCACGCGGCCGAGCAGAATTCGAGCTGCAAGAGCGTCAACGGCAGCGACTCCGCCACCGACGGCGACCTCGAAATCGCCTACGGCCTGCTGATCGCGGACAAGAAGTGGGGCAGCGGCGGTTCGGTGAACTACAAGGCCGAAGCCGTCCGGATCATCAACGCGATCAAGAAGAGCGAGGTCAACGGCACCACGAAGTTCACGCTGCTGGGCGATTGGGGCAACGACGCGCAGTACAAGAACAGTTCCCGCTCGTCGGACTGGATGCCGGGCCACCTGCGCGCCTTCGCCGCGGCGACCGGCGACGCCTTCTGGGACTCCGTCCGCACCCGCTCGGAGACGGCGGTGAGCCAGCTGCAGTCGTCGTACGCGCCGAACACCGGGCTGCTGCCGGACTTCGTGGTCAACACGAACTCGACGCCGAAGCCGGCGCCGTCGAACTTCCTCGAGGGCCCGAACGACGGCAAGTACAGCTGGAACGCCTGCCGCGACCCGTGGCGCCTCGGCGCGGACGCGATCACGGCGGCCGGCAGCGCGGCCGGCCCGCAGGTGCGCAAGATGAACACCTGGATCAAGTCGGCCACGGGCGGTGACCCGGCGAAGATCCAGAGCGGGTACTCGCTTTCGGGTTCGAAGACCGAAAGCGGCCAGCACCCGTGCTTCACGGCCCCGTTCGCGGTGGCGGCGATGACGGACCCGGGCAGCCAGGCCTGGCTGGACAAGCTGTGGACGGCGGTGTCGTCGTGGTCCCCGGACGCGACCGACTACTACGGGACGGGCATCACGATCCAGGTGCTGCTGATCCTGAGCGGCAACTACGTGGCGGCTTAGGTCCGCCCCGGCCGCCTCGCCCTGTTTCGGGTGCGGGGCGGCCGGTTCGCCGGGGCTGCGCAGCCGGAAGCCGCACGTGGCGAGCTGGTTCGCCCTCGCCGACGTGCGCGCTCAGCTCGGTTCGCGCAGCGGGAGACCCGCCGCGCGGTAGATCTCGTCGATCACGGTCATCGTCTCGACCGCGTCGGCCGCCGAGGTCTTCACCGGTGCGCCCGCCAGGACCGCCGCCGCGAAGGCGTCCAGCTGGTAGGCGTACGACGCCCGGCGCGGGAACTTCTCCGTGCGGCGGTGGCCGTCCACGCGGACCGTGAGCCGGTGGTAAGCCTGCGGGCCCACCGGGTTCAGCACCGCCAGCGACCCCCGCGAGCCGGTCACCTTCGCGCTGATCTTCAGCAACGAAGACGACCACATCGAGCACTCGATCCGCCCGGTGTGGCCGGACGGGTACGCGAGTTCCGCCGTCATCGCGCGGTCCACCCGGGGCGATCGCAGCTTCGCCGAAGCCGACACCACCGAGGGCGTCTCGCCGCCGAAGATGCGGGCCATGTGGACCGCGTAGCAGCCCGCGTCCATCGTTGCGCCGCCCGCCAAGCCGTAGTCGTAGCGGATGTCCGAGAACTTCGGCAGCGGGAAGCACAACGCGGTTTCGACCCGCTGCACCGGGCCCAGCTCGCCCGACGCCACGATCTCCTCCACCCGCAGCGACAGGGGGTGGTAGCGGTAGTGGAACGCCTCCATCACCACGCGGTCCGACTCGGCGGCCAGCGCGGCGACCTCCCGGGCTTCCGCCGCGTTCGCCGTGAACGGCTTCTCGCACAGGACGTGCTTCCCCGCCGCCAGTGCCGCCCGCGTCCAGCGTCCGTGGAGGCCGTTCGGGAGCGGGTTGTACACCGCGTCGATGTCCGGATCCGCCAGGAGGCCCTCGTAAGAGGCGTGCACCGTGGGGATCCCGTGCCTGGTCGCAAACGCTTGCGCGCGCTCGGGTGAGCGGGCCGCGACGGCGGTGACCGAGACCGAGGCGTTCGAAGCGGCGGGCTTGACCAGGGCCGCCGGGGCGATGCGAGCCGCCCCCAGGATGCCGATCCGCAGGCTCATGTGCGCGAAGTTAGCAGCAAAGCCAGACTTCAACAGCCAGTTGACCTCTTCAACACGGAGTTGTAGCGTCTCGGCCAGCCGAACAATGGAGGTCCGTTATGTCCCGTTCTCGTGCCGTGCAGGCGGTGCTGCTCGCGAGCGTTGCCGTCTTGGTGACGGCCTGTGGTGGCGGTCCGGACGGCGCGGGCGGGACGTCGCAGGCCGCCGGGGCGCCCGCCTCCGGCATCCCGGACACCGCCGCCATCGTGCAAGGTGTGCAGAAGGACGCCCAGCTCAACGCCGCTTTGCCGGACACCGTCAAGCAGGCCGGCCTGCACCTGGCGTCGAACCTGCAGTCCGCGCCCAACAACTTCTACGCCGCGGACGGCAAGACCCCGATCGGCTACGAGGTCGATCTGGCCAAGGCCATCGCCGCCAAGCTCGGCGTGACCGTCACCCACCAGGACATGGCGTTCGGCTCGCTCATCACCAGCCTCCAGTCCGGCCGCATCGACCTCACCATGGCCGGCATGAACGACACCAAGGCCCGCCAGGCGCAGATCGACTTCGTCGACTACTTCACCTCGGGCATCACGATCATGATCCGCAAGGGCAACCCCGACGGCATCACCGGCCCGGACACCCTGTGCGGCAAGAAGGTCGCCGTCGTGCAGGGCACCAGCCACCAGAAGTTCGCCGCCGGGCAGAGCACGAAGTGCACGCAGGCCGGCCGGCCCGCGGTCGACGTCACCGCGACCGACAGCGACAACCAGAACCAGAACCAGCTGCGCACCGGCCGCGTCCAGGCGATCCTCAACGACCTGCCCAGCGCGGTCTACATCTCCCGGACGGCGGGCGACGGCAAGTTCTTCGAGGTCGTCCCCGGCGAGCCGATCGACGGCGGCCCGTACGGCATCGGCGTCAACAAGGCCAACACGGCGCTGCGCGACTCCGTGCAGAAGGCGCTGCAGGCCCTGATCGCCGACGGCACCTACGGCAAGATCCTGCAGGCCTGGGGCGTCGAGCAGGGCGCGATCAAGGAGGCCGCGGTCAATGGTGGATCGTGAGGTGGCGGCTGCTGAGCCCCTGCCGATCGTCCGGCTCCGCCACTGGGGCCGGTGGGTCGCCGCCGCGATCATCATCGCGCTGCTCGTGCTGCTGGGGATCGCCCTCGGCAACGCGCAGATCGAGTGGAACCAGGTCCCGGACTTCGTCTTCTACAAGGTGATGGCGACCGGCCTGCTCAACACCGTCGTCCTCGCCGTGCTGTCGCAGGCCGTCGCGATCGTGCTCGGCATCGTCATCGCCCTGCTGCGCCGCGGCGCCAACCCGGTCGCGCGGTGGTTCGCCGCCGGCTACATCTGGATCTTCCGCGGGCTTCCGGTGCTGCTGCAGATCCTGCTCTGGTACAACCTGGCGCTCGTCTTCCCGGTCATCGAAATCCCGTTCCTGGTCCACGAGCAGACGAATGTGCTGATCAGCGCGTTCACCGCCGCATTCCTCGGCTTGGCGCTCAACGAAAGCGCGTACATGGCCGAGATCGTCCGGGCCGGGCTGAACAGCGTCGACAGCGGGCAGACCGAGGCCGCGAAGTCGATCGGCATGACACCGGCGGCGACGCTGCGCCGGGTCGTGCTGCCCCAGGCCATGCGCGTGATCATCCCGCCGACCGGCAACGACTTCATCAACATGCTCAAGGGCACGTCGATGGCGTCGGTGATCGGCGTGACCGAGCTGATCCACGCGGCCAACAACATCTCGTCCAACAACCTGCTGGTGATGGAGACGCTGCTGGCCGCGGCCGTCTGGTACATGGTCGTGGTGACCGTCGCCGGGGTCGGCCAGCACTACCTGGAACGCGCGTTCGGGCAGGCCGACCGCGGGCCGCTCGCCCGCGCGGGCAAGGCCCTGCGTGGCGTGCCGCTGGTGAGGAGTGCCCGTGTCTGAGCCGTTGCTGCGTGCCGTCGGCGTCCGGAAGTCCTACGGCCACACCGAAGTCCTCGGCGGGATCGACCTGGAAGTCCACAAGGGACAGGTCGTCTGCCTGCTCGGCCCGTCCGGCGCCGGGAAGAGCACGTTCCTGCGCTGCATCAACCACCTGGAGACCATCGACGCCGGCCAGATCTGGGTCGACGGCGAGGCCATCGGCTTCCGGCAGCGCGGCGGCAAGCTCTACGAGCTGCGCGAACGCGAGGTCGCCCGGCAACGCCGTGACATCGGCATGGTGTTCCAGCGCTTCAACCTCTTCGCGCACCGGACCGCGCTGGAGAACGTCGTCGAAGGCCCGATCCGGGTGCTGGGCGTCAAACCGGACGACGCCCGCAAGCAGGGCCTCGAGCTCCTGGACCGGGTGGGACTGGCGCACCGGGCGGACGCCTACCCGGCGCAGCTGTCCGGCGGGCAGCAGCAGCGCGTGGCGATCGCCCGGTCGCTGGCGATGAAACCGAAGCTGATGCTGTTCGACGAGCCGACGTCGGCGCTTGACCCGGAGCTGGTCGGCGAGGTCCTGGAAGTCATGAGTACGTTGGCGGGGGAGGGGATGACGATGGTCGTCGTGACGCACGAGATGAGCTTCGCCGCGGAGGCCGCCGACGAGGTGGTGTTCCTGGCCGACGGCGCCGTCGTCGAGACCGGGCCGCCGTCGGAGGTGCTGAGCACGCCGAAGCACGACCGCACCCGGCAGTTCCTGGCGAGGATCCTCGCGTGAGGAGGATTTCGCCCCGGTACCTGCTCCAGTTCGACGAGCCCGCCGGCTACCTCGACTTCGCCCGCTTCGGCCCGCCGTCGCACGCGGTGCTCGACACGACGGCCGCCCTGCTCCACCAAGCCACCACGGCCGGGCCATCCACAGTGGACGAGCTGATGCGGCAGGAGATCCGGGCCAAGGCCGCGGCCGCCCGGCTGTCCGGCTCGGACACCGACCACACCGTGCTGCTGCCGCACACCAGCCTCGGCCTGTTCCAGGCCGCGTTCCACAGCGCCGGCGAGGTGCTCGTGCCGGCGTCGGAATTCCCGGCCAACACCTACCCGTGGGCTCGTGCCGAACAAGCCGGGCGCCTCCGTGTCCGCCGTCTGACCAGCGGTTATGTCACCCCGGAGCGAGTCGCCGATGCGTTGACGCCGGAGATCACGACGGTCAGCGTCAGTGCCGTCGACTTCCGCACCGGCTACCGCGCCGACCTGGCCGCGTTGCGCGAAGTCGTCGGCGACCGGCTGCTGGTCGTCGACGGCATCCAGGGTTTCGGCGTGGTCGACGAGCCGTGGGAGGCCGCCGACGTCCTGGTCGTCGGCGGGCAGAAGTGGCTGCGCGCGGGCTGGGGGACCGGCTTCGCGGTGCTGTCCGACCGTGCGCTGGACCGGATGGATCCGGTGCTGTCGGGCTGGACCGGCGCGCGCGACCCGGGCCTGTTCGACGACGAGATCCACCCGCCGGACGCCACCGCCCAGTCCTGGTCGATCTCCAACCTCAGCCCGATCACCTCCGGCGCGTTCGCCGAGGCCCTGGAGCTGGTCGAAGAGGCGAGTGTCGGCGCCATCGCGGCGCGGATCGCCGAGCGGCTGGCCTCCTTCGAAGAGGTCCTGGCGTCCTGCGGCGCCGAAGTCGTCTCGGCGGTCGAGCGCCGCGCCGGCATCCTGGCGTTCACGCTGCCCGGCCACCCGGCGGAGCAGGTCGGGGCGGCGCTGGCCAACGCCGGGATCGCGGCGACCGTGCGCCCCGAGCACGTCCGGCTGTCGCCGCACGCGTCGACGCCCGCGGCCGCGGCGGACCTGCTCCGGGAGGCGCTGGAGACGTTGACGGCGCCCAGGGAGCCGCTGGTCGTCCCGGTCGCGGGCGCGACGACGCACGACGTGCTCACCGCGCTGGTCCCGGCCATCCCGGGGCTGGCCGCGATGCTCGGCCCGGGCAACGAAGTGCTGCTGCACGACCTGAGCCGGCTGCCGGACTCGATCATCGCCATCGCCGGCGACCTCACCGGCCGCAGCGTCGGCGGCCCGATGACCGACCTGCTGCTCGGCCTGGTCCGCCGCGGCACCACCCAGGACCTGACTAACTACCGCACGCACGGCCCGGACGGCCGCCCGATCCGCTCCTCGACGCTGTTCCTGCGTGACGCCGACGGGGTCGCGGTCGGCTGCCTGTGCGTCAACAGCGTCGAGGAGGCCGCTTCCGCGGGGAGCAACGGGGAGCCGGAGACTTTCCCACCGGACGTCGACAGCCTGCAGCGGTTCCTCGTGGACCGGGCGGTGACGAAGGCCGGCATCCCGGTGGACCTGATGAAGAAGCGGCACAAGGCCGCGGTGGTGCGGGAGCTCGACGAAGCCGGTTATTTCCTCATCAAGGACGCGGTCGACCACCTGGCCGGGCGCCTCGACGTCACCCGCTACACGATCTACAACTACCTCAACGAAATCCGCGCCTGACGCTGCCCGAACGGACCTTGTCGATTCGGCCGTTCGGGCGCACGATGGCGCACATGACCGATGCGGACACCCGGGCCCTGGTCCGGCTCGAAGCGGACGGCGAGGCGGACGCCGAAGAGTTCGACCTGCTCGCCCGCCGCCTGCGCGCCGAACTGGGCGGGCTGGACGTGGACGTGCTGCCGGTCCCGGCCGAGCTCCCGCCGGGCGCGAAGGCGGCCGACCCGGTGACGATCGGCTCGCTGATGGTGGCGTTCAGCGCGGCCGGCGGCGTGTTCCCCGGCCTCGTCGAGACGCTGCGCGAGTGGCTGGGCCGCCAGGCGGGCAAGCACAAGATCAAGGTGACGATCGACGGCGACAGCGTCGAGCTGGAGCGGGCGACGTCGGCTGAGCGGCAGCAGCTGATCGACGCCTTCGTCCGGCGCCATGGCTAGCCGGCACGCGCTGCTGATCGCGACCGAGACGTACGCCGACCCGGCACTGCGGCGGCTGACCGCACCGGGCGGCGACGCGCGCGAGCTGGCCGCGGTCCTGTCCGACCCGGCGATCGCGGGCTTCGAGGTGACGACGCTGGTCGATCAGCCCCACCACGTGGTGGGCGAGGCGATCGGCGAGTTCTACCGGGGCAGGCGTCGCGACGAGCTGACGCTGCTGTACTTCACCGGCCACGGCGTCAAGGACGACGGCGGCAGCCTGTACCTGGCGATGGCCAACACCCGCCGCGACAGCCTGATGTTCACGGCGCTGGCGGCGGAGCTGGTCGACCGCGCGATGGCGGGCTGCCCGTCGCGGCAGAAGGTGCTGGTGCTGGACTGCTGTTACAGCGGCGCGTTCCCGGCGGGCAAGCTGGCGAAGGCGGGGACGGACGTGCACACGCTGGAGCGGTTCCAGGGCCGCGGCCGGGCGGTGCTGACGGCCTCGGACGCGACGCAGTATTCGTTCGAAGGCGACGCGGTGGTGGGTTCGGCGGCCCGCTCGGTGTTCACCCGGCACCTGGTGGCGGGCCTGCGCGACGGAAGCGCGGACCTCGACGGCGACGGCGACGTGACGGTGGACGAGCTGTACAGCTACGTCCACGAGCGCGTGGTGGCGGAAATGCCCCGGCAGCGGCCGAAGCACCAGTCCGATGTGGAGGGACGCATCGTGCTGGCGCGGAACCCGCGGTGGGAGCTGCCGGAGTACCTGCGGCACGGCTTGGCGAGCCCGATCGCTTCGGACCGGATGAACGCGCTGGAGGGGCTGAAGCGGCTGAACCGGGTGGGCAACGACCTGGTCCGGACGCGGACGGCGGAGGAGATCCACCGCCTGGTGGAGGACGACAGCCGCACGGTGTCGGCGGCAGCGGCCGCCTGGGTGGCCGCCGCGGACGCCCCGGAACGAAGGGGCGAACCGGCGCCGGTGGTGGAGCCGGCGAAGGCGGCGGGGCCGGTGCCCGATTTCGGGCCGCGGTCGCCGGTTGCGGGGCGGCCTTTCGTGCCCCCGGTGGCCGAGCCGGCCGAGCGATCGGTGCCCGTGGTGGAGGCGGCGGGGCCGGTGCCCGATTTCGGGCCGCGGTCGCCGGTCGCGGGGCGGCCTTCCGTGCTCCCGGTGGCCGAGCCGGCCCAGCGGCCGGTGCCCGTCCCGCCGCCGAGACGCCCGCCGACTCCCGCCGAGCTGTCCTCGACCGTGGTCGAACCTTCGCGATTCGTGCGAACCGCGAAGTTCGACTTCCTCGTCGCCGGCCTGCTGATGGCCCTGGTAGCGGTCCTCGCCGCGAGCGGGGTGATGACCGTCGTGGTCATGGTCCCGATCGCGGTGCTCTTCTGGTTCTTCGTCGGGAAGGGAGTCTTCCGGCTGGTCCGTCAGTCCAAATAGGACTCCACGGTGTCCGCGGCGAAGGAGACCCCGCCGTGGCCACGGATCTCCGCCTTCAGCTCCGCCAGCCGCGCGGCCACCGAAGCCGACGAGGACACCTCGTCCACCGCCTCCCGCAGCGATGAAACCGTCACCGAGTCCGCGGGCAGGTGCCGCCCCACGCCGAGCGCCTCGAGCTGGGCCGCGTTCCCGAACTGGTCCGCCGCCTGCGGGATCGCCACGGTCGGCACCCCGAACCACAACGCTTCCGTCGCCCCGCCCATCCCCGCGTGGGTGATGAACGCCGAGGCCGCATCGAGCACCGCCAGCTGCGGCACGCTCTCGTGCACCTCCACCGATTCCGGCAGCGGGCCCAGATCCGACGGCGAGACGTGCTTCCCCAGCGCGATCACCACGTGCCAGTCCGCGGCGAACGCCGAAACACAGGCCCGGTACACCGGGAGCTGGTCGTTGTACGCCGTCCCGAACGACACGAGCAGCACCGGGCAGCCCGGCGACGGTGGCGTCCACGACCGGTCGGCCAGCCGCGCCGGGTCCAGGCACGGCCCGACGAACCGCACGTGCGGACCCACCCGGTCCGCGTTCGGCTGCATCGCGCGCGGGATCAGCGAAAGGATCCGCTCCGGGTGCCCGAGCCACCGCCAGGGATCGGCCGACACACCGTGGGAAGACAGCCACCCCGACAACGTGGCCGCATAGTCCACACCGGACGGTGACGCCTTGATCGGCGCCATCACCTCGGCCATGTCCTCGTCGTAGCCCTCCCACGCCACCAGCGTCGGCGACAGCTGCACCGCGGGCACGCCGTACCGCAACCCCAGCAGCGGCGCACCCAGCCCGCCGATGTCGTACAGCATGAGATCGGGCCGGTCGGCGTCGAACCGCGCCGTCAGGAGGGGGTGGATGGCGATGGCTTCGTCGAGGAAGACGCGCATGGCTTCGGCCGGCTCCTCCGGCCACACGGCCGCCTCGCCGAGCGGGAAGATCGTCGGGTGCTCGACGACGTCGGCGCCGGTCGGGGCGACCAGCGAAGCCAGCGGTGAGCCGACGACGTAGGACACCCGGTGCCCGCGGCGGACCAGCTCGGCGAGCACGCCCAGCGACGGGTAGACGTGGCTCGGCGCGGTGCAGCCGACCATGACGATGTGTTTGCGCAGCATGGTGCTCCTTCAAGCGGGAAAGACCAGACGGCGCGTAGGTGAAGGGGCTCACCCGGTAGGCGGGGAGCCCGGCGGTCACGCCGTCTCAGACGAGGCGGAGCCGGCTGAAGGAGATCATGGAACGACCGTACGGGATCCCGGAAAGTCCGCGCCACCCGATTTCCGCCTTTCGTAGGGCGTTGGCGCGCAGCCGTCCCCGCCGTACCCCTTGCCGGGCATAGGGTTTCCCCGCCCGAACACGCAGTGAAAAGGGAGAAACCAGTGAGACGTGCCGCTCTTTCGAGGAGCACTGTCGCCGCGGTGGCCGCCGTCGCGGTGGCGTCCGCGCTCGTGGCCGCCCCGGCCGCGAACGCCGCACCCGCGGGGCAGGCGTCGATCGCCTGGGGACCGTGCACCGATCCCACGCTGGTCGCCGCCGGCGCCGAATGCGGCTACCTCAGCGTGCCGCTCGACTACCGCAAGCCGGACGGCGAAAAGATCCAGCTCGCCGTCGACCGCGTCAAGCACAAGGTCCCCGACGCGCAGTACCAGGGCGTCATGCTGACCAACCCCGGTGGCCCCGGCGGTTCCGGCCTGCTGCTGGCCACCCGCGGGCCCAGGGTCCCCAACCACGCCGGTGACGCCTACGACTGGATCGGCT
Organism: Amycolatopsis sp. NPDC005003; assembly: GCF_053600695.1. NCBI lineage: Bacteria > Bacillati > Actinomycetota > Actinomycetes > Pseudonocardiales > Pseudonocardiaceae > Amycolatopsis > Amycolatopsis sp. NPDC005003. The sequence continues at coordinate 48,990 of NZ_JBSGAI010000028.1, read as the reverse complement.
TCGACCCGCGCGGCGTCGGTGCCAGCAAGCCCGCGCTGAGCTGCGAGCCGGACTACATGGACTACAACCGGCCGCAGTACGTGCCGTTCACCCCGCAGCTGGAGCGGACCTGGCTCGACCGGGCCAAGGGCTACGCCGACGCCTGCGCGAAGAACAACTCGCGCGCGCTGCTGGAGAACATGAAGACGACCGACACGGTCAAGGACATGGACTCCATCCGCCAGGCACTCGGCCAGAAGCAGCTGAACTTCTACGGCTACTCCTACGGCACCTACCTCGGCCAGGTGTACGGCTCGCTGTACCCGCGGAACGTCCGCCGGATGGTGCTCGACTCGACGGTCGACCCGCGCGGCGTCTGGTACGGCGACAACCTCGACCAGGACCTCGCCTTCGACCGGAACATCCTGATCTGGTTCGGCTGGCTCGCGCAGCACGACGACGTCTACCACCTCGGCAAGACCCAGGCCGCGGTGCAGCGCGTGGTCGACGAGCAGCTGCTCAAAGCGTCCTTCACGCCGGCCGGCGGGGTGATCGGGCCGGACGAGATCCTCGACGTCATCCAGCAGGCCAGCTACTACCAGCTGCGGTGGACGCTGCTGGGCGACGCGCTGTCCCGGTTCGTCAACAAGGGTGACTGGCAGAACTGGAAGTCGCTCTTCGAGGCCTTCGGCGGCCGCGGCGACGACAACAGCTACGCGGTATACCTCGCCGTGCAGTGCACCGACGTCCAGTGGCCGCAGAGCTGGAACCAGTGGCGGCGCGACAACTGGCAGACCTTCGCGAAGGCGCCGTACTTCACCTGGCAGAACGCCTGGTTCAACGCACCCTGCGTGTACTGGCCCGCCAAGGCCGGCAAGCCCGCCAAGATCGACGGCCGGGGCGTGCCGAGCGTGCTGATGATCGACGAGACGCTCGACGCGGCGACGCCGTTCGAAGGCAGCCTCGAGGTCCGCAGCCGGTTCCCGGGTGCCTCGCTGATCGCGGAGCCGGGCGGCACGAGCCACGCGATCACCCCGCGCGGCAACGCCTGTGTCGACACCAAGATCGCGGACTACCTGGCGACGGGCGCGCTCCCGGCCCGCAAGCCGGGTCGCACCGCCGACGTCGAGTGCGCCCCGCTGCCGCTGCCGACGCCGCCGGCACCGACGGCCGCCAAGGCCGACACCGCCGCGACGCCGGACCTCCTCGCCGGTCGGTTCGCCGGCTGACCTGCGGAAACCCTCGAAACGGGGTGCCGGGCCCAGTGCCCGGCACCCCGTTTTTCTTCGGGCTCAGCGTGCTTTCCGAGGCCGGGGGCTTTGAATCCTCGTGGACTTTGTGTTACAAAGTGAGCAGCAACTTTGCGGTTCAAAGTCACGAAAGGAGGACGCCATGACTGGGGGACCGGCGTTCGCGCTCCACGGCCTCACCAAGCGGTTCGGGCAGGTCACGGCGGTCGGCGGGGTGTCCGTCGAGGTCGCGCGCGGCGAGGTCGTCGCGCTGCTCGGGCCGAACGGCGCGGGCAAGTCGACCACCGTCGACATGCTGCTCGGCCTGACCAAGCCGGACGCGGGGGAGGTCACCGTCGCGGGCAGCAGCCCGCGCGAAGCCGTCGACCGCGGGCTCGTCGGCGCGATGATGCAGAACGGCGCGCTGCTGGCGGACGCCACGGTCGGCGAGCTCGTCGGCCTGGTCGTCTCGACGCACCGGAAGCCGCTGCCCGCCGCGGAGGTGGTCGCCCGGGCCGGCCTGGAACACCTCGTGAAACGCCGCTGCGGCAAGCTGTCCGGCGGGGAACGCCAGCGCGTCCGGTTCGCGCTCGCCCTGGCCGGCGACCCGCAGCTGCTCGTGCTCGACGAGCCCACCGCGGCGATGGACGTCGACGGCAGGCGCGCGTTCTGGGCGGCCATCCGCGAGTTCGCCGCAGGCGGCCGGACGGTGCTGTTCGCGACGCACTACCTCGCCGAGGCCGAGGACTACGCCGACCGCGTCGTGCTGATGCGCCACGGCGTCGTCGTCGCCGACGGCCCGGTCGCCGAGGTCCGGGCCGCGGTGTCCGGCCGGGTCCTCAAGGCCGTCGTGCCCGGCGCGACCGACGCCGACCTCGCGCACCTGCCGGGCGTCACGGGCGTGCAGCTGCGCGGCGGCCGCGCCGAGCTGGCCTGCGCCGACTCCGACACGGCCCTCCGTGCCCTCCTCGCGGCGCACCCGGCCGCGTCCGACATCGAAATCACCGCGCTGGGCCTCGAAGAGGCCTTCCTGGCGCTGACCGCCGAGGAGGCTGCCGCGTGAACACGACGTACCTGAGCCTGGAGATCAAGCGGATCGTCCGGAGCCCGCAGTTCACCATCTTCACCATCGGCATGCCGGTGGCGATGTACCTGCTCTTCGGGGCCATCTGGGGAGACGTGGTCCTGGACAACGGCCTGCGCTCGAGCACGCAGACGATGATCGGCATGGCCGCGTACGGCGCCAGCGGCGGCGCCCTGTTCACCGGCACCCGGGTGGCCCAGGAACGCACCGACGGCTGGCAGCGGCAGCTGAGGCTCACCCCGATGCGCGGCCCCGGCTACCTCGTCGTCAAGGTGGCGTCGGCGATGGCCGTCGCCCTGCCGGTGATCCTGGTGATCTTCTTCGTCGGCTTCCTGCGTGGCGAGCCGCTCACCATGGCCCAGTGGGGCGGGCAGCTGGTCCTCCTGTGGGCGGCCACGCTCCCGTTCGCCGTCCTCGGCTTGGCCATCGGCCTGTTCGGCAAGGGCGACACCGTCGGCGCGGTCACCGGCGCCCTGATGATGCCCCTCGGCCTGCTCGGCGGTCTGTGGATGCCCCTGGAGTTCCTGCCCGGCTGGATGACGACGCTGGCGCACTTCGTGCCGACCTACTGGCTGCGCCGGGTCGGCCTCGACCCGCTGACCCACACCTCCGGGACGTGGGTCGCGACGATCGTGCTGGCGGGCTGGCTGGTCGTCCCGGCCCTGATCGTGATGCGCCGGTTCCGGCTGGACACGGCACGGCTCTAGATGCGTGTTAGCTTCCGTGCAGGTGTACGGAGGAGGGCGAACCAGGTGGAAGACGAGCCGATGTCGGCCGAGCAATCGCTGAACCTGATCGCCCAGCAGAACCGGCGGACCCGCCGGGAGCTCGGCGGGGGCCCGGCGCGGATGCTCGCGGCCTGGGCCCTCGCCTGGATCGTCGGCTGGGGCTTCACGTACGTGACCGTGCAGCCGGGTGTCGCGATCCCCGGCTGGGTCGCCGGCGGCATCGTCGTCCCGCTGCTGTTCCTCGGCGCCATGGCCTACACGACCTACACCAGCATCCGGTCCGGCCGCGGCATCCGTGGGCCGTCCCGCACGATCGGCGCGATGTACGGCTACGGCTGGGCGCTGTCCTCGATCGGGCTGATGGTCGTCGACCTGCGGATCACGCAGTTCCAGGCGCTGTCGCCGGACCAGGTGTCGCTGCTGTGGTCGGGCACCTGGCTGCTGCTCACCGGCGTGATGTACCTGGCGGGCGGCATGGTGTGGCAGGACAAGCTCATGTACGGCCTCGGCGCGTGGATGATCGTCTCGGCCGCGGTGAGCGTGCTCGTGGGCTACCCGCACAACTTCCTCGTGCTCACCGTCTGCGGCGGCGGCGGGTTCCTGCTCGGCGCGATCGTCTACTTCGTCCGCGAGAAGACCGGCCGATGAGCGAACTGCCCCAGCTCGACCCGGTCATCCACGCCCAGGCGCGGTTGCGGGTGACGGTCGCGCTCGCCGGGCTGCGCCCCGGCGACCAGATCACCTTCCCGCGGCTGCAGCAGCTCCTCGAAATGACGGCCGGCAACCTCTCGACGCACCTGCGCAAGCTCGAGGACGCCGAGTACGTCGAGATCACCAAGGCCTACGAGCACCGCACGCCGGTCACCCTGGTCCGGCTCACCGCCCGGGGCCGCGCCGCGTTCGAGGACTACACCAAGGCGCTCCACCAGCTGCTGGACGCCACCGGCGGGGTCTGACGTGGCCCGCTGGGTCATCCACCTCGACCTGGACGCCTTCTACGCGTCGGCCGAGCAGCTCACCCGCCCGACGCTGGCCGGGCGCCCGGTGCTCGTCGGCGGGACCGGGCCCCGCGGGGTCGTCGCCGGCGCGAGCTACGAGTCGCGGGCGTTCGGCATCCGCTCGGCGATGCCGATGGCCCAGGCGCGGCGGCTGCTGCCGGCGAACGGCGTGATCGTGCCGCCGCGGTTCCGCGTGTACGAGCGGCTCAGCCAGGAGGTCTTCGCGGTCGTCACCGAGGTCGCGCCGGTGCTGGAGAAGATCTCCCTCGACGAAGCCTTCGCCGAACCGCCTTCGCTCGTCGACGCGTCTTTCGACGAGGTCACTTCGTTCTGTGCCGCGTTGCGGGCCCGGATCCGGGCGGAAACCGGCCTGGTGGCGTCGATCGGGGCGGGCAACGGCAAGCAGATCGCGAAGATCGCCTCCGACGAGGCCAAGCCGGACGGCCTGCTGGTCGTCCCGCAGGGCACCGAACGCGAGTTCCTCGCGCCGCTGCCGGTGCGCGCCCTGTGGGGCATCGGCCCGGTCGCCGAGGGGAAGCTGCGGTTCATCGGCGTCCAGACGCTCGGGCAGCTGGCGGCACTGTCCGAACAGGACGCCGTGGCGACGCTCGGCGGCGTGGTCGGCCGCGACCTGCGGCGGCTGGCGACCGGCGCCGACGACCGCCCGGTGGCCGGCCGCGCCGAAACCAAGCAGGTCAGCGCCGAGACGACGTTCGACACCGACATCAAGGACCTGGCCACGCTGCGGGCGGAGGTCCGCCGGATCGCGGTGGGCGCGCACCGGCGCCTGCTCAAGGCCGGCCGCGTGGCGCGGACGGTGGTGATCAAGCTGCGGCACACCGACATGCACACGGTGACCCGCTCGGAGACGATCTCGGCGCCCACGGACGATCTCGCCGAGCTGTCGGCGACCGCGGAGCGGCTCCTGATCGACCCGGCCGAGTTCGGCGGCATCCGGCTCGCGGGGGTCGCCTACAGCGGGCTTTCGGTGCCGCACCAGGACGCGCTGTTCACCCTGGCCACGCCTGCTCCGGCGCCGGTCGTGGTGTCTTCCGCCCCGGCGCCGGTGCCCGCAGCGCCGCCTTCGGAGTGGCGCCAGGGCGACGACGTGGTCCACGAAGAGTTCGGCACGGGCTGGGTCCAGGGCGCGGGCCACGGCCGGGTGACGGTGCGCTTCGAGCGCCGGTCCTCCGGCCCCGGCATCGCGCGCACCTTCCCTCAGTCGGACCCGGCCCTGACCCGTGGCGACCCCGGCGACTGCCTAAGCTGAAGTGCCGCACTGTGGGGACATTTCGGCCTGGGCGCTGAAGAGGCACTACTCGGCCGAGCAGCCTTGCAGCTTGGCCACCTGCTGGCCCGCCAGCAGGAACGCGCCCACGCCGTAAGCCGCGGTGTCGGTCGCGTGGGCCGTCGCGGGGCGGTCGCCCACCGGCTGGACGTACCCCACCAGGCCGCTGGGCTGCAGTGCCTTCGTGGACAGCGCCGTCCACGCTTTGTCGACCACCGGGCGGAAGCGGGCGGCGTCGAGGATCCCCGCGTTGAGGCCCCAGCCGAGGCCGAAGGCGAAGAACGCCGTGCCGCTGGACTCCGGGCCGCCGTGGTCCCGCGGGTTCAGCAGGTCGGCGTTCCAGAAGCCGTCACGGCGTTGCGTCCGCGCCAGCGAGACAGCCATTTTCTGGTACACGCGCAGGTACTCCGGCCGCCGCGGGTCGTCGGTGGGCAGGACCTGCAGCACCTTCGTCAACGCCGCCAGTGCCCAGCCGTTGCCGCGTGACCAGAACACGCCGGAGCCCTTGAACCGCGCGTCGCGGTACCACAGGCCGGTGAACTCGTTGAACAGCTTGCGTTCCGAAGAACGGAAGAGCTGGTCCATTGCGTCCAAGTAGGACGGATCGTGGTCGATCAGGCTCATCCGCGCGAACGACGGCATCGCCATGTTCAGCGCGTCGACGTAGTTCCAGTAGTCGCGGTGGCCCGCCTGCACGGACGCCACCTCGTCGCTGATCCGCGTGCGAATCGAATCCAGGGGGATCTCCGGGTGGAAGTAGGTGTACAGGTCGAGGTACGCCTCGCCGGCCGCCTGGTTGTCCGGGAAGAACGGCCGTTTCGGGTCCTCGGGCAGCAGGTACTTGTTGGCCTGCGCCCACGGGTAGGTCTTGTGGTTGGACTGCCCGGTGGTCCGGACCAGGGCCAGGTTGCCGACGTGGAACGTCGCGTTCTGCCAGTCCGGCGCGTCGAGGTTGGTCCCGTTGGCCACCCAGTAGTTGCCCGCGGACACCATTTCGTCGGAGATCGTGCAGGGTGCGGCGGCCGCCGCCGGGGCGGTCAGGAGACCGCCTGCCACCGCCGCGGCCGCGAGCACGCCGAAACCACGAATTCCCGGGAAACGCATGAAAGCGTCCTCCTCAACACTCATGGCGGCGGGCATCCGCAGCGAGTGAAGCGCGTGCCGGTAACCGTGTCAAGGTACCGATCACCGGTACGCCGCAACGGTTTCCAGTAGCCGGCGGCACGCGGACTCGGCGCCGTCGGCGTTCTTCGCCAGCACCAGCGTCAGCACCCGGGAATGCGCGACGAGGGTGTCCTCCGGCTCGCCCTGGGCCCGCAGCGCCGCCACCACCGGCACCTGCAGCTGCGAGATCAGCGTGTTCCCCGCCGCGCGGACCAGCGCCGCGTGGAACTGCGCGTCGGCCGCCCGGAAGGCCGCCGTGTCTTCGGCGTCGGCCATCAGCGCGTAGGCCGCTGCCATCGCCGAAAGCTCGTCGGGACGCCGGTGCCGCGCCGCCATCCGCGCCGCCTGCGGCTCGATGGCCAGCCGCAGTTCCAGCAGCTCGCGCAGGTGCTCCTGGCCGCCGGGACCGCCGACGCGCCAGGCGATGACGTCCGGGTCGATCGCGTCCCACGCCTCGGGCGGCAGCGTCCACGTCCCGACCCGCGGCCGCGCGGTGACCATGCCCTTGGACTCGAGCACGCGCAGGGCCTCGCGGACCACCGTGCGGGACGCGGAAAACCGGCGGCCGAGCTCCTCGGGGACGAGCGGCTGCCCGTCCCCGAGGGCGCCTTCGACGATGAGCCGGCCCAGTTCGTCGACGATGCGGGCGTGGAGGTTCCGCACCGCTACTCGGGCAGGCCGACGCGCCGTTCCCCGCTGCGCAGCTGCTGCAGCACGACCGCGATCACCAGCAGGGCGCCGTGGGCGACGTTCTGCCAGAACGGGTTGATGCCCAGCCCGGACATGCCGTTGTCGAGCACGCCCAGGATGACCACGGCGAGCACGGTGGAGATGATCGACCCGCGGCCGCCCTTGAGCATCGTGCCGCCGAGCGCGGCGCCGGTGACCGCCTGCAGTTCGAGGCCTTCCGAACCGGACGTCGGCTGGCCGGAGCCGGTGCGCGCGGTGATCAGCACGCCCGCGATCGCCGCGACCACGCCGACGAGGGCGTACACGCCGATGATGTACCGGTTGATGTTGATGCCGGCCAGCCGCGCGGCGGTGTCGTTGCCGCCGATGGCGTAGACGTTGCGGCCGATGTCGGTGTACTTGAGCAGGAAGTGCAGCAGCGCCGCGACGATCAGGAACACCCACACCAGCGACGGCAGGCCCGCGATCGCGCCCTTGGCCAGGAAGATGAACAGGTCGTCGCCGCCGGTGTAGCCCTGCGCCTTGCCGTCGGAGATGACCTGGGCGATGCCCTTGTAGGTGGCGAGCATGGCCAGCGTCGCGACCACCGGGTTGACCCGGCCGAAGATGATGATCATGCCGTTGACCAGGCCGCAGAGGATGCCGACGCCGACCGCGGCGAGGATGCCGACCTCGGCGTTGCCGGTCGAGGTGAACACCATCGCCGAGATCACCGACGCCAGCCCGGCCATCGAGCCGACCGAGATGTCCAGCGCGCCCAGGATGATCACCAGCGTCTGCACCAGGGCGAGCAGCCCCATGATGGTGATCGCGCTGCCGATCAGCAGCAGGTTGTTGGTGCGGAAGAAGTTCTCGTTCAGCACGCTCAGCAGGATCACCAGCGCGATCAGCGTGATGATCAGGCTGGAGTTCTGCACGCCGATGCCGGTCAGCACGCGCCGTGCGGCGGACGGCTGAGGCGCGGCGGCGGGCGCCGAAGTTTCCTTGGTGGGGGTACTCATGCGCCGACCTCGCTGACGCTCGGCGCGGCTACAGCTGTGTCATTCGATTCGTTCGCAAGCTCACTCATGCGCCGATCTCCTGGGCTTCTTCCACGGCTGGTTCGGTTTCGGGGATGGCGAGGGTCAGCACGGCTTCCTCGGTCGCTTCCTCGCGGCCGAGTTCGCCCGCGAGACGTCCGGCGCGCATGACGAGGATGCGGTCGGCCAGCGTCAGCACCTCGGGCAGGTCGGATGAGATGACCAGCAGCGCGATGCCTTCGGCGGCGAGGCCGTCGATGATCCGGTAGATCTCGGCCTTCGCGCCGACGTCGACCCCGCGCGTCGGCTCGTCGAGGATCAGCAGCTTCGGCCGCCGCGCGAGCCAGCGCGCGAGAACGGCCTTCTGCTGGTTGCCGCCGGAGAGCTTGCGGACCTCCTGTTCCATCGACGGCGTCCGCACGCGAAGCTCGCGTACGTACTCCTCGACGAGCGCGCGTTCCTTCGCCCGCTTCACGACCCGGAAGCGGCGAAGCCGGTCGAGGACGGCGATGGAGACGTTGTCGCGGACGGACCGCTGCATGAGCAACGCGTCCGTCTTGCGCTCTTCGGGCGCGAAGCCGATGCCGGCTTTGACGGCGTCACCCGGGTTGTGCGCGCGCAGCCGCTTGCCGCCGAGCTCCACCGTCCCGGACCGGATCGGCAGGTCGCCGACGATCGCGCGGGCCAGCTCGGAGCGGCCGGCGCCGACCAGCCCGGCCAGGCAGACGACCTCGCCCGCGCGGACCTGCAGCGAGATGCCGGTGACGTCGTCGGTCGTGACGTCGTCCAGCTTCAGGACCACGTCCCCGGTGTCCTGGGTGACGCGGCGTTCGAGCGCCGAGAGGTCACGGCCGATCATCATCCGGACCAGGGCGGCCTCGTCGGTCTCCGCGGCCTGCTGGACACCGACGAGCTTCCCGTCGCGCAGCACGGCGACCCGGTCGGCGAGCTGGAAGATCTCCTTCATCCGGTGCGAGACGTAGACGACCGCGACGCCGCTGTCGCGCAGCCGCCCGATCAGCCGGAACAGCGCCTCGACTTCGTGTTCCGACAGCGACGACGTCGGCTCGTCGAACGCGATCACCCGCGGCGGCGTGGCCGCGGTGAGCACCCGCAGGATCTCGACGAGCTGGCGCTGCGCGGGGGACAGCGCGGCGCCGAGGGTCGCCGGGTTGAGGACGCCTTCGAAGCCGTACTCGACCAGCGCGTCGCGCGTGGCCTTGGTGAGCGTGCGGCGGCTGAACACCCGGGCCTTCGCGGGCAGTTCGCCGACGAAGACGTTCTCCGCCACCGAAACGTGCGGGATGATCTCGGGTTCCTGGTAGATCACCCGGACCCCGGCGGCCATCGCCGCGCGCGGGGTGTCGAAGGTGACTTCGGTGCCGTCCAGGAGCAGCCGGCCGTCGTCCGGGCCCTGGTCGCCGGACAGCACGCGCAGGAGCGTCGACTTCCCGGCGCCGTTTTCGCCCATCAGGGCCAGGACTTCGCCGGAGCGGAACTCCAGTGAGACGCCGTCGAGGGCGGTGACACCGGAGAAGCGCTTGCCGATGCCCTCGACGGCGAGCGCGGGAGGAGAGCTGGACATGGTCGCCTTCCGTACGGCGGTCGTGAGTGGTAATTCGGGTTAGAACCCGAATTACCACTCACGAGGGGGCGGTCAGGTGCAGTTGACGCCGGCCTGCTTGTAGTTGTCCTTGTTGACGATCGTGGTCTTGGCGATCGTCTCGGCGGGCAGTTCCTTGCCGTTCTTCACCTTGTCGACCAGCACCTGGATCGCCGAGCGGCCGACCTCGGCGCCGGAGATGTAGAGCGCGGCCTTGTTGCCGGTGTCCTTGCCGGCGGCCCAGTCCTTGCAGTCGAGGTAGGCGCCGAGCCCGACGCCGATGATGTTGTTCGCCGCCACACCCGAGTTGGCGAGCGCGGTCACGACGCCGGTCTCGTTCTCGTCGTTGCAGCCCCAGACGACCCAGTGCTTGACGCCCGGGTTGGAGCCGATCACCGCGCCGGAGCGGTTCTGCGCGTCGACGGGCGAGTTGTCGGTGCCGACGTCGATCACCTGCACGTCCGCGCCCGCGGCCTTCGAGAACGCCGTCTTCGCGGCGTTGACGCGGTCGGTGCAGACGGTCAGGTCCTGCTTGAACGCGCTGATGATCTTCGTGTCGGCGGCCGCCCAGCCCGCCGCCTTGAACAGCTTCCCGGCCTCGGTGCCGACCGAGTCGCCCATCTGGCTGCCGTTGAAGCCGACGAACGGGGCCTTCGCGCCGGTGCCGTCCTTGATGACGTCGTCCGAGGCGATCAGCGGGATGCCCGCGCTCTTGGCCTTGTCGATCACCTGCGGGCCGATCGCCTGGTCCGGGACGACGATGGCGACGCCGTTGGCGCCCTGCGCGACCGCGGCGTCCAGTTCGGTGATCGCCTTGTTGGCGTCCTGGCCGAGGTTGACCACCTTGAGCTCGACGCCGAGCTCCTTCGCCTTCTCCTGCGCGCCCTGGGCCTGCTCGACGAAGTACTGCTGGTCACCCTGTTTCTGCAGGTAGTACAGGGTGATCTTGCCGTTGGCCGGTGCCTGCTGCTGCGGCGCCGCGGTCTCTTTGCCCGAAGAGCAGGAGGCCAGCAGTGCGCCGGAAATCAAACAACAACCAACAAGGCTCCAGGTACGCAGCCTGTGCGAGTGTGGGGACATCGTTGCTCCCAAGGAGGCCGGGGTCGAGCGGCGCGTCGCGGCACCGCGGAGTGACTCGTATTACAAAACACCCGTTCGTGCAGCGTCAAGGCGCAGTTAGCGGAGCGAGACCTACTGTGCGTAGTTGCATCGTGGCAAGCGCGAGCTTCAATTATCGTATTTTTTCCGGCCTGTCCTGCGCGTTGTCCGGTTTTGTCCTGTGCGAATGTTCTGATCGGTGTTGTCGACTGTGGTGGAAGTTTCAAGCACGGACCCGGAGGGTGTCGCTGCCCGATTCGCCCGGCTGGCAGGATGGCCGGACCACGTTAGGGGGACCGATGACGAAGCACCGCGTCGCCGCGCTCGCCGGGGTTGCTCTCCTGGCGGCCGCTTGCAGCAGCCCGCCGCGGCAAGGGCCGGCGCCGACGCCCTTTCCCGAGGCGGCCGCGTCGTCCGCGAGCGCCGCCGCCCCCGAGGGATCGTTCAGCGTCGTCGCCACCGGGGACGTCCTGATCCACCCGGCGCTGACCGAGCAGGCCGAGGCCGACGGCGGCGGGAAGATCGACTACCGGCCGCTGCTGGCCGGGATCAAGCCGCTGATCTCCGGTGCCGACCTCGGGATCTGCCACCTCGAGACGCCACTGGCGCCGGAAGGCGGGCCGTACAGCGGTTATCCGTCGTTCAGCGCGCCGCCGGAGATCGCCGACGCGATCAAGGACACCGGCTACGACACCTGCTCGACGTCGTCCAACCACACGATCGACCAGGGCGCCGAGGGCGTCACCCGCACCCTGGACAAGCTCGACGCCATCGGCGTCAAGCACACCGGCTCGGCCCGGTCGGCGGCCGAGGCCGCGAAGCCGCTGATCCTCGACGTGCACGGCGTCAAGGTCGCCCAGGTGTCGTACGCGTTCGGCTTCAACGGCATCAAGGTGCCGGCCGGGAAACCGTGGCTGGCCAACCAGATCGACGTCGACGACGTGCTGGCTGCGGCGAAGAAGGCTCGCCAAGCCGGCGCGCAGGTGGTGATCGCCAGCCTGCACTGGGGCGTGGAGTACCAGCACGACCCGACGGCCGAGCAGCGGTCGCAGGCCAAGAAGATCCTGGCGTCGGACGACGTCGACCTGATCGTCGGCCACCACGCCCACGTGGTCCAGCCGTTCGAGAAGATCGGCGGCAAGTGGGTGGCCTACGGGCTCGGCAACAGCGTCGCCCGCCACTCCGAGCCCAAGGGCGACACGGAGGAAGGCGCGGCGGCCCGCTTCCGCTTCGTCCGCGACGGCGACCGCTGGAAGGTCGACAAGGCCGAGTACATCCCCACCCTGATCCGCCTGGAAGCCCCGATCCGCCTGATCGACTTGTCGACATCCCCGTCGTCCCCGCAGGTCACCAAGGCCCTCCAGGACACGGACAAGAACATCCTGAGCCTGAACGCCGACAAATCCGGCCTCACCCGCCCCGGCAAGTAACCCGCAACTCGCGTGATCACAGCCGGACCTCGCGTGATTGAAGCCGGATCTCGCGAGTTACGGCTTCAATCACGCGAGTCGGCGTTTCGATCACGGGGTCAGTGGGTGCGGGTGGTGATGAGGCGGGCCAGCGAGGTGAGTTCGGCGGTGGCGCGGGAGGGTGGGCCGGTGGCGGTGAGGTCTCGCAAGGCCTTGGCGAGCAACGCGTCCGCCTGGGCCTGGCTCCACTGGCGGCCGCCCGCGGCCTCGACGAGGGAAGCCGCGTGGGCCAGCTCGGTCCGGTCCAGTGGCTCGCGGCGGGCGTAGAGCGTGGCGAGGCCGGCGCCGGCGGCGGTGCCCGAGCACAGCGCCGTCACCACCGGCAGGGACTTCTTGCGGTTCTGGAGGTCCGAGTACACCGGCTTGCCGGTGACGGCCGGGTCGCCCCAGATGCCGAGCAGGTCGTCGATGTGCTGGAACGCCAGGCCGACCGCGCGGCCGAACGCGCCGAAGCGGTCCGTGCCGGCCGGCCCGCACGCCGCCCCGAGCGTGCAGGCCGCCCCCAGCAGGGCCGCCGTCTTGCCTTCCGCCATCCGGACGCACTCGCCCGGGGTGACGTCGTCGCGTTGCTCGAAGTCCAGGTCCTGGGCCTGGCCTTCGAGCAGGGCCAGCGTCGCCGCCGACAGCACCCTCGCGTTCGCCGCCCCGCTCGGCGCCAGCACCTCGAACGCCAGGCTCAGCAAGGCGTCCCCGGCCAGCACCGCCGGCCCGGTGCCGAACACCGTCCACGCCGTCGCGCGGTGCCGCCGGGTCGTGTCGCCGTCCATGACGTCGTCGTGCAGCAGCGAGAAGTTGTGCACCAGCTCGACCGCGACGGCGGCGGGCACGGCGTCGGCCGCCTCCCCGCCCGCGGCTTCCGCGCACAGCAGCACCAACGCCGGCCGCAGCGCCTTGCCGCCGTCGGTGGCCGACGGCCGCCCCGCGGCGTCCTGCCAGCCGAAGTGGTAGGCCGCGACCCGCCGCATCGCCTCCGGCGGCCGCCCGGCGGCCGCCCGCAACGCCGGGTCGACGAGCCCCTTGCTCCACGCGAGGACGTCGGCGAGCGGACGGGCCGCGGTGCGCGTGTTCATCGTCGTCATCAGTGGCCGATCTGGACGTCGTCGAGCGCGCCGAGCGCGTCCGGGACGAGGACCGCGGCGGAGTGGTACGCGCTGACGAGGTACGACGTCACCGCGCGGTCGCCGGTGCCCATGAACCGGACGTTGAGGCCGGGCTGGTATTCGTCGGGCAGTGACCGGGGCCGGAGGCCGATGACGCCGGCGTCGTCTTCGCCGGTGCGCATGGCGAGGATGGACGTCGTGCCCGCCGCGGACACCGGGAGCTTGTCGCACGGCAGGATCGGCACCCCGCGCCAGGCGGTGACGCGCTTGCCGTCCAGGACGACGGTGTCGGGGTAGATGCGCCGGCTGGTGCATTCCCGCCCGAACGCGGCGATCGCCTGCGGGTGCGCGAGGAAGAACCGGGTCTTGCGGCGGCGGCAGAGCAGGTCGTCGAGGTCGAGCGGGGTCGGCGGCCCGGTGCGGGTGGTGATCCGCTGTTTGAGGTCGGCGTTGTGGAGCAGCCCGAAGTCGGTGTTGTTGACCAGCTCGTGTTCCTGGCGTTCCCGCAAGGCTTCCACGGTCAGCCGCAGCTGTTGTTCGAGCTGGTTCATCGGCTGGTTGTAGAGGTCGGCGACGCGGTTGTGCACCCGCAGCACCGTTTGGGCGACGGCGAGGTCGTACTCGCGCGGCGAGGGGTCGTAATCGACGTAGGTGCCGGGCAGGAGGGGCTCGCCGTCGTGGCCGGCGGCGAGGTCGATGGCGGCTTCGCCCTTGGTGTTCTGCGGTTTCCGCGGCCGGGCCAGCGCTTCGGCGACGTGCGTCCGGAGGGCTTCCGACCGGCCGTTGAGCAGCGCGTAGGCGGCGGCGGGCAGGACGAGTGCGACGACGCGCGTGGCGGCCCGGGCGGTGAAGGTCCACGGGCCCGGATCGGGGCCGAGGAGCTCCTCGCCGAAGTGGTCGCCGTCGGTGGCGGTCCCCACGTGCAGGTCGTCGCCGTAGGGGCCGGTGCGGTGGCGGGTGACCTTGCCGTGGGCGAGGAGGAACAGGGTGTCCAACGGCGTTCCGGCGGTGAAGAGGGTGTCTCCTGGCTCGTATTCGCGTTGCTCGAACGCCTCCGCCAGCGCACCCAACGCCGTCTCGTCGCCGAAGTCCCGCAGCAGCGCCAGCTCGGTCAGCTCGGCGGGCACCACCTGGACCCGGGCGCCGGTGCTGAAGAAGGAGACCTTGCCGTCGCCCAGGGTGTAGGTCAGCCGCCGGTTGACCCGGTAGGAACCGGCCGGAACCTCGACCCACGGCAGCTGGGACAGCAGCCAGCGGGTGGTGATGCCGCGCATCTGCGGCAGCGTCTTGGTCGTGGTGGTCAGCGTCCGCGCCGCGGTGACGCTCAGCGAGAGCTGCACCGACGTCGTTTCCTCGGTGACGGTCACGGCGTTTCCCGGCCGATCTCGGCGCTTTCGAGGATGGCGAGGGCGTCGGGGACGAGGACGGCGGCGGAGTAGTAGGCGGAGACGAGGTAGGAGATGAGGGCTTGGTCGTTGATGCCCATGAAGCGGACGTTGAGTCCCGGCTGGTATTCGTCCGGCAGGCCGGTTTGGTGCAGCCCCACGACGCCTTGGGTTTGTTCGCCGGTGCGCATGAGGAGGATGGAGCTGGTGCGGGTGTCGGTGACGGGGATTTTGTTGCAGGGGAGGATGGGGATGCCGCGCCAGGAGGGGACTTGGTGGCCGCCCAGGTCGACGCTGGTGGGGTAGAGGCCGGCTTTGGTGCATTCGCGGCCGAAGGCGGCGATGGTGGTGGGGTGGGCGAGGAAGAAGGCGGGGTCTTTCCAGACGAGGGTGAGGAGGGCGTCGAGGTCGTCGGGGGTGGGTGGGCCGGTGCGGGTGGGGATGCGCTGGGCGAAGTCGGCGTTGTGGAGGAGTCCGAAGTCGGGGTTGTTGATCAGTTCGTGTTCCTGGCGTTCCCGCAGGGCTTCGACGGTGAGGCGGAGT
The DNA here is from genome assembly GCF_053600695.1 of Amycolatopsis sp. NPDC005003. Classification (NCBI taxonomy): domain Bacteria; kingdom Bacillati; phylum Actinomycetota; class Actinomycetes; order Pseudonocardiales; family Pseudonocardiaceae; genus Amycolatopsis; species Amycolatopsis sp. NPDC005003. Next base: position 33,613 of record NZ_JBSGAI010000028.1, on the reverse strand, counting down.
TGTTGTTCGATCTGGTTCATGGGTTGGTTGTAGAGGTCGGCGACGCGGGAGTGGACGCGCAGGACGGTTTGGGCGACGGAGAGTTCGTATTCGCGGGGGTGGGCTTCGTAGTCGACGAAGGTGGCGGGGAGGAGGGGTTCGCCGTCGTGGCCGGAGGCGAGGGAGATTTCGGCTTCGCCGTGGTCGTTGCTGGCGGTGGCGCCGCGGGCCCGGTAGTCCGCCAGATGCGCTTGCAGCGTCTCGGATCGGGTGAGGATGTCGTCGAAGGCGGCGCGCGGCAAGGTGAGGACGGTGCAGGTGGTGACGGCTTTGGCGGTGTATTCCCAGATGCCGTCGCTGTCGAGGAGGGCGTGGTCGCCGAAGTGGTCGCCGTCGGCGAGGGTGCCCAGGACGACCTGGTCGCCGTAGGCGCCGGTGCCGATTTTGGTGATCTTGCCGTGGGCGAGGAGGTAGACCTGGTCGGCGGGGGAGCCGAATTCGACGAGGGCGTCGCCGGGGGCGTATTCGTGTTGGGTGAAGCGGTCGGCGAGTTCGGTGAGGACGTCTTCGTCGGTGTAGCCGCGGAGGGGGGCGAGTTCGCCGAGTTCTGGGGGGATGACGCGGACTTGGGTGCCGGTGGTGGTGAAGGTGACGCGTCCGTCGCCGACGGCGTAACTCAACCGCCGGTTGACTCGGTAGGCGCCGCCGGAGACTTCGACCCAGGGCAGGAGTTTGAGCAGCCAGCGGGAGGAGATGCCCTGCATCTGCGGGACGGACTTGGTCGTGGTGGCCAGGGTCCGGGCCGCGGCCCGTCCCAGGCTCGACGGCGCCTGCTGCTCGGATTCCACCGGGTCGGTGACAGTCACAACGAGGACCACCCAATCATTCGCGTTCGGCACGTGCCCGCCCAGCCGGCACGCCGGTCATGACCTGCTATTTGCTGATATGCGCGCGGTTTCGTGGCGCCGCGAAATCAACATAGCAACCGCCTCGGGTCGCACAATGACACGATCGGGTCACCGGGTTAATGACGCCCGCGCTCCTTGATCATTTTCCGATGATGTTCGACAGGCCTGGTCACGGGCTGTCTGCAAACGTCACTCGGTCGTGAGTTTCCCTGCTCGGCAGCGCGGTCCGCCGTCGCCCTGCGGTACGACGTGATCGCCGGTACCCCGTCGAGGCTGCGCCGAATCGGCGACTTTTGCGCTTCTTGTGCCGCCACCAGGATGAATTCGGCCCCCTCTGTTGTCCGCTCGGAAATGGGTGGCTAACTTGAGCGGTCTCGGCCCCGGAATGCCGGGCAGCGCTTCCCGCGCTCCGCGGGTGAAAGGACCCGGATGAACATCTTCGTGGCCGGCAGTCTCTGGGTGACCGGCGCGGCCGTGGTGGCGGGCGTGATCGCGTACCTGGTGCGCCGCTTCGGCTGGGACGAGGGCCGTCCCGACAACAACGACGCGGCGGGCCAGGTGTTCACCATCGTCGGCGGGCTGCACGCCGTCCTGGTCGCCTTCGTCCTGATCTCGCTGTACGACTCGGTGAGCGAAGCGGGCCAGAACGCGCAGGCCGAGGCCGACAGCCTCGTCGCGGCCACCTGGGCGGCCGACGCGCTGCCGGCCGAGACGAAGGACCGGGTGCACCAGCTCGCCGCCGCGTACGCCCGGACGGTCGAGGAGCAGGAGTGGCCCCGCCTGGCCGACGGCGGCCCGGTGCCCACCACCGGCGCGACGCAGCTCGACCAGATGCGCCAGGCGGTGGCGGCCGCGCCCGCCGACGACGACTGGCTGCTGGACCGCAAGACCGAGGCCAGCGACCAGCTCTGGTCGGTCTACCAGGCCCGTGAGCAGCGGCTGGCCCACTCGGGCGACGGGGTCGGCGCCGTCGTCTGGTTCGCCCTCGTCCTCGGCAGCGTGATCACCGCGATCCTGCTGCCCAACCTGTTCGGCGGCACCCGGCTCGCCGCGCACATCATCATCGTGTCCACCCTGGCCGGCACGATCACGTTGCTGCTGTTCGCCATCTACCAGCTGCAGAACCCGTTCAGCGGCGGCGCGAAGGTGGCACCGGAGGCGTTCGTCTCGGCACTGGAAAGGCTGGTTTGACCGGCACGCGGGCCCGCTGGGCGGCGATGCTCGGGGCGGCCGTGGCGGTTTCGGCCCTGCTGGCGGCGACGGGCTGGCTCGCCCCGCCGTCGGCGAAGCGGCCCGCCCGGGAGCCGGGCGGCTGCACGATCCTGCAGGCGGAGAACCAACGCGACGGCGCACCGACGACGTTGCGGCTGCTCTCCCTGCCCGGCGGGGTGACGAAGCGGGTCAGCCAGGCCGGGTACTGGATCAACGCGATGGGCTACTCGAGCGCGCAGGACGTCGTCTACGGCGTCGCCGACGGCACCCGCGCCGGCCGGTACGACCACGGCGCGCACGCGGTCCGGATCGACGCCGACGGCGTGGTCACCGACCTCGGCGTGATCGGCCGCGCGGGGGCGCGGCACCCGGTGTGGAGCCTGGTCACCGGGGCCACCGCGGGCGCGATCGACGGCGACCGCTGGTACGTCCGGCAGGGCAGCGATCTGTACACAGTGGACATCGACCCGGGCGGCCAGGATTACCTGCGGGTGGTGCACCGGACGGCGCTGCGGCCGGTGTCGCTCGCCGTCGGCGTCGACGACTTCGCCTTCGACCCGGCGGACGGGCTCCTCCACGGCGTCTCGACGACCTCGCGCGGGGACGGCTCCGTGGTCACCCTCGACCCGTCGAGCGGGAAGGTCGCGGTGGTGCCCGGGCTCCGGTTCCCCGAGGGCGGGGCGTACGGGTCGGTGGTGCTCGCGCCCGGCGCGATCTACGCCACGGCCAACCACGACGGGCAGCGCAGCGTCACCTATCGCCTGCCGCGTGACGGCTCGGGCCCGGCCACCGAGGTCGCGGCCGGGCCCCCGCTGGTGAGCGGCGACGCGGCCGGGTGCCTCGGCGAGGCGCCCCCACCGCCCCCGACCTCCTCGTCGCCACCGCCCACGACACCCCAGGAGCCGTCGCCGCCGCCCCGGACCGAGCCGCCTGCCACGCAGGCGCCGGAGCCGCCACCGCCGCCGCAGCCGCCGCCGGTGGAGCAGCCCGCCGTCGTGCCGCCGTCGCCGCTGCCGTCCCCCACGCCGTCGCCGGTGGTGGTCACGCCGCCGCCCGCCACCTCCGAGCCGCCACCGCCGCCGCCGACGACGTCATCCCACGGGCGGCCGACGAAGAAGGCCGAGGTGGTGGCCGCGGACACCGGCAAGCGGACCGAAGAGAAGCGCCGCTGGGGGCTGACCGCGCTGATCCTCGTGCTGGGCGGCGGCGCGGCGGTCGCGCACGTGCGCCGGCACCGGTGAGGCGGAGTCAGTACTTGAACTGGTCGACGTTGTCGGCCGTGATGAGCAGGGGGTCGCCCAGCAGGACGGTCTTCGTGGCCGTGTCGTACTTCACCGCCGGCAGCTCCAGGCTCACCTTGTTGACGGCCTGGAGCGGCTTGCCGTCGGCGATCTGTTTCGCCGTCCACGCGGTCAGGTAGCCCAGCGACTCGACGTTCCACAGCACCGACTGCGAGCACGCGCCCTTGAGCAGGAACGGCTTGATGGCCTGCGGCGTCCCGACGCCGACGGTGAACACCCGGCCGATCTTCTGCTCGTCGTCGACGGCCTTCGCGACGCCGGGCGCGGACGTCGTGCACTCGCCGATCAGCCCGGTCAGGCCGGGGTGGCTGGTCATGAGCTGCTTGGCGATGGCCGTCGCGGCGGCCACGTCTTCGCCCGCGTACACGGTGTCGACGAGCTCGGCCTTCGGGTAGTGCGCGGCCGCGTACTCCTTCTGCACCGCGATCCACGAGTTGAGGTTCGCCGCGGCCGGGCCGCAGGAGACGATCGCGTACTGGCCGGTGCCGCCGGTCTTCGCCATCAGCGCGTCGACGAGCGCGGTACCGATGCCCTGCGCGCTGGCCTGGTTGACGAACACCTCGCGCTGCGTGCCCGGGGCGTCGGTGTCCGAGGTGAGCACGTGGATGCCCTTGGCCCTGGCCTCGGCGATCACGCCCGCGAGCGCGGCCGGGTCGTTGGGGGCCACGACGATGACGTCGACCTTCTTCGCGATCAGGTCGCGCATGATGGTCACCTGGGCGGCCGGGTCGACGGTCGCCGGGCCGGTCGAATGCCACGCCACGCCCAGCTGCTTCGCCGCCTCGAGGCCGCCGTTGTCCATCGCTTCGAAGTACGGGATGTCGCGGACCTTGGGCACGAACTCGATCCGGGTCGGCGGCGGGGCGGGCGCGCTGCCCAGCTGGTCCGAGCAGCCTCCGAGCGTGAGCGCCGCGACCGCCGTCACCGTCGCGACCAGCCGGAAGGTTTTCGTCGGCCCTCGCATCTCCACCCGTTCCTCAGGAAATTCGATCGGTTCGATGGGTCTGCGCATGGTGGAGACCAAGGGCGAACGTAGGGCCCCGGGTAACTGTGGTCAACGGGATGTGCGCAAAGGGTTACGGAAGTGAGTTCTGCCCTGGGGGAAACCTCCTGGTCAACCGCTTCGGCTACGCTGAGTGACAACAGGACAGCGCGTTGGGGGAGGTGGCGGCCTCCCCGGAGGCCGCTACACGCTCGAAAGGTCGATCGCGCGGTCCACCTTGCGCCGGTCGAGCACCCGCAGGATGCCTTCCAGCAGGTAGTAGTCGGCGTAGGGCAGCGAGACCTCGACGCCGTCTTCGTTCGGCCGGTTGCGGGTGCAGCGCGCGACGCTCGCCTCGGCGCGGGCGGACTTCGTCGTCAGGCACGTCCGCGACACCGCGGTGAGGATCCGCAGCGCGCTTTCGCGGTACTGCGGGCGGTGCGTGAGCTCCGCCAGGTCGAGCAGCCCGCACGCCATGATCACCCCGGCGGAGGCGTCCTTGACGTCGTTCGGCGCCTGCGGGGCCAGGTAGTCCCACACCGGCACGTGGTCGGGCGTCAGCCGGGACAGTGCGAAGTCCGCCAGCCGCCGGGCCGTGGCCAGGAACTCCGGGTCCCCGGTGCGCCGGTGGATGGTGGTGAACCCGTAGACGCCCCAGGCCTGCCCGCGCGACCAGCACGACGCCGGGCTGTAGCCCTGCACGGTGTTCGGCCCGATCGGCGCCCCGGTGACCGGGTCGAAGTCGAACACGTGCGGTGTCGACCCGTCGGGGCGCAGGAAGTTCCGCTGCGCCGTCTTCGCGTGCGCGACGGCGATCTCGAGGTACTTCGGGTCCTGCGTCTGCGCACCGGCGAACGCGAGCAGGTCGAGGTTCATCATCGTGTCCATGATGACGCGGCCGGCGTTCTTCGGGTCGTCCAGCGCACCCCAGGCGCGGATGAACCGACCCGCCGGGTTGTACCGCTTGATCAGCGACGACGCGGCCTGCACCGCGCCCGCTTTCCACTTCTCGTCGCCGGTGAGCCGCCAGGCGGTCACCCACGAGGGGTAGAAGAGGAACCCGAGGTCGTGCGTGCCCGTGTCGTTCTGGCGCGGCGCGAGTTTTTCGGCGGAAGCCAGTGCGAGGCTCTTGAATTGTTCCTCGCCGCTGTGCAGCCAGGCCAGCCACAACTGGCCGGGCCAGAATCCGCCGACCCAGTCGCCGTTCTGCGAATAGGTCCATTTCTCGAACTTCGTGCCGACCGGAAATGCGGTGACGCCGGGGGCCACCGCGCGGAGCTTGGCCACCGCGTAATCGGCCGCTTGGCGGAGCGTCCGGGTGACCGAGGCCAGGTCGGGGCGGTCGGGGGTGGCCGCGGCGGCGGCCGTTGACGTGCTGGCGCCCACCGCTACCGCGGCACCGGCCGCGGTGGTCAGCAGGGTTCTCCGGGAAACGCTCACAGGTGCCCGCCATTCCGTGAATTCGGGGGAGGAGAGTGCCCGGAATTTTTGCACGCCCGGCGGGCCGTTGTACACCCGGCGGAAGCCTGTTCACGTTTGTGAAAAGTGTGCCGGTGAGCGGAATGGTACGGAAAAAGGGCGAAGGCCCGGCGGGGGACACCGGGCCTTCGCCGTTGTCGCGGGTGAGGGCAGTCAACCACGCGACGATCGGGGACGTTCGTCAGCAGTGCGGGGCGACGGGGTCGTCCGAGCCGGTCTGGAGGTAGGTGTCCGAGACGTAGTTGTTCGGGCCGATCCGGTCCCAGATGTTGCTGGTGCCGAACTTGCCGGTGACCGTGTCACCTTCGACGTAGCACTCGATGTTCACCTTGGCGTAGTTCGCCGCGAGGCCCTTGACGGCGGCCGACGTGCTGGCGCTCGCCCGGACGTTCATCGGGTCGCCCGCGGTGCTGACGACGCCGGTCTTGTCGGAGCCGGTCCACAGGTAGGTGACGTTGACGTTGCCGTTGTCCGACATGCCGAGCCCGTCGTAGAAGACGCCGTCGGCGAGGTCGATGCCGGCCGGGTTGCCGACCTTGTAGCCGAGGTCGTCCTTACCGCCGTTGTACCCGTTGTGGTAGGCGGCGTACGCCTCCGGCTGGCCCTGCGGGAGGTCCTTGTACTCGTAGCGCACCGAGGCCGGGTTCCAGTAGTCGTCCTTGGTGTTCCACGGGCCGACGTCCCACACCGGGGCGTACTCGCAGCGGCTGCCGTCGGTCTTGCAGACGCGCACGGTGTAGGTGCCGGTGCCCTTGCTCGACAGGGCGCGCCCGGACGGCAGTGCGACGAAGTGGTCGCGGCTGGTGATGACGTGGCCGTTGGCGGTCGTGTGCCCGGTCAGGCCTTCGCGGGTGGCGTAGATCTTGTAGGTCAACGCGGTCGAGGCGGCCAGCGCGTTGGTCTGCGGGACGCTGTCGGCGCTGAGGGCGACGCTCTTGACCGTGGGCGCCGCGCCGTCGGTGGTGCTGTGCAGGCTGATCCGCACCTGCACCTCGCTCACCGTGCTCTTCAGCGCGGTGCCCGCGGGCGTCCACTCGGTCCAGTCGTTCACGCCGGTCCGGCCGCGGACGTCGACGTCGACCGAAGTGCCCTTGGGCGTGTCGAGGTTCAGCTCCGCGCTGACGCGGTTGGCCGGCGAGCCGAGCTTGTGCTCCGCGGTGGTCAGGCTGCCCTCGCTGCCGGCGAACACCCGGGCGGTTCGGTGCCACGCGGCGTCGGCCAGGGTGAGCGTGCCACCCGCGCCGGTGACGTTGACGTCGTTGCTGTCCACAGTGGACAGGTCGGCGGTCCAGTTCGTGTTGGCGGCGGGCGCCGTGGCGGCCTGGGCGGGGGCTCCGGCCAGCGCCGTCACCGCCCCGGCGGCCAGAACCGCCGCGGTCACGCGGCCGGCTTTCATGATCCGGATCATCCCCGGTTCTCCTCTCGCACCTGTTGTTTCGAAGGTGGCGAAAGACTGACCGGGCGGCGTACATGATCCGTACAAGCAGCTTGTGCGCGCCGGGCAAGGTTAGGCGCCGGGCAGCAGAAGTCCTGGTGGCGGCGTCTCCCACGGATCGAACACCGGCGGCGTGGTGTAGTCGTCGGGGCCGACCCGGGAGAGGTCGACCTCACCGCCGGTGAACTTGGCCCCGCGGAAGGACACTTCGCCGCCTTCGAAGGCGGCGCCCTCGAACCGGACGCGGCCGCCGCTGAACTCGGCGTTGTCGAAGGTCACCCGGGCGCCGGGGCTGAACGTCGCACCGCCGAACCAGACTTCGCCGCCGCTGACGTGCATCCCGTCGAACGAAGTCCAGCCGGCGGGGAACCGGGCCAGGCTGAACAGCAGCCGGCCGCCGGTCACCTCGATGTCCGCGAAGTCCGCGGAGCGGAGGATGACCCGGAGGAGGTTGAACTCGTGGCCCTGCCAGCCGACCGGCGCGCCCGGGCGGAGGTGGTCGCTGATCACGCTCGTGATCGAGAAGCGGACTTCGGTTTCCTCGTCGTGGTACCACGGCGAATCCACCGCCGGCTCGTACGGCATGCGCAGGTACGCGCACAGCACGTCGATGCACACCTGGCGTTGCGCGGCCCACTCGTCGGCGAGGCTCGCCAAGGCGTACACCCCGGCGAGCCGGACGGTCGTCTTCTCGTGGCCGATCTGGGCGCACGCGGTGGCGAAGCGCTCGTTCAGGACCTTGACGTGCTCGCGTGCTTCGGCCGCCTCGCCGATGCGTTGTTTGCGGTAGGCGACGACGAGCGCCACCACCCCGCCGACGCCCGCCACGACCGACAACGCGATCTTGATGACGTTCAGCCGGGTGTCCGGGCCGGGCGCGGCCGGCAGGCCCAGCGCCAGCCAGAGGAGCGTGTTCGCGGCCGCGAACACGCCGAGCCCGATCAGGACCACCACGAAGAGGTGTCTCCCGATCGGCCACAGCCCCGCGGCCCGGGCGCGCCGGGAGTTCGTCGAAGTCACGGCGAGGCCCTCGGTGGTCAGGCCGAAGCGATGTGCGGCCGCTCCTCCGTGACGGCCGCCGCCGGCTCCTTCGGCCGGGTGGACAGCTCGCGCCAGATGGCCAGCGCCCGCTCCGAGTAGTCCCGCGACCGCTCCGGCTGCGACAGCGCCCGGTGCAGTTCCCCGAGCAGCTGCGACACCTCGGCCTCCGACCGCCGGTCCCCGTTGCGGCGGTGCACCGCCAGCGAGTTCACCAGCAGTAGCTGCGCGTGCGCGAAGTCCCCGCTGTGCAGGCACAGCTCACCCAGGTTCTGGTTCGCGTACCCCACGCAGTGGTCGTCGCCGAGGTCGGTGAAGATCGCGATCGCCCGGTCGACGTGCTCGCGGGCCGCCGCCAGGTGGCCCTGGTGCTGGTACAGCAGCCCCAGCCGCTTGAGCGCGTGGGCCTCGCGGTGGCGGTCGCCGATCGAGGCCGACTGCTCCAGGGCGTCCGTGAACCAGCGCTTCGCCGCCGCGTAGCAGCCTCGGGACATCCACACCGCGCCCGCGCCGAGGCGGGCCACCGCTTCGCCGTTCGGGTCGTCCGCCTCCTCGAACAGCCGCAACGCCTCGTGGCAGTGGTCGAGGGCCAGGTCGTCCTCGCCCTCGATGCGGAGGATCGTCGAGAGCCCGGTCAGGGCGACGGCGACACCCTGCGCGTCACCGGCCGCGTCGAACAGCTTCTTCGACTCCTCGAACGCCACCCGCGCCTCGGCGTACTCGTCCTGGTAGAGCAGGTACTGCCCGAGGTTGCGCTGGACGATCGCCTCGGCCCGCGCCGAGCCCGCCCGGCGGGCCGCCGCCAAGGCGACCAGGTGGGTGCTGTGCCAGTCGTCCTGCGGGCCCCGCAGGTCGAAGTACGGCGTCAGCGCCGAAGCCAGCTGCCAGGCCAGGTCGTCGAACCGGTGCTGGGCGGCCAGCGAAACCGCCGCGACGGTCGTGTGCCGCTCGGCCGCGAACCAGGCCGCCGGGTCTTCGGGCAGGACACCTTCGGGCACGCCGGGGCGCGGCAGCTCGTCGTCGCAGTACGCCCCGAAGAAGTGCAGCGGCATCCGGCGCGCCGCCTCGAGCGCGAGCCCCAGGTAGCCCTCCAGCACCCGTCGCAGGCCGGCGCGGGTCTTCGCCGCGTCACTCCGCTCGGCGAGCTCCACCGCGTACACGCGCAGCAGGTCGTGCAGCCGGTAGCGCGGCTGCCCGGCCGAGTCGGAGCCGACGAGCTCGACGAGGTGGCCGTCGACCAGCACGTCGAGCACTTCGTCGGCATCGCGGCGGCCCAGGACGGCCGCGACCGCCCACGCCGGGAACTGGACCGGTCCGAGCAGGCCCAGCCCGCGGAACGCCGTCGCCGCCGACATCGGCAGCAGGTCGTACGACAGCGTGACGCTCGCGCGGACGGCGAGATCGCCCACGCGCAGCTCGTCGAGCCGGCGGCGCTCGTCGCCCAGCCGGTCGGCCAGCAGCCGCAGCGTCCAGCCCGGCCGGTGCGTCAGCTTCGCGCCGGCCACCCGGATCGCCAGCGGCAGGTGCCCGCACTGGCGCAGGATCGCCGCGGCGCTCTCCGGCTCCGCGGCGACGCGCTCGGCGCCGACGATGCCCTGCAGCAGCCGTGCGGCCTCGGCCTCGGGCAGCAGGTCGACGTCCACCGGCTTCGCGCCGTCGAGCCCGGGCAGCCGGATCCGGCTGGTCACCAGCACCGCGCAGGCCCCGGCGCCGGGCAGCAGCGGCCGCACCTGGGCTTCGCTGCCGGCGTCGTCGAGCACGACGCACATCCGCCGCCCGGCCAGCCGCGACCGCAGCAGCGCCGACCGCTCGGCCAGCTCGCGCGGCAGGCCGGCGTCGGGGATGCCCAGCGTGCGCAGCAGCTCGGCGAGCACGCTCATCGGTGCCCGCGGTGACGAGGACGTACCGGCCAGGTCGACGTGCAGCTGGCCGTCGGGGAACTCGTCGCGGACCGCGTGCGCGACCCGGACGGCGACCGCCGACTTGCCGACGCCCGGCGCGCCCGACAGCACGACCACGGCGGGCGTGCCGGAGCCCGCCCGCTCCTGCAGCAGGGTGACGACGTCGCGGATCAGCGTGTCGCGGCCGGTGAAGTCCGGCAGGTCCAGGGGGAGCTGGCAGACCGGGGCGATGTCGGCGGCCCGGCCCGGGAGGAGGTTCTCCGGCACGAGGGTCGCGCGCAGCTCGCGCAGCCGGGCCCCCGGTTCGGCGTCGAGCTCGTCGCGCAGGACCCGCTCGGCCGACTCGTACGCCTCGATCGCGTCGCCGGTCCGGCCGGCCGCGCGCAGGGCGACGATCAGCTGCGCCCAGAGCTCTTCGCGCAGCGGGTGCTCGGTGACCAGGCCGCGCAGCTCGGCGATGGCTTCGCCGGAGCGGCCGAGGCCGATGCGCGCGCGGAGCCGCTGTTCCTGCACCGACAGCCGCAGTTCGGCGAGCCGGGCGACGGTCGCGCCCCAGCTGTGGTCGTGCGGGAGGCCTTCGAGGACTTCGCCGCGCCACAGCGCGTCGGCCTTGTCGAGGAGTTTGAGGGCGCTCTCGGCTTCGCCGCCGTCGAGCGCTTCCTGTGCTTCGCCGGCCAAGGCGGCGAAGGCGAGGTGGTCCAGTTCGTCCGGCGACGCGGTCAGCAGGTAGCCGGAGGCCCGGCTGCTGATCCGCTCGCCCAGGTCGGGATGGATTTCCGCGAACCGTCTTCGCAGCGAATGCACGTACGTGCGGATGTTCGCCGCGGCCGACCGCGGCGCCGACTCCGGCCACAGCACTTCCACCAGCACGTCGGTCGAGACGACGACGTTCGGCTGCAGGGCCAGCGCGGCCAGCAGCAGCCGGGGCTTCGGGCCGCCGAGGGCGATCACCCGCCCGGCGGCGGTGACCTCCAGCGGACCGAGGACGCGGATGGTAAGCGAGGTGGTCTCAACCTGCCCGATGAGTTCCCCCATGTCCCGGACTCTAGGACCCGTCCGGCGCAGGGGATAGATCCATTCGGAGTGTCTGAGCACACACGGGCGCGCTTTGTACGGAACGTGTACGGCCGGGAGCGACGCTGCGGCCATGAAGCGATCGAAACTCCGGCGTATCGCCGGTTCCGGCCTGGTACTGGCCGCGGTCGGCGCGCTCCTGACCGGCGGCGCGATCGAGGCGTCCGCGGCGGCGAGCGGAACCGTGAAGACCGCGGGCGACCCCCTCAACGTCCGCCGGGCACCCACCGCGAGTGCCACGGCCGTCAGGACCGTCGCCAACGGCGCCACCGTCACCATCGACTGCCAGATCAACGGCGCGTCGGTGACCGGCACCTACGGCACGAGCACGTTGTGGGACTACGTGCCCGCGCTCGGCGGGTACATCTCGGACACCTACGTCTTCACCAACTCCGACACGCGGATCGCGCCCGACTGCGGCGTCGGCTCGGGCAGCGGCCAGTGCGCCGACGCCTGCGCGGGCGAGGCGCAGTACCGCGCGTCCGACTCCCACTTCCTGGTCTACGACATGAAATCCGACGGCTACTCCGCCGTGGTCGCCTACTGGCTCAAGGGCGGCGCCGGGCCGTTCTACGTCTGGAACTCCGGCGGCGAGGGCACGAAGGTCGACAAGGCCGTCCCGGTCCCGCGCGGCACCTGGCTCTTCTACAAGGTGTGCGTCGCCAACTACACGACCGCCAAGCCGGCGCTGCTGTCCTGCAGCGACGGCATCACCGACTACGCGGCCTGAGGCCCGGTCACGAGAAAGGGCTTTCCCATGGGTCAGGTCAACCGGCGCAAGGTGCTGCTCGGCGGGCTCGCCGCGGTCACCGCCACCGCGGCTTCGGCGGCGCTGCCGTCGTGGGCGAACGCCCGCACCACGGCCGCCGCTCCCCCCATCCGCGATCCGTTCCAGCTCGGCATCGCCTCCGGCGATCCGCTTCCCGACAGCGTCGTGTTGTGGACGAGACTCGCCCCCTCGCCGCTCAACCCGGACGGCTTCGGCGGCATGCCGGACGCCACGTACGCGGTCGACTGGGAGATCGCGAACGACGAGGCGTTCAGTTCGGTCGTGCAGCGCGGCTCGGTGAACGCCGTCAGCGCGTCCGGGCACAGCGTCCACATCGAACCGACCGGGCTCGAGCCGGCGCGCGAGTACTTCTACCGGTTCAAGAGCTCCGGTTACCTCTCGCCGGTCGGCCGGACGCGCACCGCGCCCGCCGCCGGTGCCGCGGTCAACCAGCTCAAGTACTGCTTCAGCTCCTGCCAGCACTGGGAGGAGGGCTACTACCACGCGTACAAGGGCATCGTGGCCGACGACCCGGACCTGGTGCTGTTCCTCGGCGACTACATCTACGAGAAGGAGTCGGGCCGCACCGCGAAGGAGCGCAACCCGCGCACCCACGCCTTCACCGAGGACGTCACGACGCTGGCGCACTACCGCGCCCGCCACGCCCAGCACAAGACCGACGCCGACCTGCAGGCCGCGCACGCGATCGCACCCTGGATCGTCGTGTTCGACGACCACGAGGTCATGAACAACTGGAACGGCACCACCTCGCCCGCCCCGGCCGCGCGCAAGGCCGCCGGGTTCCAGGCCTTCTACGAGAACACCCCGATCCGCTCGACGGCCAAGCCGAACGGCTCGTCGATCCAGCTGTACCGGCAGCTGATGTGGGGCAACCTGGCCCGGTTCCACATGCTCGACACCCGCCAGTACCGCAGCGCCCAGGTGCCCGACCCCGCCGGCGACGCCGGTCCGGACTGCGGGGAGATGCGCAACACGTCCCGCAGCATCCTCGGCGCCACGGAGGAGGCGTGGCTGCTCAAGCAGTTCGAGTCGCACCCGGCGACGTGGGACTTCCTCGGCCAGCAGGTCTTCTTCGCCACGCGTGACTCCGACGGCAACAAGGCCACCTGCGAGAGCAACGACTCCTGGCAGGGCTACGAGGCTTCCCGGAACCGGATCCAGCAGGGCTGGGTCGACCGCAAGGTCGCCAACCCGGTGGTGCTGACCGGCGACGTCCACCGGCACTGGGCCGCCGACCTGCGGACGGACTACTTCAACCACAGCTCCCCGATCATCGGCTCCGAGCTGGTCACGACGTCGGTCACGAGCAACAGCGACACCGCCTCGCCGCCCGACGCGGCCTGGAGCGCGAACAACCCGCACGTCAAGTACTGCAAGGGCGAGCGCGGGTACGTCCGCGTCACGACCACGCCGTCGCAGCTGCGGGCGGACTTCATGACGACGTCGGACACCAGCGTCTACGACCCGGCGTCGGTGGTCATCAAGAACGACCGCAGCTACGTGGTGCAGGCGGGCAAGGCGGGCCTCCAGCAGGTCTGAAGCCACGCTGCGTGACGGCCGATCATGGCGGATTCACGTCGTGGACCATGAAAAACGCACGGGGCACCCGGGCCCCGCGAAGGTAGAATCCGGGAATCCTGAATGGACACCGGGACCCGCCGATCACGGGGACCCGCGCCCGACTGGGGGTGGCGCGGGTCCCCAGGCCCGTCGATCTTGACATTCCGTTCGCCGCACTCGTAATCTGGGTGTTCCGCCGTCGTGCCGAATTTTTCGATTCCATGACAAGGCGGTTCCACGGTGAAAAAACTCTTGCTGATCACCTTCGCGGTGGCCGGGCTGGCGGTGGCCGGCGCCGGTGTTTCCGCTGCCGCGCCCGGCGGCGTGTACGACGTGAAGGACTACGGCGCCAAGGGAAACGGGTCGGCCAACGACTCCGCCGCCATCGACAAGGCGATCACCGCGGCGAACGCGGCGGGCGGCGGCACCGTCCGGTTCGGCTCCGGCACCTACAAGTCGGCGAACACCGTCCACCTCAAGAGCAACGTCACGATCCAGCTCGACGCGGGGGCGACGATCACCGGGTCGAGCGCGGACACCTACGACAAGCCCGAGTCGAACCAGTGGGACGACTACCAGGACTACGGCCACAGCCACTTCCACAACGCGATGTTCTACGGCGACAAGCTCACGAACATCGGCTTCACCGGCGCCGGCACGATCGACGGCGGCGGCAACCTCATCACCGGCAACCCGAAGTCCGGCGAGGCCGACAAGATCCTGTCCATCACCCGGTGTGACGGCCTGACGCTGTCCGGCGTCAAGCTGCGCCGCGGCGGGCACTTCGCGGCGCTGATCAACGGCTGCACGAACGTCGTCTCGGATCACCTGACCATCGACACGGCGAGCGACCGCGACGGCTGGAACATCATCAGCACCACGAACGTCACGATCACCAACGCGAACATCGCGGCCAACGACGACGCCTTGGTGTTCAAGAGCGACTACGCACTCGGCGCGAAACTGCCGAACGGGAACGTCACGGTGAACAACGCGAAACTTTCGGCGCAGTGCTGCAACGCGCTGATGTTCGGGTCCGAGACGTGCGGTGACTTCACCGGCTACCAGTTCTCGGACATCACGATCACCGGCGCGCACAAATCCGGCATCGGCATCGTCTCCATGGACGGCGCGAAGATCTCCGACGTGCACTACCGCAACATCACGATGTCGGGCACGTACTCGCCGATCATGATGAAGATCGGCACGCGCAAGCGCTGCGGCAACAACCCCGGCGTCGGGTCGATCAGCAACATCACGCTGGACAACGTCACCGGCACGCACACCGGCAGCAACTTCAGCCCGACGATCTGGGGCGCGGACAGCGGCCACCGCGTCTCCGACGTCACGTTCACCGGCGTGAAGCTGAACGTGCCCGGCGGCAACGGCACCATGGGCACCGGCGTCCCGGACAACAAGGCGACGGACTACAACCCGAAGAGCATCGGCACCCGCCCGTCCTACGGCTGGTACCTGCACTACGCGGCCGGCATCAAGTTCGTGAACAGCTCGGTGGAGTTCGCCAAGGACGACGGCCGCCCGGCGAGCATCGTGAACAACAGCTCGGACATCACGTTCGACCACTTCACCGCGGAGAAGGGCTCGAAGAGCCCGTTCGACGTCGGCTTCCAGTCGGTGACCGGCTACTGCGTCAAGGACTCGGCGACCACCTCGGGCTCCGCCCTCCGCCTCGACACCTCAAGCTCCACCTCGAACTGCTGACCCACCCGGCCGAGGCCCCTTCCCGCGCGCGGGAAGGGGCCTTCGCCGTACCCAGACGGTCGGCTTGCGTACCTGGACAGTCGGCTTGCGTACCCAGGCGGTCGGCTCGCCGGCCGACCCTTCAGGTACGCAAGCCGACCCTTCAGGTACGACGAAGGGGCCCCGGCCGGTTGGCCGGGGCCCCTTCTGCGGCGTCGCGGTGGTCAGTGCGAGTACTGCTCGTTCATGATCAGGAAGGCGCCGAGGCCGTGGAAGTCGTTGGTCTTGCGGGCCCGGGCGTAGTAGTAGGAGAGGTCGCCGACGTTGGTGCCTTCGCAGATGTCGGTGATGTTCGTCAGGCCGTCCGAGCCGAGCGACACCTTCTTCAGCACGCCGGCGTACCCCTTGTCCGCCACCGCCTGGTAGGACGCCGGCAGGTAGCCGCGCTGGACGCCGCGGGCCATCGTGAACGTGTACATCGACGACGCCGACGTCTCCAGCCAGTTCTTCGAGTCGCCGCCGCGGTCGACCACCTGGTACCAGCGGCCCGTCTTCGCGTCCTGGTAGCGCTGGTAGCCCGAGGCCAGGAACTGCACGACCTCGATCAGCGCGGCCCGCCGCGGGTGGTCGGCCGGCAGCACCTCGAGGATGTCGATGGTGGCCATGCCGAACCAGCCGATCGCGCGGGCCCAGTGGTACTTCGAGTGGTGCCCGGACCCGGACGCCCACGACTCGGAGCCGTCCTCGTCGTAGGCGTGGTACAGCAGGCCCTTCGCCGGTTCGCGCAGGTGGCTGAAGTACACGACGATGTTCTTCGCGGCTTCCTCGAAGCAGTAGTCGGCGTCGCCGAAGGCCGCGCCGTACAGGGCGAGGAACGGCTGGGCCATGTAGACGCCGTCGCCCCACAGCTGGCCGACCTTGCTGGTGGCGTGGAACATGCCGCCGTCGGACGTCCGGGGGTAGGACGGGAACCGCTTGCGCAGCTGGTCGGCCGCCGTCTTGTACTTCTTGCGGCCCGTCTCCCCGTAGAGCAGCGGCAGCATCTGGCACGAACGCATCGAGTCCAGGTTGTTGAAGCTGTTGGAGATGCCGCTGTCGGTGATGAACCGGTCGTACCAGGCGACGATGTAGTCGAGGTACTTCTTCTCGCCGGTGCGCTTGTAGAAGAGGTACTGCCCGTAGAGGTACAGGCCCAGGGTGTAGCCCCAGCCGCCGATCTTGTCGGGTGTGTAGCGCTTCATCGTCGAGTCGATCACCGCGCGCGACCAGTCGGGTGGCGGCGCCGTGCCGCCGATCGGGGGGAACTGGTCCGCCGCCCGGGCCAGGGGGCCCGCCGCGGCGAGCGCGCCCAGGGCGCCGAGGGTGCCGGCCAGGACCGCGCGCCGGGTCGGGCGAAGGGGGTGTTCGGACATCGTCGTCCCTTTCGTACGCTGCTGGCCCCGCGACGCGGTGGATGGGTGGCCGGGATGCCGATCCGCCGTCCGTCGGCATCCCGACCAGCTCTGGGGGGCGCGGCGTGCTGCCCGTGTCGCCGGAGCGATGGTCTGGAGAGCGAAAGCGCTTCCGGGGAAAACATCTACTCGCCTCCGGGACACCGAGTCAAGAGAGATCGGATCTCTTGCGTCATATATCAGATATTTAACCCGAACGGCGGCAGCGTGGATGTACCGGCCAGCGAAACTTCGCGGAAAGGTCGGATCTAAGGCTTGACCAGGCGTTCCTGCCAGGAGTACACCACCGGGTGGACCAGACCACTGGAGGTCGTTCATGGCACACAGGTTCCTCCGCCGGGTGCTCGTCGCGTGCGCGGCGATGCTGGCGGTGTCCGGGCTCGTCGCCGCGCCCGCTTCGGCGGACCTGCAGAAGCCCTCGCAGCAGTGGCTGCGCGACAGCCAAGCCGGGCTGTTCCTGCACTGGGGCATGCGCACGTCACCCGGCTACACCAGTTGCAGCGCCTGGGAGAAGGCGATCACCGACGGCGGGTGGAGTCCCGGCTACTGGGTCACCGAGGCCGAGAAGCTGCACGCGTCGTACCTCGTGCTCGCCTCGTTCCACAGCCGGCTCGGCTACTCGCGGGCCTGGCCGTCCAAGATCCCCGGCAGCTGCAGCACGAAGCGTGACTTCCTCGGCGAGCTGATCGCCGCGGCGAAGGCCCGCGGGCTCAAGGTCATCCTCTACATGACCAACGACGCCCAGTGGCACGACGAGGGCGGCCACGAGTGGCTCGACTCCGCCGGCTACTCGAAGTACAAGGGCAAGGACGTCGACCTCGACAGCCAGGCCGGCTTCGGCCAGTTCAGCTACGACAACTTCTTCGAGGTCATGAAGAACTACCCCGACCTCGGCGGCTTCTGGATCGACAACGACAACGCCTACTGGGAGTCGCACGACCTGTACCAGCAGATCTACCAGCAGCGCCCCGACTACCTGCTCAGCAACAACAACGAAGACACGCCGATCATGGACACGATCAGCAACGAGCAGAAGACCGGCATGACGCCGTCGTACGACTACCCGCAGGCGACGTACACCGCGATGCCCCGGCTCACCGAGGCGTGCTTCAAGCTCCCCGACAGCGGCTCGTGGTGGTACGGCGGGTCCAATTCGGCGGTCAACAAGATGCTCAACATCGGCCGGTACATCACCAACTCGGGCTCGTCGATCAAGTCGCTGATGGCCGAGACGGCGATGGTGAACGGCAAGTTCCCGTCGAACCAGGAAGCGTTCAACAACTTCGCGAAGACCTATCTCGACGCGATCTGGGAGTCGCTCGGCGGCACGGAAGGCGCCGGGTACATGTACGGCGGCATGCAGCCGGGCTTCTGGAACGACGGCGCCCACGGCGTCATCACCATCAAGGGCGAAACGCAGTACGTGCACGTGCTGACCAAGCCGTCGGGGAGCACGCTCAAGATCCGCGACAACGGCTACCGCGTCCGCCGCGTGACGAACCTGCGCACCGGCGCGGCGATCTCGTTCAGCCAGGGGAGCGGCAGCCTGACGCTGACCGGGCTGTCGGGCTGGGACACCTACGACACGGTGTTCAAGGTCGAGACGGCGGAGCGCACGGGTACCTACGACCCGAAGACCGTGACGCTCAAGGCGAGCGCGTCGGCGAGCGGCCACAGTGGACAGGCGGCGAGCGACGGCAGCTACCTGACCTACTTCGACAACAACAAGACCCTCCCGGTCAACCTCGACTACGACCTCGGTTCGGCGAAGAAGGTCCAGTACCTCGGGATCAACCAGCGCGAGGACTCGGTCAGCTACGCCCGGTCGGACTCCGAGCAGTCGGCGCGGATCAAGGCGTACAAGGTGTTCGTGTCGAGTGACGGCAAGGACTGGGGCAGCGCGGTGAAGTCCGGCACGCTGCCGAGCCACCGCGGCGTCCAGTTCGTCGACCTCTCCGCGGTGACGTCCCGGTACGTGCGGCTCCAGGTGACGAGCACGTACGCGGCGTCGAGCGACAGCTCGCGCTACAAGCGGCTGAGGATCGACGAAACCTGGGTGGGCTCGGACTACGCGACCGCGGCGGGCTGAGTGGCCGGACCGCCCAGCCGTCCCCGAACGCGGCTGGGCGGCCCGTTCCTCAGTGCCGCTCGGCCAGCAGGTCCACGGTCAGCGCCGCGGTCCAGCTGAAGGAGCGGGTGCCGTGTCCGGCTGCGGTCACCGGGTCGACGTACTCGGCGAAGCCGGTCGCGCACGCGGTCTCGACGAGGTCTTCGCGCAGCCGGGCGGCGAGCACGTGCTCGCCGTGGCGCAGCAAGCCGTGGCGGACCAGCCAGCCGACGTTGAACCACGACGGCCCGCGCCAGTACCGGCCCGGGTCGAAGTCCGGCGCGGTCAGGTCGTAGCTCGGCACGCCGTGCACCCGGCCGAGCCGGAAGCGCGGGCCGGTCGCGGTCGCCACCAGGGCCGGGGCGACCGCCAGGTCCGGCAGCAGCAGCGGCAGCAGGCCGGCGCACGTGTACTCGGGGGCCGGCGCGCCGGTGCGGACGTCCCTGGCGAAGAACCAGCCGGCGGCGCTGTCCCACAGCGTGTCCTGCAACGCCTTCGTGACGCGGGCCGCGGCCTCGCGGTGGGCGGCGGCGGCCGTGGGCAGCCGGAGGATCTCGGCGATCTCGGCCAGCGCCAGTTCGGCGTCGGCCAGCAGGGCGTTGAAGCCGGGGTCCTCGACGACGAAGTCCCCGAAGTCCCGGTAGCCGCTGTCTCGATAATCCGTGGCCAGCCGGACGTACCGGCCGTAGTCCTCGTCGCTCGGCCGGTCGGCGGCCGCGCCGTGCTCCAGGTCGCGGCGGACGAACCCGGTCGACGGCGTGACGTGCGAAAGCGGGCCGTCCCACGCCGGGCTGTTGTCCATGCCCGACTCCCACGGGTGCACGATCGCCGCGAGGCCGCGCCCGCCCGCGTCGCGCCCGGTCCGCAGGTACTCGTGCCAGGCCCGCAGCTTCGGGTAGAGCGTGGCGAGGAACACCGGGTCGGGTTCGGCTTCGTGCACCGCCAGCGCGGCCCGGGCGTGGATCGGCGGCTGGACCAGCCCCGACGTCCGCCCGGCCTGCCAGAAGGCCGGGCCGGGGAAGTACGCCTCGGACGGGGTGTCAGGATTGAACAGGATGTGGGGGACGCGGCCGTCGCGCCACTGCGCGGAGAACAGCGTCAGCAGCTCGCGCCGGGCCCGTGCCGGCGACAGGTGCCGGAGGCCGAACGCGATGAAGGCGGAGTCCCAGCTCCACTGGTGCGGGTAGAGCCCGCGTGAGGGCACGGTCGACGAGCCGAGCCAGTTGCCCGCGAGGACCTCGGCAGCACGCCCCCATGTTACGTTCATGTGTCCAACATATCTCCTACTTATGTCTTGTCAATGGACAAAAGTCGAAGGGAGCCGGATGGCGACCGCCGGCGAGCTGTTGCAGCTGGTCAGGACCGGGCAGGCGACCACGCGGAAGGCCCTGCAGGTGCGCAGCGGGCTGTCCCGCTCGACGCTGACCATGCGCCTGGAACGGCTCCAGGCCGCGGGACTGCTCGCCGAGGGTGACCAGGAGGACTCCACGGGTGGCCGTCCGGCGCGGCAGCTGCGCTTCGACGAGCGGCACGCGGTCGTCCTCGCGGCGAGCATCGACACGACCCACGCCGAGGCGGCCGTCACCGATCTGGCCGGGCGGGTCCTGGCCCGCCGGTCGGGCGCGCTGCGGGTCGCCGACGGCCCGGAGCCGGTGCTCGACCGGATCGGGGAGTGGTTCGGCTCGCTGGTGGCCGAGGCGGGCCGGCCGGTGTGCGGTGTCGGGGTCTCCGTGCCGGGTCCGGTGGAGCCCGGCCGCGCCCGGGTCAAGCAGCCGCCGATCATGCCGGGCTGGGACGGCTACCCGATCGACGCCCACCTCGGCGCGCGCTTCGGCGCCCCGGTGCTGGTCGACAACGACGCGAACCTGATGGCGCTGGGCGAGCACCGGGCCCGCCACCCGGATTCGGCCGCGCTGGTCGTGGTGAAGGTGTCCACCGGCATCGGCGCCGGCCTGGTCCTCGGCGGCGAGGTGTACCGCGGGATCGACGGCGGCGCGGGCGACATCGGCCACATCCGGCTCCCGGAGCACCCGCGGGCCCAGTGCCTGTGCGGGTCCCACGGCTGCCTGGCGGCGGTGGCCGGCGGCGGGGCGCTGGCGGCGCGGTTGACGGAGCTGGGCCTGCCGACGGAGTCGGGTTCGGGGGTCCGCGACCGCATCGCGGCGGGCGAGCCGGCCGCGGTCCGGCTCGCCGAGGTGGCGGGCCGCCAGGTGGGCGAGGTGCTGGCGACGCTGGTGTGCGTGGTCAACCCGGGCGTGGTGGTGGTCGCCGGGGACCTGGCCGAGCCGCACTTCGTGGCCGGCCTCCGTGAGGTGCTGTACCGGCGGGCGCTGCCGCGGGTGACGCAGAACCTGCGCGTGGAAATCGGCGGCCGCGGCGAAGGAATGGCCGTGGCCGGCGCGGTGGCGATGGTCGTCGACGCGGTGTTCGCGCCCGCGGAGGTGGACCGGCGCCTGGCGTGACGGCCGAACTGCCGCCACCACCCCCGGTCTTTCGGGGGTTCGGGTGGCGGAGCCCCCGCCCCGGGGCGAAGCCCCGGATGTCACAGACTGTCCCGAGTGGACGGAGCGACCGACTTTAGTAGGTGGCGGGCGGCCGCCGGGCGTGGTCCGCGGTACCGGTGCGAACCGGACCAACCGTGCATCCAATACCATTCCTCGCGTTTTCGCCGCGACAAATCGGATTTCCGTACCACGGTTCACGGCCGGCGAATTCCCGGCCAGATAACGGTTCCGCAGGCACTTCCGCGCGACCGGAACGCCGATCTAGTCTCACCCGGTGTTCCAAGGCCCATTTTCTGGGGGCCGCATTCGAAGAGGGAGATTTCTGTGCGAAGAAGCTCCACCCTGCTCCTTTCGCTCGCGGTGGTGGGTGGCCTGACCGGCACCCTGCCGGCGACGGCGTCCGCGCAGGGGCGTCAGGACATCCCGCAGTCGCACCCGTTGTGGGCGAACGCGCAGGCGAAGGTCGCCGACACGGCGCCCGCCGCGAAGCTGAGCTTCCGCGTTTACCTCAACCAGCGCGACAACGCCGGCGCCGAGGCGCTGGCCCAGGCCGTGTCCGACCCGGACAGCGCCACCTACCGCCAGTTCCTGACCCCCGACCAGGTCCGCGACCGGTTCGCGGCCAGTGACGCGACGGTGAACGCCGTCAAGGCGTGGCTGACCGGCAACGGCTTCAGCATCGGCGAAATCCCGTCGAACAAGGCGTACGTCGAAGCCACCGGCACCGCGGCCCAGACGGAGAACGCGTTCGCCGTCGACCTCGGCAAGTACCGGGTCAAGGGCCAGACGCTGCGCGCCGCCGACAAGAACCTGTCGGTGCCCGCGAACCTCGCCGGTGACGTGCTCGGCGTCGTCGGTGTCGACCAGGCCACCAACCTGTTCAAGCCGGACCACGCGACCGGCTCCGGCACGCCGTCGGACGTCGCGCCCGGGCCCGGGTTCCGCAACGCGCCGCCGTGCAGCGCCTACTACGGCGAGAAGATCGACACCACCGATCCCGCCTACAACGGCAAGCAGCTGCCCTACGCGCCCTGCGGCTACACCCCGGCCCAGCTGCGGTCGGCCTACGGTGTCGACAAGGTCGGCGCGGACGGCAAGGGCACCACGATCGCCATCGTGGACGCGTTCGCCTCGCCGACCATCTACTCGGACGCGAGCACGTACGCCCGGAAGAACGACCCGGCGCACCCGCTCAAGCAGAGCCAGTTCAAGCAGCACGTCTTCCCGGCGAACCCGGTCCTCGAGCCGCCGGACCAGTGCGACGCGGCCGGCTGGTACGGCGAGGAGACCCTCGACGTCGAGGCCGCCCACGGTCTCGCGCCGGGTGCGGACATCCTGTACGTCGGTGGCGAGTCCTGCGAGGACAACGCCCTCGACGTGGCGCTGAACTACGTGATCGCCGGCCACAAGGCCGACATCGTGTCGAACTCCTACGGCGACACCGGCGAGGACATCCCGGCCGACGAGGTCAAGGTGTTCAACCAGATCTCGCTGCAGGCGGTCCTCGAGGGCATCGGCGTCTACTTCTCCTCGGGCGACAACGGTGACGAGGTCGCGCGCCTCGGCACGCCGTCGCCGGACTTCTCCGCCTCGGCGCCGTGGATCACCGCGGTCGGCGGCACGTCCATCGCCATCGGCAAGGACGGCAAGAAGATCTTCGAGACCGGCTGGGAGACCAGCAAGTCGACGCTGACCAACGGGGTCTACGGCCCGGCCAACTACACCAGCGGTTCCGGCGGTGGCACGAGCCGGCTGTTCGCGCAGCCGTTCTACCAGAAGGGTGTCGTGCCGGACGCGCTGGCGAAGAAGAACCAGACCGGCGGCAACAAGGGCCGGGTCGTGCCGGACATCTCCGCGGTCGGCGACCCGAACACCGGCTTCCTGGTCGGCCAGACGCAGACCTTCCCGGAGGGCGCGCACTACGACCAGTACCGGATCGGCGGCACGAGCCTCGCGTCGCCGGTGTTCGCCGGCATCATGGCGGTGGCCGACAGCTTCGACCACTTCCACCACGGCTTCATCAACCCGGTGATCTACAAGCTGACGTCCCGCACGCCGGCGATCACCGACGTGAAGCACGTGGACGGCCAGGCCGTGGCCCGCGTCGACTACGCGAACTCGGTCGACGCCTCGGGCGGCCTGCTCCGCTCGGCGCGGAACCTGGACTACCAGGGCCTGACCATCCACACCGCCCCCGGCTACGACGACGTGACCGGCCTCGGCACGCCCAACGGGCTGCTGTTCCTGCTGCTCGTCTAGCTCGGAAGTTCCCGTGAAGGCCACGCCGGTGCCCCCGGCGTGGCCTTCACGGCGTTCCGGTGGCTCTGGTGGCTCCGGTGGCGAGGGGGATGACCGCGGTCACCGTGGTGCCCCCGGTCCCGCCGGCGACCTCGAGCTCGCCGCCCAGTGCCTGCACCCGGTCGCGCAGCCCGGCCAGCCCCGTCCCGCCCTCGGCGTCCGCGCCGCCGACGCCCGCGTCCGTCACCTCCACCCGCAGCTCGGCGCCCGCCACCTCGATCCGCACGTCGGCGCGGTCGGTCCGGGCGTGCTTCAGCGCGTTCGTCAGCGCTTCCGACGCCACGAAGTACGCCGTCGCCTCCACCGCCGCGTCGAAGCGGGGGACCGTGCCGACCGTCAGCGCCACCTCCATCGGGATCCGGTCGGCCAGCGACCGGACCGCCGCGACCAGGCCCGCTTCGGTGAGGATCGCCGGGCGGATGCCGCGGGCCAGCTCCCGCAGTTCGGTGATCGCCGTCTGCAGCTCGTCGACCGCGCCGGTGAGCAGGGCGCGGATCTCCGGCGGCAGCTCGGCCCCGGAGCGGCGGCCGGCCATCCGCAGCAGCAGCACGACGCTGACCAGCCGCTGCTGGGCGCCGTCGTGCAGGTCGCGCTCGAGCCGGCGGCGTTCCTCGTCGCCGGCCGCGACCAGCCGGGCCCGCGACGCGCGCACCTCGGCCAGCCGCTGCTCCAGCTCGGCGGTGAGCCGCTGGTTGTCCAGCACCAGCCCGGCGGCCGCGTTGAGCGCGTCGATCGACCGGCTGTCCTTCCACACCTCGTCGTCCTGCACGAGCGCGGCCAGCCCGGTGCCGTCGCGTTCCAGCAGCAGCCGGATCATCTCGGCGTTGCCGACCCGGGCCCGCATCACCCCGGCCAGGAACGCCAGCGGCCACAGGCAGAACAGGATCCGGTACGCCATCAGCAGCGGCTCGGACAGCGGCTGCCCGTCGCCGAGCGCCGTGCCCGCCCCCGACGTGACCGCCCCGGCCAGCGCGATGACCACCACCGGCGACAGCAGCCGCCGCTGCGGCAGCCGCCCGGTCAGCCACCGGTAGAGCAGCACGACGATCACCCCGGCGCTGATCGCCGTCGCGGCGAGCCCGAGAGCGCGGCCCACCACGGGGCCCGCCTGCGAGTCGGCCGCGACGGCCAGCAGGTCGCGCTGGTCGTCGTCGGTCAGCAGGCCGACCACGCCGATGCCGAGCACCACGACGTAGGCCGCGGCCACCAGCAGCCGCTCCCACCGCGAGCGGAGCCGCCCGTGCGGGAACGCGAGCACCAGGTGGGCGATCACCGGGCTGGACGCGGCGCGCAGCGGGACGGCGATCGTGTACAGCACGGGGTTGTGCGTGAACTGCAGGTCTTCGAGGAACAGGGCGACGCCGGCGAGGGCGATGAGCACCCCGATCGGGTTGGCCGGGCGGCGCACGTGCGCGACCGCGCCCGCGAGCAGGAAGAGGAACCCGGTCGTGGTGCTGAGCGCGGTGTCGAGCGCCGAGTGGGTGCCTTCGCCGGCTTTGAGCGTCAGCGCGACGACGCCGAGCGCGCACCCGGCGGCCAGCAGGCCGGTCATCGCCGACGTCCGCGGGTGCTGCACTTCGCGACCCTCCCGATGGGTCTTGGCGGTTGTGTGAAGCAGTCCGGCAACGGCTAACCGTGATTCGTCCGTTCGGGCCGTCGCGTTACACCACGCGGCTGCGCTTTAGGGTGATCGTGACAGGAGGCAGGGACATGAGCGGACGCGGTCTGGGCGCCGAGGTCTTCGGCGGGCGGATGCCGGCCGGCGGGCGGGACCTGGCGATCGAAACCCACGGCATCAAGCCGGTGCCCGCGGACAACCGGTTCGGCCGCCCGTGGCGGCTGTTCAGCGTGTGGTTCGCGCCGAACCTGACGATGACGGCGGTGTTCACCGGCACCCTGGCGGCAACGCTCGGCCTAGGCTTCTGGACGGGCCTGGCCGCGATGCTCGCCGGCACCGTGCTCGGGTCGCTGCCGGTGGCGTACCTGTCGACGTGGGGCCCGCGCACCGGCACCGGCCAGCTGCCGCTGGCCCGGCTGCCGTTCGGCGGCGGCGTCGTGCTGCCCGGCCTGGTGCAGTGGCTCGGCTCGATCGCCTGGGACGCGCTGGTCGGCCTGTTCGGCGGCGAGGCCCTCTCCGAGCTGACCGGGCTGCCGTTCTGGGCGGCGGTGCTGATCGTGCTGGTGCTGCAGTGCGCGCTCGGCGTGTTCGGCTACGCGCTGATCCACCGCGTGCAGGCCGTGATGAGCGTGCTGCTGGTGCTGGCGTTCGCCGCGCTCACCGTGAAGGTCCTTTCCGGACACCCGATCGCCGTCGCCGACACCGCTTCCGGTGCCGATCTGGCCGGCGGGGTCGTCCTGTTCACGACGATCACGTTGTCGCTGGCGATCTCCTGGGCGCCCTACGCGTCGGACTTCAGCCGGTACCTGCCCGTTGCCGCTTCCTCGCGGGCGGTCTTCCGGGCGACGCTGCTCGGGCTGGTCGTCTCGTACGCGATCGGCGAAGGCCTCGGCCTCGCGCTGGGGTCTTCCCTGGGCGACCAGACGGCGGCGGGCGTCGCCCACCTGCTCGGCGGCGGGTTCCTGGGCGCGCTGGCGCTGGCCGTGATCGCGCTGGCGGCGGTGTCGTCGAACGCGATGAACGACTACAGCGGCTCGCTCGCGCTGCAGACGGTCGGCGTCCGGCTGCGGCGCCCGGTGTCGGCGGTGGTCGTCACGGTGCTGGCGTTCGCGCTGATCCTGTGGATGCACAGCGGCGACCTCTCGGCGAAGTTCGAGAACGTGCTGCTGTTCGTCTCGTACTGGATCCCGCCGTTCCTCGGCGTGGTGGTCCCGGACTGGCTCGCCCGCACCCGCGGCGGCCGGAGCGTGGACGTCCTGGAGTCGGTCTCCGTGCGGCCCTGGGCGGCGGTGGTGGCCTTCGTCGTGGGGTTCGGTGCCGCGGTGCCGTTCATGAACACGTCCCTCTACACGGGACCGGTCGCCGCGGCCCTGCACGGCGCGGATCTCGCCTACTACGTCGGGCTGGTCGTTTCGCTGGCAGCGTACTTGCCGCTCCGCGGCCGCATTGACCTCAAGTAATGTAGAGGTTTCACGATGGTGTGGTACCCCTCGAAGGAGGAACCATGCCCACCGCACTCGTCACCGGCGCTTCGGCCGGACTGGGCCGCGCGCTCGCGGCCGCCCTGGTGCGTCGCAAGTGGACGGTGATCGGCGACGCCCGTGACGCGGCCGCGCTGTCCGCCGCCGCCCGTGAGGACGGCTTCACGGCCATCCCCGGCGACGTCACCGACCCGGCCCACCGCGCCGCGCTCGCCGACGCCTGCCCTTCGCTCGACCTGCTCGTCAACAACGCCGGCTCGCTCGGCGTCAGCCCGCTGCCGCCGCTGGCGCGCTATCCCCTGGCGGCGCTGGAGGACGTCTACCGCGTCAACGTTTTCGCGCCGCTCGCCCTGACGCAGCTCCTGCTGCCGGCCGTCGTGATCAACGTCAGCTCCGACGCCGCTGTCGAGGCGTACGAGGGCTGGGGCGGCTACGGCTCGGCGAAGGCGGCCCTCGATCAGCTGACCGCCGTCCTGGGCGTGGAAAACCCGGACCGGTCGGTGTACGCGGTCGACCCGGGCGACCTGCGCACGGCCATGCACCAGCGCGCGTTCCCGGGCGAGGACATCTCGGACCGGCCGCTGCCGTCGTCCGCGGTCCCGGCGTTCTTGCGCTTGCTCGACGAGCGCCCGCCGAGCGGCCGCTACCGCGCGGCGGACCTGCTGTCCGCCCAGGCCCCCACCACCACCCTCAACGGAGGCGCCGCGCGCCCGGAGTCGTCATGAGCATGAGCGTCCGGTTCGAGCTGCCGGAGGAGCTGTCGGCCTCGGCGCCGCCGGAGGCCCGCGGCCTGCGCCGCGACGAGGTCCGCCTGCTGGTCGCGTCGCCGTCGGGGGTCCACCACACGGCGTTCAGCTCGCTCGGTGCGCACCTGCGGCCGGGTGACCTGCTGGTGGTCAACACGTCGGGGACGCTCCCCGCGGCGGTCGACGCGGACCGGGACGGCCGCCCGATCGTGGTCCATTTCGCGACCTCGCTCGACGACGGCGCCTGGGTCGTGGAGCTGCGCACCCCGGGAGGTCCGTTGCTCGACGGCCGCCCGGGGGAGCGCCTCGCGCTGGCCGGCGACGCGACGCTGACGCTGCTGGCCCCGCTGGTCCCGGGAGCGGCCCGGTTGTGGCGGGCGTCTTCGTCGGTCGACGTGCTGTCGTTGCTGGGGTCCGCCGGCCGGCCGATCCGCTACGGGTACGTCCCGCGGGCGTGGCCGCTGTCGGACTACCAGACGGTGTTCGCCCGCGAGCCGGGCAGCGCGGAGATGCCCTCGGCGGCCCGGCCGTTCACGCCGGAGCTGGTGACGCGGCTGGTGACGGACGGGGTGCTGTTCGTCCCGCTCCTGCTGCACACGGGGGTGTCGTCACCGGAGGCGGCGGAGCCACCTCAGGCGGAGAGGTACCGCGTACCCCCGACCACGGCGGCGCTGGTCTCGTGGGTCCGGGCTCGCGGGGGCCGGGTGATCGCGGTGGGCACGACGGCGGCCCGGGCACTGGAGTCGGCGGCCGCCGAAGGCGAGGTCCGCGCGGCGGAGGGCTGGACGAACCTGGTCCTGGGCCCGCAGCGGCCGGCGCGGGTGGTGGACGGGATCGTCACGGGGTTGCACGCCCCGGAGGCGTCCCACCTGTTGCTGCTGGAGGCGGTGGCCGGGACGGAGGTGGTCCGGAAGGCGTACGAGGCGGCGGTGGCGGAGCGCTACCTGTGGCACGAGTTCGGTGACGTGTCACTCCTGCTGCGCCGCTGATGGACTCGGGAGGCGGCCCGCCGGGAAAGCGGTTCCCACTCGCCCGGGCAGGGTCGTTGTGCAGGTCATGGTGGGGTTCGGAGCTGAGGGCTCGGGCGGTCCGAAGGCTCAGTGCCCCGGGTCTCTCCGGCCCACGGGCAGGTTGGTGCCCGCCATCTCGAAGCCGGAGGCGGTGCCCGCCACCCCGAAGCCGGGATTGTGACTACGGCCGGCAGTGCCGCGTCAAGGCGGGAAAGCGTGCCTTGACCCGGCGCTACCGGCCGTGTTGGGGCTTCGGATCGGGGCGGTGGGGAGGTCTGGGTGGCAGCCTGCCGCTCACGGCGGTCAGCCAGCCGCCCACGTCGGTGAGCCACCCTGAAAGGGCCCCGCCGCCGAGGGCTTCCGCCTCGCCGGTGCCGAGCGACTCACCACGCCGCCCCGCCGACCGGCGGCCAGCTCGTGCGCGGCATGCGGTTGATAGGTGCCATCGGGTTGCTGGTTGCGGGCTAGACGAGTAATGCGTAACTCGGTCGGCGGACATCCTGTTCATCTCCGAAGCGCGATGGCTGCGGTTGCTCGGCTGTTCCCGCTCGGGTGATTGGCAGACCCGCACCTCTCCGGGGGTGCTTCGTCGTTGCGGACCGGCGGCCGGCAACGCAAGCCGACCAACGGCGCAGGCCGTCCGGGCCAGCACGCGAACCGGCGGCCGGGAGCGCAAGCCGACCACGACGTCACCAGACCTCCCCCGCCCCTCATCCCAGCCTTCTCTTCAGTCGGCGGTCGGGTTGGTCAAGGCACGCTTTCCCGCCTTGACGAACCCGGGCGGCGACTGAAACTCCCACCGGAGGGGCGGGGGAGGTCGGACCCGCTCTGCCGCGGCTTAGAAGAAAAAGCATGTCCTCGCCGGACGGGCAGGCTCCGGGATGATCACAACTACCGCTGCCACCTCACCTTCTGGAGGTGGGCCGCGGGGTGGTCATCCCGTCGCCTGAACGAGGCCTATCACTTTGAGCCGGGCCCGCAAGCCTGCGTCGACTGGTCACGTCAGTCTGTTGGTTGCGGGCCCGGCTCAAAGTGATTTTCAGGCCTCAGGCGACGGGATGACCACCCAGCTCCGTCATTTGAGGGGGCATCACCCGGCCACTAACCGAGTTACGCATTACTCGTCTAGCTCCCGGCTGACCGTCGAGACCGGACGGCCCAGCTCGGACGCGATCGCCCGCAGCGAGACGCCGGGCCGGCGGACCCGGTCGGCGATCCGGATCCGCTCCTGCATGCTCAAGAACCGCGAGGACACCTCAGCCGGTGTCGCCGCAGCCTGGGCCGCCTCGGCCCGCCAGCGTCTCGCGGTCCGGTAGTTGACCCCCGACCCGCCGGGCCGCTTCCCTCGTGCCTGTCCCTGCGTCCACCAGGCCAAAGTAGGCCACCCGCTCCGCAGTCAACGGTCTGCCAGGCCGACCAGGACCGCGGGAAAGGCAGCCCGGGGCACGATCTCGATCTCGTCTGAGCACGAGGCAACTCCTGACCACTCAGGTGTTGCAACCACCCTAAAAGCCGCCCTCCCAGGGGGGCGTGCCCAAGTCCAGTCTACCGGCCCCCACCGACGAAACCGCCGCGAACAGCGGGTTGTCCACACCCCCGCCGACATGTGGGCAACCCGCCCGAAACCCCTACTGACCTGCCTCGACCCGGCGCCTCGACCGGATCAGCCCGGCGACGGCCACCGCGGCGATCCCCAGCCCGACCCCGCTGACGATCGACGCCACCAGGCTCGCCGTTCCGGTCGCCAGGCCGAACGCCCCGCCCAGGTACACCGGGATGCAGATCGACACCGGCAGCCAGGTGCGCAACGCGAACGCCCGGTCCGACGCCACCCACAGCACCAGCGCCACGGCCGCGGCCGCGACGACCGGGATCGCCCACACCACCAAGCTCGTCAGCGCGTCCATCCCCAGTGACCTGAGCCACTCGAAGGACGCCTGGCCCAGCCCGATGAACAACACGACCAGCGCCACGCGGACGCCGGCGGCTCCCTGGCCCCTGCTCGTCATGTCTTCCTCCCGAATCCGTGGTCCACCCTGTACCACGTCCGGGTGACTCAAGCGGTTGCCCGCGGCCGCGACTTTCTCCGGAGCCTCTAGGCGCCGAGGCTGCCGATGTCAAGAAATCTCACCGGATGTCTCGGGATGCGGATGGCTATGCGCCTGAGTGGGTGACCGTGCGAACCTCCCCCCGGACACCGACGAAAGGCGATGCTGACGTGCGCACCTCCCGGAGAACTCTGGCCTCGGCGCTGGCCGCCCTGACCGTACTGGGCGCGCTCGCGGGCTGTTCGCGCGCCGACAGCAGCGCCGCGCCCGCCGCGAACCAGGGCGCCGCCGGCGAGGTCCGGGTCGGGTTCTTCCCGAACGTCACCCACGCGCCCGCGCTGATCGGTGTCAAGAAGGACTTCTTCAAGACCGAGCTCGGCTCCACCAAGCTCACCACCCAGACCTTCAACGCCGGCCCCGAAGAGGTCAACGCCCTGATCGGCGGCTCCCTCGACGTCGCCTTCATCGGCTCCGGCCCGGCGATCAACGCCTTCACCAAGTCGAAGGGCGCCATCCAGCTGGTCTCCGGCGCCGTCTCGGGCGGCGCGCAGCTGGTCGTCAAACCGGACATCACCGGCGTCGACGGGCTCAAGGGCAAGAACATCGCGACGCCGCAGCTGGCCAACACCCAGGACGTCGCGCTCAAGAAGTTCCTCGCCGAAAAGCAGCTGACCGACCAGGTCAAGATCACCAACCTCGAAAACCCGAAGACGCTCGACGCCTTCAAGAAGGGCGAGGTCGACGGCGGGTGGCTGCCCGAGCCGTGGGCGTCCCGGCTGGTCCTCGACGCCGGCGCGAAGGTCCTGGTCGACGAGAAGACGCTCTGGCCGGGCGGCCGCTTCCCGACCACCGTCGTCATCGTGCGCAGCGAGTTCCTGCAGCAGCACCCGGACACCGTCCGCGCGATCCTCAAGGGCGAGCTCGCCGCCATCGACTGGGCCAAGGCCAACCCGGCGGACGCGAAGACCGTGGTCAACGGCGCGCTCAAGGAGCTGGCCGGCAGTACCCTGAGCGCAGCGGTCCTGGACCGCGCCTTCTCCGGCATCGAGCTGACCACCGACCCCATCGCCGCCGAATTCCCCCAGCTCGCGCAGGACTCGGTGACGGCGGGCGTGGTCAAGTCGGCGGTCGCGCTGAAGGGCTTCGCGGACTTCGGCCCGCTGAACGAGGTGCTGAAGGCCAAGAACCTGCCCGCCGTCGACGCCCCCGAACTGATCAAGTGAGAGGCAGTCAGCGATGACCACGACCCTCCCCACCGGCCGCAGCAGCTTCACCGGCGCGACCGCGGTCCGGCTCGACGGCGTGCGCAAGACCTTCGGCACGGCAGGCCGCGCGGTCGTCGCGCTCGACGGCGTGGACCTGACGGTCGCGCCCGGCGAGTTCGTCTGCCTGCTCGGTGCGTCCGGCTGCGGCAAGAGCACGCTGCTGAACCTGGTCGCCGGGCTGGACGCGCCGTCGGCGGGGGAGATCACGCTGAACACCTCGCGGCCCGCGGTGATGTTCCAGGAGGCCGCGCTGATGCCGTGGCTGACCGCGGCCCGCAACGTCGAGCTGCCGCTGCGGCTGGCCGGGTTCGGCCGCGCCGAGCGCCGCGAAAAGGCCGCCGAGCTGCTGGACCTGGTCCGGCTGAACGGCGCGGGCGGCAAGCGGCCGCACGAGCTGTCCGGCGGGATGCGGCAGCGCGTCGCGCTGGCCCGCGCCCTGGCCGCGACGCTGCGCGTCGGCGGCGACCCGGAGCAGTCGCTGCTGCTGATGGACGAGCCGTTCGCCGCGCTCGACGCCATCACCCGCGACGTCCTGCAGGGCGAGCTGCTGCGCGTCTACCGCAGCACCGGCACGTCGGTGCTGTTCGTGACCCACGACGTGCGCGAGGCGGTCCGGCTCGGCCGGCGCGTGGTGCTGCTGTCGTCGCGGCCCGGCCGGGTCGTGCGCGAGTGGACGGACGTGCCGCTGGCCGACGCCGAGGAGCTGACCGAGGAAATCACCGGGCACCTGCGTGAGGTGATCAGCACCCATGCCGCAGCTTGACCGGTCCGCGGAGGCCGACCTGGACGCGGTCGGCGCCGGACTGGATTCGCTCGACGCCCCCGTCGGCGAACGTCGTCCCGGCTTCTGGAAGCGGTTCGCCTGGGGTTTCCTGCCGCCGGTGGGCGCGCTGGTCGTGCTGCTCGTCATCTGGCAGGTCCTCTGGGCGGCGGCCTTCTGGCCGGAGTCGCAGCTGCCGTCGCCGGCTTCGGTGTGGAACGAGTTCTGGGGCATCGTCGTCGACGGCAAGGTGTTCGGCTTCGTCTGGACGTCGGTGCACCGCGCCGCGCTCGGCTTCCTCGCCGGCGTCCTCATCGGTACCCCGCTCGGCCTGGTCGTGGCGAAGGTCCGCGTGGTCCGGGCGGCGATCGGCCCGCTGCTGACCGGCCTGCAGAGCCTCCCGTCGGTGGCCTGGGTCCCGGCGGCGATCCTGTGGTTCGGGATCAACGACGCGGCGATCTACTTCGTGGTGCTGCTGGGCTCGGTCCCGTCGATCGCGAACGGCCTGGTGTCCGGCATCGACCAGATCCCCCCGATCCTCCCGCGCGTCGGCCAGGTGATGGGCGCGAACCGGCTGTCGTCGGCCCGCCACATCCTGTTGCCGGCGGCGCTGCCGGGCTTCCTCGCCGGGTTGAAGCAGGGCTGGGCGTTCTCGTGGCGCTCGCTGATGGCGGCGGAGCTGATCGCGCTGTCCCCACAGCTCGGCGTCGGCCTCGGCGCGTACCTGAACCAGGGCTCGTCGTTCAACAGCATGGAGACGGTGATCGCGGCGATCTTCCTGATCCTGCTGGTCGGCGTGGGGATCGAGCTGCTGGTGTTCCGCCCGCTGGAGCGCGCGGTGCTGCGGGCCCGCGGGCTGACGTCGTCGCTCTAGTGTCCTGAGTCTGAATTTCGTGGCCAGCGTTTAGGATGCGGTGATGCCAAGCCCGACGCTGCCACCGTTGATGTTGAGCGATGAGGAACGC
>NZ_JBSGAI010000027.1:0-143624 GCF_053600695.1 Amycolatopsis sp. NPDC005003 | reverse complement strand
GATGAACTTCGGCGGCGACGAGGCGTACAACTCGAAGGTCGGCGGTGGCGGCGGGCGCGGCGGCGAACTCGGCGCTCCACGCACCGGCGACGGGCAGCGTGATGGCGGCGAGCAGCAGCCCGAGCGCGTTGAGCAGCATCAGGCCCAGGCCGGTGAGGAGCTGTCCGGCGGAGTGCACGGCCCCGTCGAGGACGTCGGCGAACCACACCGCCCCGACGGGCACGACAGCGGCCCAGGCGAAGAGGCCGAACCAGTGCCGGACGACGAAGGCGAGCGGGCTGGTGGCCCCGGCGAGGTAGGTGTCGCCCTGCCGGCAGTGCGCGAGTTCGTGCCGCACGACGGCTTCCGCGGCGGCGCGGTCCCGCCGCCAGAGCACGACGAGCGGCGCGAAGACGGCGAGCCGCGGCCGCCGGGGGCGGCGGAGGTAGGCGAAGGCCAGCAGATCGGTGCGCCGCAGGTTGGCCCGGACTTCGACGCCGGGCAGCCGGGCCCGCGCGTAGGCCGTGATGGCGGCGAGGCTCGGGGTACGGAGGTCGTCGGTCAGCCGGTACCGGCGTTCGACGAGCCGCCCGCGCACGCCGGCCCCGGCCACGGTGACGACGGCGGCGAGCAGCACGAGGGCGGGCAGGAGATCGACGAGCCCGGCGACCCGCAGCAGGTCGCTGCCGGGAACGGTGGCGGCGGGGTTCGGGGTGCCACCGAGGAGGTCGAGCAGGGTGTCCCGCCAGGCCGGGAACTGCCGGGGCCCGGTCCAGCACAGGGCGGTGAGGAACCAGAAAAGCAGCCAGGGCGGCGCCGGCGACAGGGGTGGGGTGAGGGTTCGCGGGAGTGGCGCGGATACGCCCTGCCGAGCGTCGCCGCCCGTCATCGGCTTGGTTCCTCCGGTGGGGCCGCGGCCAGGAAGGCCCGGGTGCCCGCGCCGTCCTTGATCAGGGCCCGGACGATGCGGAACGTCAGGACCTCGCTGTCGGTCTCCGGCAGCCCCGCCGCCGTCAGCTCGGCGCTGATCGCGTCGATCAGGTGGTTCAGCTCGGGCAGCCCGGGCGCCTGCGGTTCCGCGGCCGGGGCCCGCTTCGCGCGGCGGCGGTCCCACAGGTCGCCGAGGTTCTTCAGCAGGGTCGAAATGCTGCTCGCGTTGCCGCCCAGCGCCGCCCAGATCGCGGGGCCGGTCACCGTCACCGCCGCCAGCACGTGCGGGAACAGCACGATCGGCGCGGTCACGTCGAAGCCGCCCGGGGCCGCGTTCGTGCGCGCGAACAGCTCCCGCCGCGCCGCACCGCCCGCCAGGTACGCCACCGTCATCGACGGGACCAGTTCCGCCTCGTCCGGTGCCACCTCCGCCGCCAGCCGGACCGCCCAGCCGATGACCTCGTCGCTCACCCGCTCCACCCCTTCTATGCGAACGCTTCGTGGAACTCCACCTCGTACGGGCCGGGCACGAACTTCCCGCCGAGCCCGAGCTCGACCACCACCGTCGCGCCCGCGGCGACCGCCGATCGCGCCTGGCCGAACAACTCCGCCACCTGCACGCCGCCGACGAAGAGGGTCAGCCGGAACAACCCGGTCCGCGGCCGGTCCGCCCGGTTCGTCACAGTGATCTCGCCGGTGAAGAAGCCGGTGCCGTCGTCACCCACCCGGGCGCCGCTCAGGTCCCACTGCCGGTCGCTTCCCCGCGCCGGGACGTCCACCGCGGACGGCGGCGGCGGGACTTCGGGCACCGGCGCGGCCGGCCGGCTCAGGAAGAGGACGAATCCGAGCAGCAGCGTGCCCGCGATCACCCCGAGCGCGTGCACTCCCGCGCGACGGACAACGCCCGGCACCCGATCCTCCACTGTGGACGAACGCCCGGCCGGGCGCCTGCGTCCGGGAGTCGCGCCGGCGGGCCAAGCCGTTACAAACTCCGCCGTAACGTCTCCGCGGCCGCCCGCGTCTACGCCGGTGACAGCACCGCCCCGCCTCTGTCAGATCGGGATTCCCTTGATCAGCAACCGAAAGATCGTCGCCGCGCTGACCGCCGGGCTGCTGCTCACCGCCGGCTGCGGCGGCGTCGAACAGGTCGCGAGCCCGGCGCCGGTTTCGACGACGGAAACGCCGTCGACGACCGCGACGCCGACGGAAACGCCGGAGACCACCACCGAGACGACGCCGGAGAGCACCTCGGAAACCCCGACCACCGAAGAAGAGACGACCACCACCACCTCGGAGACCGAAGAAGCGAGCCGGACGCCCTCCGGCTCCTGGGACGTCACGATTTCCGGCTCGGTCTCGGGCACCTCGTTCCGCCGGTCCGCGACGCTGCGCATCGTCGAGACGATCTCTTCGACCGGCACCACGAACGACGTCAACCCGGTCGACGTGTGCCTGGTCTCCGGCAACCCGGCCGGTCGGCCGCAACCCGGCGCCATCTGGTTCGGCTCGAACTCCGGCTGCGCCCCCGGCGCCGGCAAGGCCCACCTCGACCTGGCGACCGTCGACGTGGACGGCGACAGGGTCACCGTCGAGCCCGTGGAGAACATGGCCGCCACCGGTGGCAACGTCTTCACGTCGTCATCGAGCATCGCGGCCTGCCCGTTCTTCCCGGTGTCGGGACGGCTGCGGGTGACCGCCGGCAGCGGCGTCTCCGGCAGCATCGAGGTCACCGGCTACGGCGGCGCGTTCTGCGGCAACACGGTCTACCAGGCGAAGATCTCCGGCTGAGCCGTCAGCGCGGGACCGTCCGGTGGTGGCTGGTCACCCGGCCGTCGTCGTGGAGGACGTGCAGCAGCACGGCCGGCGGGCGGTCGTACTCCAGCGGCCCGCCCTCGGTCCAGCCGCTGTCGCCACCCGGCTCGATCGGCAGCAGCGAACCCGAGACGACGCCGGGCGCGATGCGCAGCGGGACACCGGCGAACGTCGTCGACGCGCCCGTGTGCACGTGCCCGGCCAGCAGCGCCTTCACTCGCGGGTGGCGGGCCAGCACGGCCGCCAGCCTGTCCTCGCCGGACTGGCGGATCGCGTCCACCAGCGGGACGCCCACCTCGACCGGTGGGTGGTGGAACGCGACGAACGCCGGGCCGTCGCCGCCGGAGAGGACGCTGTCGAGCCACGCCAGGGTCTCGTCGGCGAGGAAACCCGCGCCGCGGCCCGGGATCGTCGAGTCGCACAGCGCGAACAGCACGCCGCCGACCTCGTGGGCGAGGTCGATCGGGCCGTCGGACGCCGGGAGCGCGAGCAGTCCGGTGCGGAAGGCCGCCCGGACGTCGTGGTTGCCCGGGCACATCAGCACCGGCGCCGGGTGCTTCAGCAGTTCGGCGGCCCGCACGTACTCCTCCGCGGTGCCGTGGTCGGCGATGTCGCCGGTGACGACGACGGCGTCGACCGGCAGCTCGCCGAGGTAGCCCAGCACCGCCGCGACGCGGTCTTCCGCCCGCTGCCCGCCGTCGATGTGCAGATCGCTCAGGTGCGCGATGATCATCTTTCGTCCTTCCCCAGGTACGCCAAGGCTTTCACCCAGTTCGCGACCAGCACCGAGGACGCGGTGGCGAGGTCGCCGTCGCGCAGGGCCGCGGCGATGCGGCGGTGCTCGCCGATGCTCTCCCCGGCGTGGTCGCGCCGGGCGAAGTACGCCGATTCGTAGCGCTTGAGCAGCGGCTTCGTCTGCTCGATCAGCCGCAGCAGGTGCGGGTTCGGGCAGCGGGACAGCAGCAGGGCGTGCCACCGATCGTCCAATGCGGACAGATCACCACCGTCGGAACGGGCCATTTCGCCGGCGACGGCGTCGAGCGCGTCCGGCAGCCCGGCCAGCTCCAGCGGCGACGTCCAGCGCAGCGCGAGCGCTTCGAGCTCGGCCACCAGCGGGTAGAGCCGGCGTGCCTCGTCCGGGTCGAACGGCGGCACCAGGAACCCCCGGCCGGGCGCGGACACCAGCAGGCCGCGGTCGGCGAGCCCGATCAGCGCCTCCCGCAGAGGCGTCCGGCTGACGCCGAGCTCGCGGGCCAGGTGCACCTCGTTGACGCGGGCGCCGGGCGCGAGCCGCCGGTCGAGCACGCGCGCGGTGATCTGCTCGATGAGGTCGCTGCGCAACGGAGTGCGGGCCATGTCGCCCAGTATTGCATACAATACCTATCTACTGTATTCAGTTGCTATGACCTTCGACGTCGAACGCGCGCGCCGCGAGACCCCGGGCTGCGCCGAGGTGGTCCACTTCAACAACGCGGGCGCGGCGCTGCCCCCGGCGGTCGTGACCGACACCGTCGTCGAGTACCTGCGCCACGAAGCGCTCGTCGGCGGGTACGAAGCCGCCGCCGGGGCCGCGGATCGCCTCGACGCGGTCTACGCGTCGGTCGCCCGGCTGCTCGGCGCGGGCAGCGACGACATCGCGCTCACCGACAACGCGACCCGCTCCTGGCAGGCGGTGTTCTACGCGCTGCCGTTCGGCCCCGGCGACCGGATCCTCACCTCGCGGGCGGAGTACGCCAGCAACGCGATCGCGT
This sequence comes from Amycolatopsis sp. NPDC005003, assembly GCF_053600695.1. Lineage (NCBI taxonomy): Bacteria > Bacillati > Actinomycetota > Actinomycetes > Pseudonocardiales > Pseudonocardiaceae > Amycolatopsis > Amycolatopsis sp. NPDC005003. The sequence goes on along the minus strand of NZ_JBSGAI010000027.1, from coordinate 139,152 downwards.
TCCTGCAGGTCGCCCGGCGCACCGGCGCGGTGGTCGAAGTGATCGGCGACGACGGGTCCGGGCAGCTGGACGTCGAAGAGCTGAAGCGGCGCGTCGACGGCGACGTCAAGCTGATCGCCGTCAGCCACGTCCCCACCCAGGGCGGGCTGGTGAACCCGGCCGAGGAGATCGGCGCGGTCGCGGCGGCGGCCGGCATCCCGTTCCTGCTGGACGCGTGCCAGTCGGCGGGCCAGCTCGACCTCGACGTCACGCGCCTGAAGTGCGACGCCCTGTCGGGGACCGGCCGCAAGTACCTGCGCGGGCCGCGCGGCACCGGCTTCCTCTACGTGCACCCGCGGCTGCGCGAGCGGCTGGAGCCGGCCATGCTCGACCTGCACTCGGCGAGCTGGGAAGCGCCGGAGGAGTACGTCGTCGACCCGACGGCCAAGCGCTTCGAGGTGTGGGAACGCGACTTCGCCGCGGTGCTCGGCCTCGGCGCGGCCATCGACTACGCCCTCGGATGGGGCCTGCCGTCGATCGAGTCCCGCGTCGCCTCTCTGGCGGCGACGCTGCGGGACCGGCTGGCCGAAGCGGGCGCCCGGGTCCACGACGCCGGAGCGCGCAAGTGCGGCCTGGTCACCTTCAGCGTCGACGGCACCCCGGCGGCGGAGGTCAAGGCCCGGCTGGCGGAGGCGAACATCAACACGTCGCTGTCGACGCGCACCTCGGCGCAGTACGACTTCACCGCACGGGCGTTGCCGGACATGGTCCGGGCGTCGGTGCATTACTACAACACCGAGGACGAGATCGACCTGCTGGCGCGGGAAGTCGAGAAGCTCTAGAAGGCGTTCACACCGGTCAGCTCGGCGGACACCGTCCAGAGGCGTTCGGCGAGCACCGGGTCGACCGCGTAGTCCTTCACCCCCGTGCGGGTGCCGTCCGCCGGCGCGGGCTCGGCGATGTCGCAGTCCTCGAGGTACACCCCGCCGAGGCCGTCGAGCTGCGCGGACGTCGCGGCCCAGACCTGGGTCGCCGCGCCCTGCTCCGGCGTCTTCGCGCCGCCGGTGACCCGGCCCGACTCGTCGACCATGCCCGCGTCGACCAGCTCCTGGCGGTCCAGGTGGCGCACGAGGTCGGTGAGGATCCGGCCGGGGTGCAGGGCGAACGCGCGGACGTCGCGGTCTCGCGCGAGCTTGTCGAGCTGCACCGCGAAGAGCACGTTCGCCGTCTTCGCCTGGCCGTAGGCGAGCCACTTGTCGTAGCCCCGCTCGAAGTTCAGGTCGTCGAAGCGCACCGGGCCGTAGTGGTGGCCGCGCGAGGACACCGAAACCACCCGGGCTCCGGTGCGGAATGCCGGCCGGAGCCGGTTCACCAGCGCGAAGTGCCCGAGGTGGTTGGTGGCGAACTGCGCCTCCCAGCCCGGTCCGACGCGGGTCTCCGGCAAGGCCATGATGCCCGCGCTGCCGATGAGGACGTCGATCCCGCGTCCCGAAGCCAGGAAGCGCTCGGCGAAGGCGCGGACGCTCTCGAGGTCGCCGAGATCGAGTTCGTCGATCTCCACGTTTTCGATGTCCTGCACCGCTTTTTCGGCCGTGGCGCGGCGCCGCGCCGGGACGACGACGTGCGCGCCCGCGCCCGCCAGCGCGCGCGTGGTTTCCAGGCCGATGCCGGAGTAGCCGCCGGTGACGACGGCGAGCCTGCCGGTCAGGTCGCGGCCGGCCAGGACTTCGGCCGCCGTGGTGGAGGCGCCGAAACCCGAGCCGATCCTGTGCTGTGCGGTGGTCATGCCGCCGACGCTACGACCTGGAGCGGACTCCAGCGCAAGCTCAGCCCTTGAGCAGCTGCCGCGCGATCACGAGCTTCTGGATTTCGCTGGTGCCTTCGTAGATCCGGAACAGCCGCGCGTCGCGGTAGATGCGCTCGACCGTGACACCGCGGACGTACCCCGTCCCGCCGTGCACCTGCACCGCGCGGTCCGCGACCCGGCCGAGCATCTCGGTGCAGAACAGCTTCGCCGACGACGGCCCGAGTTTGCGGTCCTCGCCCGAGTCGTACTTCGCCGCCGCTTCGTGGACCATCGCGCGGCCGGCCGCGAGTTCGGCGTGGGACTCCGCGAGCAGCGCCTGCACCAGCTGGTATTCGCCGATAACCCGGCCGCCCTGGCGCGCGGTCCGCGCGTATTCGACGGCTTCGGCGAGCGCTCGTTCGGCCAGTCCGACGCACAGCGCCGCGATGTGCAGGCGGCCGCGGGCGAGCGAGGCCATCGCGATGCCGAAACCCTCGCCCTCTTCGCCGACCAGCGCGTCGGCGGACAGCTCGACGTCGTCGAAGACGACCTCCGACGTCCACGCGCCGGCCTGGCCCATCTTCGTGTCGTGCGGGCCGATGGTGACGCCGGGCGCGCCCGCGGGCACGAGGAACGCGGAAATGCCGCGGCTGCCGGTGCTTTCCGGATCGGTGCGCGCGAACGTGACGAACACTTCGGCGAGCGGGGCGTTGGTGATGAACCGCTTGGTGCCCGAGAGCCGGTAGCGGTCGCCGGCGCGGACCGCGCGGCTGGTCAGGCCGCCCGGGTCGGAGCCCGCCTCGGCTTCGGTGAGCGCGAACGACGCGATCGCCTGGCCGGCGGCCAGCCGCGGCAGCCAGCGGGCGCGCTGGTCCGGCGTCCCGTGGTGCACGATCGCCTGGCCGGCGATGCCGTTGTTGGTGCCGAACAGCGACCGGAAGGCGGGCGTCGTCCAGCCGAGCTCGACGGCCAGCCGCACGTCTTCGGCCATGCCGAGGCCGAGCCCGCCGTATTCCTCCGGCAGCGCCCAGCCGAACAGCCCGAGCTCGGCGGCCTTTTCCCGGATTTCGGCGGGAATCTCGTCGCGTTCGTCGATCTCGGCCTCGCGGGGCACGACTTCCTTGCGCACGAAGTCCCGCACCGCGCCGAGGACCTGCCCGAAAACGTCCGCGTCCATGGGCGCACGCTACCCGCAACACTGCCCCCGAGGGCACGCCCGGACGCGGTAGCTTGGGCCGATGCGCAAGCCGATCACCGTCGTCATGGCCGCCCTCGCCGCGGTCCTCGTGCTGCCCTCGACCGCGTCCGCGACGCCCGGCAGCGGCGTCACCGGCACGATCCTGGCCCAGAAGACCATCGGGCACACCGACTACACGCTGCGGGAGGTCACCATCCAGCCCGGCGGCTACACGGGCTGGCACTTCCACGACGGCACGCTGTACGCGTACGTGAAGTCCGGCACGCTCACCCACAACACGGCCGACTGCAGCGTCGACGGCGTCTACCGCGCCGGACGCGCGTTCACCGAGGAGCCGGACCTGGTGCACATCGGCCGCAACCTCGGGTCGACGCCGTTGGTGCTGGAGGTCCTGTACGTGCTCCCGGCGGGCAGCCCGCTGTCGGAGGACGCCCCGAACCCGGGCTGCGGCTTCTAGCCGGCCAGCCACCCGGCGGCGTCCAGCCGGTACGCCGCCGGGTCGACGACCGCCCGCAGGTCGTCCTCGAGCGCCGCGATCCGCTCCGCGCCCACTGTCCGGGCCCAGTCCGCGCGCAGCTCGTCGAAGATTTCCGCCGACTTCCTGAGCGCGTCGACGCCGTGGGCCGTGAGCCGCACGATCTTGCGGCGTGCGTCGGCCGGGTCGTCGGCGCGTTCGACGTACCCGAGCGCCTCGAGCCGTTCGACGGTCTTGCCCGCCGCCTGCTTGGAAACACCCAGGCGGCGGCCGATCTCGGACGCCGTCACCCCCTGCGCGCCGACGGCCTGCATGGCGAAGCCGTACGACGGCCGCACGCCGGGGTGGCCGCGGCGGGCGAGCTCGGCGTGCAGGCGGTCGATGAGCGTGCGGAAGCCGCCGAAGAGCAGGAAGGGCAGCTCGTACCCCGGGGTGCCGGTCATGCGGGCTTGCCAGATTCGACAACCTGGTTTACGGTTTCGACAACCACGTTGACGATCCTATCTCGGGAGACGCCTTGTTCGCCGATCACACCCCGGAGTCTGCACCGCCCGCCGCCCGCCCCGCGATGGTGGCCACCGCGAAGAAGTTCGGCCGCGTACCGTCCGCCGTCGCCCGGCTGGCGACCTCACCCGAACTGCTGAACGGGTTCCTCAAGCTCAGCGCGATCTTCGAGGCCACGACCCTGACCCCGCTGGAACGCGAGGTGCTGATCATGACGGTGGCGGCGCGCAACGAGTGCCACCTCTGCGTGGCGATGCACACGGCCACGCTGACCCGCCTGTCCGCCGCCCCCGAACTGGTCTCGGCGCTGCGGGCGGGGTCCCCGCTGCCGGAGCCGCGGCTGGAGGCGCTGCGCGTCTTCGTCCACGCGGTCATGGACACCCGCGGCGAGGTCCCGGCCGCGCAGCTGGAGGCCTTCACCGGCGCCGGCTACACGGAGCGCAACGCCTTGGAGGTAGTGCTGGGGATCGGGACCTACACGCTGTCGACGTACGCGAACCGGCTCACCCGCGCCCCGCTCGACGACACCTTCGCCGAGCACGCCTGGCACGCGGCGCCGGTTTCGGCCTGACGTCCGGCCTCCACCGGCGCACGACCGCTCCGACGTAGGTTCATATCCACAGCGTCCGCGCAGGATTGCGCAGCGAAGTTCACCGGATCAGGCTTCCGGTTGTCCACCATGATCCACCGGTGTAACGTCGCAACCCTTCTCGCCGACTCGACGAGAAGAGCCGAAGTGCACACGTACTCAATCGGAGATCACATGACAGGCGGAACGGAGGGTGGAGGAGGCTTTCGCCTCTTTCAACTCTGACAGAAATCACGAAAACAGGCTGTTTAGCGGTGGCTAGACAGCCTGTTTTCGTGAGCGCGGCTGCATGTCCAGCTCCACCCCGATACAGGTGCCCAGATCCGGCCTGCGAGCCACGAAGACCACCACATAGTCGTCACCGTCCCAGTGCTCGTCGACCGTCCGCAGGCCGCGACGGGTGACGGCGGGCTGCACACCACCCGCGTCCTTGATCCGGATCTCGTAACGAAAGTCGATGACCTGATTGGTGAAGAGGACGTCGAAGAGCTCGGGCGAGCGAGCGGACCGGAGGTCCGCCGAAAATTTCGGCCACCGCCATTCGACCGTCACCGTGTCGCCTTCCTGGACCTTGCTCGTCAGGTGAACGATCACATTGTGCTTGGGCTTTCCGTCGGCGGACTGAGCCCACGAGTACGTCGAGTACGCGCGGACGTCGCGATTCTTGCCGCCACCGTTCCGAAAGTGGGCATAGTGCTTGACCCGCCTCTTCGCCCGATCGCCGAGGGATGCCGAACCATAGTAGATGCAGTTCAGTTTCACGAAGTGCGGCTCGGCGTCGCTGACCGGTGATATCTTCTGCTCGATGCGGATGACGCAGTCGCCGTTGGGCGCGATCTCCACCAATTGACGCCACTTCTTCACATGGAAGGGGTTCTGCGGGTTCACGAGATTGACGTAACGATTGATCATTCCGGCGTCGCGCTCTATCCTCGCATAGAGCCGCCGGCGCTCGGCGATGCCCAAGAGCAGCACCAGTACCGCGGCCACGGCCACCGCGGTCACGCTCGTCAAGCGAAACCAGGTGGTGCCGAAGAGTGTGCTGAGAATGCTGCCGACACCGAAGAAGGTCACGACACCCGCGCCAAGGCGGCCATAGCCGTACTCGGCCACGTAATCGTCGAGAGCACCGACCAACCTGTCGAGCATCGCGGCGCCTCCCGAGCCTAGCCCTGGATATCAACGCCTTTCCACTGTAGCTCCTCACGGTCACCGTTCCCCGGTCACCGTTTTGAATCGGCCGATCCCGCGGCGGCCAGCCACGCGGCCTGACTTTGCGGCACCCATCACCAATACCATGCGATTTCACACTGCCCAATGGACAAATTCCAGACAGTTCCACCACGCCGTCACCCGTACGGCGCAAACAGGCGGCACAACGAGTGACCGCACCCGCTTCGTACGCTTCCCCGGAACGTCGCTATGGCTTCACGGCACGACGGCGCGGCCGGTCGCCTCACCTTCGACGAGGGCGCGGTAGGCCTCGGCGACGACCGCCACCGGCGTCCCGCGGCGGCCGTCCTCCCCCATCGCTTCCAGCGTCTCGCTGATCCAGCCCGGACTGACGACGTTGATCCGCGGACCGGACGGCAACTCGGCGGCGGCCGACCGGACGAAGCCCTCGAGCCCGGCGTTGACCAGCGCGCCGAGCCCGCTGCCCGGGATCGGCTCGGTGAACGTGCCACCGGTGAGCGTGATCGAGCCCGTGGCGGGCAGGCGCGCCACCGCGCGCCGGGCCAGCGCGACCTGGCCCAGCAGCTTGGCGCGCAGGTCGTCGAGCACCTGCGCGTCGGTCAGTTCGGCGAGCGGGCGCAACGGGACGTTCGCGGCGCAGCACACGACGGCGTCCGGGGCGGTCTCGAACAGCGCGTCGAGCGACGCGGGCTCGTTCAGGTCCGCGGAGAACGACGAAGCCCGCGAGACGGGCACGACCTCGTGCCGTGGTTCGAGGGCGGCGGCGACGGCTCGTCCGACGAGCCCGGTGGCTCCCAGCAGGATGATCTTCACGTCTCGACGCTAGCGGCCCGGGCAACCGATTTTCGCCCGAACCCTTTGCGCCGCAACAGGAATCCCGTTTTTGTCGGTGGTCGCCGATAGTGTCCTCGATGTTCGGTCAGAAGCTGATCCGAGGTCCGAGGAGGACGCTTGAGAACACTGGGGAAGTACACCGCGGCCATCGTCGTGGCGGTGCTGGCAGGGGGGATCCTGGCCGGGGCACCGGCCGCCGAAGCGGCGGAGGGGTGCCAGTGGGCGCCCACCACGCTGCCGGTGCCCGACGGCTACCGGCTCGAAAACCTGGGCGCGGGTGACGGCGCGGGGGCGATCGCCGCCACCGTGCGGTCGATGTCACCCGACGGGACGCTCGCCGGCGTGGTCTGGCGTGCCGACGGCCCGCACCTGCTCGGCACCGCGTTAGGGCTGCCCACCGAGCTGTCCGACGTCAACGCGTCCGGCGTCGCGGTCGGTTCGTACACCGATCCGCGGGAGTTCGGGGAGTTCCCCCTGAACCACGCCGTCCGGTACGCCGGCGGCGGCTTCGAACGGCTGCCCGACCCGCCGGGGTACACGAACACCAAGGCCTTCGCCGTCAACGCACGCGGCGACATCCTGGGCGCGGCCGGCGAAACCGCGGCCAACCCCGTGAACGCCACGGTCGTGTGGCCGGCGGACGCGCCGGGCACCGTCGAAGTGCTCCTCCCGTCGCCGGCCTGGCAGGTCCAGGCCGGCATCGACGACAACGGCACGGTCGCGGCGGCGGTCCTCGACTGGTCCACCGGTGGTCACCTCGTGGGCCGGGTGCTGCCGAAGGGCGGTCCCGCGATCGGCATGGCGTCGCCGGTTCCCTCCGGTGACGTGGTGCCCGAGGTGATCACGACGCAGCGGATCGCCGGGTACGCGGGCGACGCCGGGGCGTTCCTCTGGCACCTCGACGGCTCGGTCGACCGCGCGCTGCCGGGTCTGCGGAACGTTGCGGCGATGAACTCCGCGGGGGCGATCGTGGGCGGCGCGGACGACGGGTCGACGCGGTACCTCCCGCCCGACGGCGGCCCGGCCCAGACCGTCGCGGCGGCCGGCCGGAACGCCCTGCCTCATGAAGTGGCGGAGAACGGTGACGTCTTCGGCACCGCGACGGTGTACTCACCGGATCCCGCGACGGCGGTGGTGCGCTGGCACTGCGGCTGACCGGCCGGGAACTCCCCGGAAAAATCTTCCGCGGCCCGTGTCCGGTCCTCCGCGACGGCTCCGACCTCCAGGTGAAACCGACCACGGAGAAGGAGCGGACATGGAGAACCCGGCCGGACGGCGGGAATGGCTCGGGCTGGCGGTGCTCGTGCTGCCCACCCTGCTCGTCGCGATGGACATGACCTCGCTGTTCCTCGCCCTGCCGCAGCTGAGCGCGGATCTCGGCGCGAGCGGCACCGAACAGCTGTGGATCACCGACAGCTACGGCTTCGTCGTCGCCGGGTTCGTCATCACCATGGGCACCCTCGGCGACCGGATCGGGCGGCGGCGCCTGCTGCTCGCCGGCGGTGGGGCCTTCGGCCTGCTGTCGGTCGTCGCCGCGTTCTCGACCGGGCCGGTGATGCTCATCGTCGTGCGCGGGGCGCTCGGCGTGGCCGGGGCGACGCTGATGCCGTCGACGCTCGCCCTGATCACGAACATGTTCCGCGACGCGAAGCAGCGCGGGCAGGCCATCTCGATCTGGGCCACCTGCCAGTTCGCGGGCGGCGCGGCCGGGCCCGTGTTCGCCGGCTTCCTGCTCCAGCACTTCTCGTGGGGTTCGGTGTTCCTCGTCGCCGTCCCCGCCGTCGCCGTGCTGCTCGTCGCCGGACCGTTCCTGCTGCCCGAGTTCCGCGCGCCGGTGTCCGGGCGGCTGGACCTGCCCGGTGTGGCGCTCTCGCTGGCCGCGGTGCTGCTGGTCGTGTTCGGCCTGAAGCAGCTGGCCACCGGCTCGCTCGGCCTGCCGATCGCGGCGATCACCGCCGGGACGCTGCTGGGCGCCGTCTTCGCCCGCCGTCAGCTGACCACCGCCTCGCCGCTGCTGGACCTGCGGCTGTTCCGGAACCGCCCGTTCACCGCGGTGCTGGTCGCGCTGGTGTTCGCCGGGGTCGCGATGGCCGGCGTCGGCCTGCTGGTGACGCAGTACCTGCAGAGTGTCCTCGGCCACTCCCCGCTCGTCTCGGCGCTGCTGTTCGCCCCGATGGGCCTGGGCGTGGCGGCGGGCACGATGACGGCGCCGTCGCTGACGCGGTGGCTCACCCCGGCCACGGCGATCGCGGGCGGCCTGGCGGTGTCCGCGGCGGGCAGCTGCCTGCTGGCGGTCACCGACGGCGCGGTACCGGTCGTGGTGGGCATCACGGTGCTGACGCTGGGCACGGGCCCGCTGTTCGCGCTGGGCATCGGCCTGGTGGTCGGCTCGGTCCCGCCGGAGCGCGCGGGTTCGGCGGCCTCGATGGCGGACACCGGCAACTACCTGGGCGGCTCGCTGGGCATGGCCCTGATCGGCCTCACCGCGGCGGCGGTGTACCGCGGCGCGTTCCCGGCGGGCACCACACTCGCCGTCGACGTCACCCGGCCGGCGGTGGCCGAGCAGGCGAAGGCGGCGTTCACGACGGCGCTGAACGTGACGGGCGTGATCGCGGCGGTGCTGTTCGCGGGGCTGGCCCTGCTGGTGACGTCGATGCGCCGCGCCGAAGCGGCGCTGCCGGCCATGGCGGGGTGAATTCGGGCACGTCCTGGACGAGGCCAAACAGCGGATGGACCGGCTGGCGGACGACGACTGATGTCAATCGGTGATGTCAGCGGGGCCCTCAATGATCTTGGGGGCCCGTTTTCGCTGGTGGGCGCAGCAGGGTTCGAACCTGCGACCGCTCGGGTGTAAGCCGAGTGCTCTTCCGCTGAGCTATGCGCCCGGTCGGCGGCGGCCCCGCGAGGGAGCCGCCGCCGGAAGATCAGACCAGTTCCGCCACGGCCTTCTTCCAGCCCTGCTGGTCGCGGGCCTCGCCCGGGGCGTTGACCTCGGCGAACCGGACCACACCGGCAGTGTCGATCAGGAACGTGCCGCGGACCGCCAGACCGGCGTCCTCGTTGAAGACACCGTACGAGCGAGCCACCTCGCCGTGGGGCCAGAAGTCGGACAGCAGCGGGAACTGGTAGCCCTCCTTCTCGGCCCACGCCTTCAGCGAGAACGGCGTGTCGACCGAGACGCCCAGCACCTGGACGCCCTTGTTGTCGTAATCCGCGAACTCGTCGCGGAGCTGGCACAGCTCGCCCGTGCAGATGCCGCTGAACGCGAACGGGTAGAACACCAGCAGCACCGGCTTGTCACCGCGGAACGACGACAGCTGGACGGGCTGCTTGTTGTAGTCGTTGAGCGTGAAGTCAGGGGCCTCAGAACCGACCTCGACGGTCATACCAGCGTTTCCTCTCCCGAACGGACACGTGCCTGCGACGACAACCCTATCGTGTCCGCCCGGCGGGACCGGCTCAGCGCTGCTTCGACTTCGACTTCGGCGACACCAGGCGGGTGCCGATCCAGTTCGGGCCGACGCTGATGTTGGCCGTCTGGGCCAGGCCGACGGCGGGCACCGCTTCGGCGATTTCGCTCGGCTCGACGTGCCCTGGCTGTCCCGTCTTGGGGGTGAGCACCCAGATCACGCCGGTCTCCTCCAGGGGACCCCTGGCGTCGATGAGCGCGTCGCCCAGGTCGCCGTCGTCCTCGCGCCACCAGAGCAGCACCACGTCGATGACCTCGTCGGCGTCCTCGTCGAGGATGTCCCCGCCGATCTGCTCCTCGATCGCCGCGCGGACGTCGTCGTCGACGTCCTCGTCCCAGCCGATCTCCTGGACCACCATCTCGGGCTTGATGCCGAGCCTCTCGGCGACGCTGCTCTGATCAGCGTCTCCCGCGGCGACCACTGCTTTCACTCCTCCAACTACGACGGAGCGTGGCTTCGCAGCACCCGCGAAGGGTACGACTTCGCCACACTCGGCTACCCGGTTGCCGATAGCGAACACTGGTGAGGCTCCGCGCGCAACCGTCCACACCGGATCTTTGACAACTCGTGTCGCAGGATACGGCCCGCGACCGGCCCCCCGCGACGGCGTTTCGGGTGCCTGGCGCCCCCGGTCTGCCACCCCTGGAAGGGTCGTCCCCTAGGGTGGGGAGGAAGAAAACGCGCGCGCGATACACCGCGCGCAGGGAGTGGCTCGACCGGGTCGGCCTATGTTACCGCCAAGTAGCGGTGCGGAAGCCGGGACGGAAGACGACGATGGAGAGTCGTACACCCCCGCGTACGAGCACCACCGGCTACAACTTTTCGCAAGGAGACCCCTTGGCCCCGCAGAACGACGGCGCCTCCGGCAAGGAGACCCCGGCACGCGTACGCGTCATCCGTGACGGACTGGCGGCGCACCTGCCCGACATCGACCCGGAGGAGACCGCCGAGTGGCTGGACTCCTTCGACGAGGCTCTGGCGAGGGGCGGGCAGCAGCGAGCCCGGTACCTGATGCTGCGCATCCTCGAGCGGGCCCGCGAGCGGAACGTCGGCGTCCCGGCCCTGACCTCGACGGACTACGTCAACACGATCCCCACCGAGAACGAGCCGTGGTTCCCCGGCGACGAGGACATCGAGCGCCGCTACCGCGCCTGGATCCGCTGGAACGCGGCGATCATGGTGCACCGCGCGCAGCGCCCCGGCGTCGGCGTCGGCGGCCACATCTCGACGTACGCCTCCTCGGCCGCCCTCTACGAGGTGGGCTTCAACCACTTCTTCCGCGGCAAGGACCACTCCGGCGGCGGCGACCAGATCTACATCCAGGGCCACGCCTCCCCCGGCATCTACGCCCGCGCGTTCCTCGAGGGGCGCCTGTCCGAGTCGCAGCTCGACGGCTTCCGCCAGGAGTTCAGCCACGCGGGTGAGGGCGGCGGCCTGCCGTCGTACCCGCACCCGCGGCTGATGCCGGAGTTCTGGGAGAACCCGACGGTGTCGATGGGCCTCGGCCCGATGAACGCCATCTACCAGGCCCGGTTCAACCGCTACCTGCGCGACCGCGGCATCAAGAACACCGACGACCAGCACGTCTGGGCGTTCCTCGGCGACGGCGAGATGGACGAGGCCGAGTCGCGGGGCCTCATCCACGTGGCGGCCGGCGAGGGCCTCGACAACCTGACCTTCGTGATCAACTGCAACCTGCAGCGGCTCGACGGCCCGGTGCGCGGCAACGGCAAGATCATCCAGGAGCTGGAGTCGTACTTCCGCGGCGCCGGCTGGAACGTCATCAAGGTGATCTGGGGCCGCGAGTGGGACTCGCTGCTGCACGCCGACCGCGACGGCGCGCTGGTCAACCTGATGAACGTCACCCCGGACGGTGACTACCAGACGTACAAGGCCAACGACGGCGCCTTCGTCCGCGAGCACTTCTTCGGCCGCGACCCGCGGACGAAAGACCTGGTCAAGGACCTCTCCGACGCCGACATCTGGAACCTCAAGCGCGGCGGCCACGACTACCGCAAGGTGTACGCGGCGTACAAGTCGGCACTCGAGCACCACGGCCAGCCGACGGTGATCCTGGCCCACACGATCAAGGGCTACGGCCTGGGCCCGGCGTTCGAGGGCCGCAACGCCACGCACCAGATGAAGAAGCTCACCCTCGACGACCTGAAGCTGTTCCGCGACTCGCAGCGGATCCCGATCAGCGACGAGGAGCTGGAGCGCAACCCGAAGCTGCCGCCGTACTACCACCCGGGCGCGAACTCGCCCGAGATCGAGTACATGATCGGCCGCCGCAAGGCGCTCGGCGGCTTCCTGCCGGAACGCCGTCCCAAGGCCGCCAAGGCCCTGGTGCTGCCCGGCGACAAGGTCTACGAGGGCATCCGGAAGGGCTCCGGCAAGCAGGAGGTCGCCACCACGATGGCGTTCGTCCGGCTGGTCCGCGAGCTGGCGAAGGACTCCGAGATCGGCAAGCGCGTCGTCCCGATCATCCCGGACGAGGCCCGCACCTTCGGCCTCGACTCGATGTTCCCGACGGCGAAGATCTACAACCCGCACGGCCAGACGTACACGTCGGTCGACGCGAGCCTGATGCTGGCCTACAAGGAGTCCGAGAAGGGCCAGCTGCTGCACGAGGGCATCAACGAGGCCGGCTCGACGGCGTCGTTCACCGCCGTCGGCACGTCGTACGCCACGCACGGCGAGCCGATGATCCCGATCTACATCTTCTACTCGATGTTCGGGTTCCAGCGCACCGGTGACGGCCTGTACGCGGCCGCCGACCAGATGGCCCGCGGGTTCGTGCTCGGCGCCACCGCCGGCCGGACCACCCTGACGGGTGAAGGCCTGCAGCACGCGGACGGGCACTCGCTGCTGCTGGCGGCGACCAACCCGGCCGCGGTGGCCTACGACCCGGCGTGGTCGTTCGAGATCGCGCACATCGTCAAGGACGGCCTGCGCCGGATGTACGGCGAGGCCGGCCCGGACGGCAACGGCGAGAACGTCTTCTACTACATGACGATCTACAACGAGCCGTACCAGCAGCCCGCCGAGCCGGAGAACCTCGACGTCGACGGCCTGCTGAAGGGTCTGTACAAGTACGCGGACGCGCCCGGGGGCGACGGCCCCGAGGTGCAGATCCTGGTCTCGGGCGTCACGATGCCGGACGCGCTGAAGGCGCAGCGGAAGCTGGCCGAGGAGTGGGGCGTGCGGGCCGCGGTGTGGTCGGCGACGTCGTGGACCGAGCTGCGGCGCGAGGCCGTCGAGATCGACCACGACAACCTGCTCTACCCGGGCAGCGAGCCACGCGTCCCGTACGTCACCGAGAAGCTGCGGGGCGCGAACGGGCCGGTCGTGGCGGTGTCGGACTGGATGCGCGCGGTGCCGGACCTGATCCGCCCGTACGTCCCGACCGACATGCTGACGCTGGGCACCGACGGGTTCGGCTTCTCCGACACCCGGCCGGCGGCGCGGCGGAAGTTCCTGATCGACGCCGAGTCGATCACCGTCGGCGCGCTGTCGATCCTCGCCAAGCGCGGCGAGATGGACCAGGCGAAGGTCCTCGAAGCGGCCACGAAGTACCGGCTCGACGACATCACGGCCGCCGGGCCGCAGACGTCGGATTCCGGGAACGCGTGATCTGCTGCTAGGTTCGGGACCCGGCAGACATCCGATGTCTGCCGGGTCCCGCTGCACGTAGGGAGTGATGAAGGTGACGAAGCGCCGGTTGCCCAAGCCGAGCGAGCTGCAGCAGATCCTGCGGCCGAAGCCGATCGTGCTGAACCCGACGGACCGGCGGCTGGCGAACGCGCACACCATCGCCGACCTGCGGACGATCGCCCGCAAGCGCACCCCGCGGGCGGCGTTCGACTACACCGACGGCGCGGCCGAGCTCGAGGACAGCCTGCGCCGCGCCCGGCAGGCGTACCGCCGCGTCGAATTCCACCCGAACGTGCTGCGCGGGGTGTCCGATGTGGACACGACCCGCGAGATCCTCGGCAAGACCTCGGCGCTGCCGTTCGCCTTCGCCCCCACCGGGTTCACCCGTATGATGCAGCACGAAGGCGAGCGCGCGGTGGCCCGCGTCGCCGAGCGCAACGGCATCCCGGTCGGGCTCTCGACGATGGCGACGACGTCGATCGAGGACCTCGCCGAAGCCGCGCCGGGCGCCCGCAAGTGGTTCCAGCTCTACGTCTGGCGCGATCACGGCGCCGGCGAAGATCTGATGAATCGGGCGTGGGCCGCGGGCTACGACACGCTCATGCTGACCGTGGACACCCCGGTCGGCGGGGCCCGCCTGCGCGACGTCCGCAACGGCCTGACCATCCCGCCGGCGCTCACGCTCAAGACGTTCCTCGACGGCGCGACGCACCCGGCGTGGTGGTTCAACCTGCTCACCACCGAGCCGCTGCAGTTCGCCTCGCTCAGCCACTTCGACGGCACGGTCGCGGAGCTGCTGAACAAGCTCTTCGACCCGACGCTGAACTTCGACGACCTCGACTGGGTCCGGCAGACCTGGCCCGGGAAGCTGGTGGTCAAGGGCGTGCAGAACGTCGACGACGCCCGCGACGTCGTGAAGCACGGCGCGGACGCGGTCCTGATCTCCAACCACGGCGGCCGCCAGCTGGACCGCGCGCCGACCCCCCTGGAGCTGCTCCCGGCGGTCCTCGACGAGGTCCAGGGCGAGGCGGAGGTCTGGATCGACACCGGCATCCTGTCCGGCGGCGACATCGTGGCGGCCATCGCCCGCGGCGCGGACGCGGTCCTGATCGGCCGCGCGTTCCTGTACGGCCTGATGGCCGGCGGCGAGCGCGGCGTCCAGCGCTGCGTCGACATCCTCCGCACCGAGATGGTCCGCACGATGCAGCTGCTCGGCGTCCGCACCCTCGCCGACCTCAAGCCTTCCCACGCGACCTTGCGCTAGACCTGTGCCGCGCCGCCGTCGACGAAGAACTCGGTGCCGTTGACGAAACTCGCCTCATCGGAGGCCAGGAACAGCGCCGCAGCCGCGATCTCCGCCGGGTCGCCGAGGCGACCCAGCGGGACCTGCGCCACGAGGCCGTCGATCAGACCCTGCTGTTCGTCGTCCGGCACCAGGCCCAGCATGCCCGGGGTGCGCGTCGGTCCGGGGCTCAGGACGTTGACCCGCGTGCCGGTGCCCTTGAGGTCGAGCGCCCAGCTTCGGGCGAGGTTGCGCACCGCCGCTTTCGTCGCCCCGTAGACGCCGAAGGCCGGGCCGGGCCGCTTCGACGCCGTCGAGCCGGTGAGGATGATCGACGCGTTCGCGTTCAGCAGCGGCAGCGCCTTCTGGACGGTGAAGAGCACGCCTTTGACATTGGTGTCGAAGGTCGTGTCGAACTGCTCCTCGGTGATCTCGCCGAGCGGGGCGAAGCTGCCGCCGCCGGAGTTGGCCACGACGACGTCCAGCCCCCGGCCGCGCTCGGCCACCGCGCGGTAGACCCCGTCGAGGTCGGCCAGGTTCGCCGAATCCGCCCGGATGGCTGTCACCCCGCCGCCGATCTCGGCGACCGCGTCGTCGAGGGCCTCCTTGCGACGCCCGGTGATGAACACGTGCGCGCCTTCGGCCGCGAACCGCTTCGCGATGGCGAGCCCGATACCGGTGCCCCCGCCGGTCACGACCGCGGTCTTGTTCTGCAGGTTCACAATGCTCCTCCGAGTTCTTGACTGTCTCGTCCAGAATGTACGCCGTTCTGGACGAGACAGTCAAGAATGGGTACCCTGAGGCCATGGCGAGACCCCGGAGCTTCGACGAGGCAGCGGTCCTGCGCGCGGCCAGGGACCAGTTCTGGGAGCACGGTTACGCGGGCACGAAGGTCGACGACATCGCCGCCGTGACCGGCCTCGGCAAGGGCAGCCTCTACGGCGCCTTCGGCGACAAGCACGCGCTCTACCTGCGCGTCTACGACTACTACTGCACCGAATCGACCGACGGCGTCCGGCGCCGGCTCGAAGGCCCCGACGACACGGCCTACCGCCGGCTCGCCGACCACGTGCGGGCCATCGCCGAGTCGGTCGCCGCCGACCGGGAGCGCCGCGGCTGCCTGATCGCGAAGGGCGCGGCCGAGTGCGCCGAGCACGACGAGGCGGTCGCCGCGCGCACCCGCCGGGCCTTCCGCGACCTGCAGGACTACCTGACGGCCTGCATCGCGGGCGCGCAGCGCGCGGGCGACATCGACGCCGGCCAGGACCCCGCCCACCTGGCCGGGCTCGTACTCGCGGTGCTGCGCGGCCTCGAAGCACTGGGCAAGGGCGGCGTCGAGCCGGAGGAAATCCGCGCGATCGCCGAGACCGCGCTCGCCGTGCTGCCGAAGCCGTGAACCACTGACCCGTTGGGCCAACTGGTCTCAACTTCTTGACGGACCGCCTGGTTTGTGACGAAGATCTCGGACACCCGCCGAAAGGCCGTTTTCGCATCGTGGAAAACGGAGGTCGCCCGTGTTCATCCAGGATCTCACTCCACTGGGCTCGCTGGGCCTGTCCGCGCTCGTGGCCGTGCTGCCGCTCGCCACCGTCCTCGTGCTGCTGGGCGCCGTCCGGATGCGGGCGCACCACGCCGCTCTCCTCGGGCTGCTCGTCGCACTGGTCGTCGGCATCGCCGCCTACGGGATGCCCGTCGTGCAGGCCGTCTCCGGGGCGCTGGAAGGTGCCGCGTTCGGGTTGTGGCCGATCATGTGGATCGTCGTCAACGCGCTGTGGATCTACCGGCTCACCGTGCGGACCGGGCACTTCGACGTCCTGCGCCGCTCGTTCGGCCGGATCTCCGACGACCCGCGCATCCAGGCCCTGATCATCGCCTTCTGCTTCGGCGCGCTCATGGAGGCCCTCGCCGGGTTCGGTGCGCCGGTCGCGATCAGCGCCGTGATGCTGGTGGCGGTCGGCTTCCACCCGGTCAAGGCCGCCGTCGTCGCGCTGGTCGCCAACACCGCGCCGGTCGCCTTCGGCGCCATGGGCACCCCGGTCGTCACCCTCGCCCAGGTCACCGGCCTGCCGCTGCAGGAGGTCTCGTCGATCGTCGGGCGCCAGACGCCGCTGCTCGCCCTCGTCGTGCCACTGCTGCTGGTGCTCATCGTCGACGGCAAGCGCGGCCTGAAGGACACCTGGCTGCCCGCGCTCGTCTGCGGGGTCGCGTTCGGGCTCGTGCAGTTCCTCGCCTCGAACTTCGTGTCGCCGCAGCTGGCCGACATCGGCGCGGCGCTCGCCGGCGCGGCCGCCCTGGTCGCCCTTCCCCAGACCCGGCGCCCGGTGCCGGAAGCCGTCCGGATCGGCACCGGCGGCACGGCGACCGCCGAAGCGCCGCCGGAAGACTCCCGCACCGACGTCGTCAAGGCCTACCTGCCGTACCTGCTCATCATCGTGATCTTCTCGATCGCCGTGCTGCCGCCGGTCAAGCGGCTGCTGGACAAGGCGACCTGGAAGTTCCACTGGCCCGGGCTGAACGTCGCCGCGCCGAACGGGAAACCGGTGTCCGGCAACACCTTCTCGCTGCCGATCCTCAACACCGGCGGCACACTGGTGCTGCTGGCCGGCGTCATCACGGCGGCGATCCTGGCGGTGAAGGCGAGCGGCGCCGCGAGCGAGTGGCTGGCCACGGTCAAGGAGCTGCGGTTCGCGATCTTCACCGTCGCCGGCGTGCTCGCGCTCGCCTACGTGATGAACCTGTCCGGCCAGACGACCACGATCGGCACGTTCATCGCCGCCGCGGGCGCCGGGCTCGCGTTCCTCTCGCCCGTGCTGGGCTGGTTCGGCGTCGCGGTTTCGGGATCCGACACCTCGGCGAACGCGCTGTTCGGCGCCCTGCAGGTGACCGCGGCGCACCAGACGGGCCTGCCCGCGGACCTGCTGGCCGCGGCGAACAGCTCCGGCGGCGTCCTCGGCAAGATGGTCTCGCCGCAGAACCTCACCATCGCCTGCGTGGCGGCGAACCTGCCCGGCGAAGAAGGGAAACTGCTGCGGAAGGTGCTGCCGTGGAGCATCGGGCTGCTGCTGGTGATGTGCCTGATCGTGTGGGGTCAGAGCACCGCGGCGCTCAGCTGGATGCTGCCGTGACCCCGGGCCGGGCGGCGACGCGCTGAGCGGAGCGGTTCCAGCTCCACCAGCCGTGCACGACGAGCCCGGCGAAGACGAGGTAGATCGCGGCGGAGAAGTAGAGCCCGGAGGAGATCTGCAGCGGGACGCCGATGGCGTCGACGGCCAGCCAGACCAGCCAGAACTCGACCAGCCCCAGGCCCTGCGCCCCGAAGGCGACCAGGGTGCCGACGAAGATGGCGGCGTCCGGCCAGGGCGCCCAGGACGCGTTCAGCGCGTCGAGGACCAGCGCCATCACGGTGGTGCCGACGACGAAGGCGCCGACCATGGCCAGCCGTTCGGCGAGCCGGCCCTTGCGGACGACGACGCCGAACACCGGGTCCTGGCGGCGCGTCCAGGCCCACCAGCCGTAGACGGAGATGGCGAGGATGGCGACCTGCCGCGCGGCGAGCCCGCCGAGGTGCGCGGAGACGTAGACGGCGAACAGCAGCACGGTGGCCCCGACCTGCACGGGCCACGTCCACAGGGTGCGACGCTGCGCGAGGAACACGACGGCGAGCGCGAACATCTGCCCGGCGAGCTCCGCGATCGAAATCCACTGGCCGAACACGGTGATCCCGTGGTGCAGCAGGAAGTCCACGTCACGCCCCTTTCGTCCTACCGCTCCCAACATGCTCCGGACGAGGGGCATTCCCCAGGGAGTGTGAGGGGCGAGACATCCCGGACCGTGGGACAGCGCGGGCGCGCCACGGCGCGGCGGGCGGGCAGCGCGGCGGTACGGCTCGCGCCCGGCGGTGCGGCGGGCGCCGGCGACGGGCTGCCGGAGATCCGCGTCGCGGACGGGATCGGTCCCGGCCGGGCACCCTGGGAGCGGCGCGGGCCCGGCGGCTTCCCCGACCGCCGGGCCCGCACCCGCTCCCGCCGCCTCAGCCCTGCGGGCGCGGGGTGCCGACCGGCGGCGTCGGGGTGCTGTCCACGCCGACCGCCGCGCGCGGGGCCGCCGGGCCGGTGCCCATCTCGCCCGTGCGCTGCGCCGGGGTCTCCAGCTGGTGCTCCATGTTCGCCATCCAGCCGCGCCAGCGGTCCTGGGCCGGCTTGATCAGGCCGCCGCCGAAGCCGACCACGATCACGCCGCCGATCGTCGCCAGCACCGCGATCAGCACCGGACCGGTGATCGCCGTCGCGATGTTCACCTGGCCGAGCGCCGCGATGATGCCGAACGCCATGATCAGCCAGTAGGCCGCCATCGACAGCGGGCGCGCCGCACCGCGGCCGGACAGCGCGGACGCGACGACGTCCCGCACCACCTTCGCGATCGCCGCGGCCACCACGACGAGCACCAGCGCCACCACGATCCGCGGCAGGAACGCGATGATGTCGTTGAGCAGCTGGCTCACCGGGTTGGTCGGCCCGAACACGCCGAACGCCAGCTGCAGCGCGATCAGCAGAATGAAGTAGTAGACCAGTTTGACCAGGATCCCGGTCGCGTCGATCTTCTGCTGGCCGACCTTTCCGCTCAGCCCGGTCCGCTCGACCAGTTTCCCGAATCCGGCTTTCCCGAGCACGAGCGCCAGCCCTTTCGAGACGGCTTTCGCGATCAACCAGCCGATCAGCAGGATGATCAGGAAACCCACGAGTTTCGGGACGAACGTGGCCACCATCGCCCACGCCTGCCCGAGCCCGTCCTTCAGTTGCTCGCCCATACCGACTCCCTCCACGGATTTGCACCGGATCGTCGATCAAGTACCCAGGGGCGGCAACTCGTGCGCCCCACGATCGAGTGAGACGACTGGCGCGCGAAGATCACCCGTGGCCATACTGGTTCTACCGGTGGGGACCGGGGAGACGAGGCCGTCCGGCGCAGCGTAAACCGCAAGCGCCGGGCGGCCTCGAGCATTTGGCGCAAACTGCCCCGCCGACGGACGAATCCGGCCCCCGGGGTGCCGGGGGCCGGATGAACCGCGGGAAAACGTCAGGCGGCGCGCAGGGCGTCGCGGAGTTTCACTTTCGCGCCGGTGCGCATGACCGCGTTCCGGTAGATCCGCGCGGCGAGCCAGATCAGCCCCGGAATCAGCAGCACCACCAGCCCCACCGACACCACGGCTTCCCAAACGGGCACTCCGCCCATCGCCAGCCGCATCGGCATCAGCGTCGGCGAGAACACCGGAATCACCGAAAGCACTTCGACGAACGTGTTGCCCGGATCCGACGGCAGCACCGAAATGCCGATCACGTATCCGACGATCACGAACATCAGGGCCGGCATCGTCGCGCCCCCGACGTCTTCCTGGCGCGAAACCAGCGCCCCGAGCGCGGCGAACACGATCGAGTACATCAAGAACCCGAGCAGGTACCACACGACCAGCCAGACGACCGTGCCCACGGCCGCCGAGACGGAGATGGTGAGCACGTCCGTGGCCAGCCCGGCGACCACCCCGCCGACGCCGATCACGACCATCTGGATCAGCCCGACCACGCCGATGCCGAGCACCTTGCCCGCCATCAGCTGCCACGGCTTGATCGTCGACAGCAGCAGCTCGACCACGCGCGAGGTCTTTTCCTCGACGACGCCCTGCGCGACGGTCTGGCCGTTGAGCAGCAACGACATGTAGATCAGGATGCCGGCGATGATGCCCAGCACGAGCTGCTGGCCGTTGTAGTCGTACGGCTGTTCCAGCGGCGGGTCCTCGACGAACTTCGCGGACGCCATCGCGGCCTGGAACCGGGCCGGGTCGCCGCCGAGCGCGGTGACCTGCTGGTTGACGGCCAGCTGCTGGGACAGCAGCTGCAGGACCCGGCCGAGCTTGCCGTCGAGGTCCTTCTTCACCTGGACGTGCACGCTCTTGCCGTCGCCGGTGAGCAGCGCGTCGAGCGAGCCGTCGGCCAGCTTCGCCCGCCCGGCGGCCTCGTCGGCGACCTGCGTGGTCTCGATGTTCTCGTCGAGGGCCTTCCCGGCCGCCTGCAGCGGCGCCGACAGGCCGGCGGTCGCGGCGGTGAAACCGACCTTCGAGTCGGGCCCGCCGCTGCCGGAAATCAGCTTGATCACCAGGATGCCGGCCACGATCAGCAGCAGCATGACCGCGGTGCTGATGCGGTAGGCCTTCGACTTCACCCGGGTGCTGATCTCGCGGGAGGCGACCAGGCCCACCGCGGCGGTGGGGCTCATCCGGACGTCCGGGACCGGAGTACTCACGCGGCCACCTCCTCGGTGGTGACGACGGAACGGAACAGTTCGGTCAGCGACGGCTGCTCCCGGGCGAACTCGCGGACCGGCCCGGTGGCCAGGGCCGCCTTGAGCACGGCCTGGTCGTCGGCGCCCTCGCCCAGCTCCACCTCGGTCACCGAGCCCGTCCGGCCGAGCACCTTCACCCCGGGCAGGCCGTCGGCCCACCCGTCTTCGGCGTCCGGGACGTCGACCCGCAGCCGCACCGCCCCGCCGGCGCGCAGCTCGCCGACCGTGCCGACGGCCACCATCTGTCCACTGCGGACGATCCCGACCCGGTCGCAGAGCCGTTCCACCAGATCGAGCTGGTGGCTCGAGAACACGACCGGCACCCCTTCGGCCGCCTTCTCCTTGAGCACCTGGCTCATCACGTCGACCGCGACCGGGTCGAGGCCGGAGAACGGCTCGTCGAGCACCAGGATCCGCGGCTCGTGCACCAGCGCCGCGGCCAGCTGGACGCGCTGCTGGTTGCCCAGCGACAGCTTCTGCACCTCGTCGTCGCGGCGGCCGGCGACGCCGAGCCGTTCGGTCCACCGGTGCGCCGACGCCTGCGCGTCGGCGGCGGACATGCCGTGCAGCCGCGCGAGGTACGTCAGCTGCTCGGCCACCTTCATCTTCGGGTAGAGGCCGCGCTCTTCGGGCATGTAGCCGATGTGGCGGCGCGTTTCGTGCGTCACCGGCACGCCGTCGTAGCGGACTTCGCCGGCGTCGGCGGACAGCACGCCGAGCGCGATCCGCATGGTCGTGGTCTTGCCGGCGCCGTTGCTGCCCACGAAGCCGAACAGTTCCCCCGGCCGGACGTCGAACGTCATTTCCCGCAACGCGACCACGTCGCCGTAGCGTTTGGATACCCCGTCGATCTCTAAACCGGTCATTTCCGGTTCCCCCGTTCTCGTGAGGCCCCCGATCCTAGGCAGTGCGTACACGCGCCGCCTACCCTCGCGCGTTGCCGCGAGGAGCTACGAAAGTTGCGGGCACGTAGGATCGCGGGCGCCATGGATGGAACCACCGCCCCGCGCCGGGTGCCGAAGCACCACGGACTGTCCGCGAAGACGCTCCGGCGGCTGGAGCACGCGTCCGGCAGCCTGGCGAGCGCGAGCATCGCGGTGATGGAGCGGCGGCTGCCCTGGTTCGCCCGGCTGCCCGCCGACCAGCGCGCGAGCGTCCTGCTGATCACCCAGGCCGGGGCCGCCGGTTTCGTCGACTGGCTGCGGGACTCCAAAGAGGCGCTGAAGCTCACCACCGAGGCGTTCCGCGACGCGCCGGCCGAGCTGTCGCGCTGGATCAGCCTGCGCCAGGCGGTCGGCATGGTGCGGCTGGCCATCGAGGTGTTCGAGGAACAGCTGCCCGATTTCGCCGCGAACGAAGCGGAACGCGCCGCGTTGATCGAAGGGATCCTGCGCTACGGCCGGGAAATCGCCTTCGCGGCGGCGAACTCCTACGCCGCCGCGGCGGAGGCGCGCGGTGCCTGGGACGCCCGGCTGGAGGCGCTGGTCGTCGACGGCATCGTCCGCGGCGACGCCGAGGAGTCGGTGCTCTCCCGGGCGACGGCACTGGGCTGGGACCCCTCCGCCGCCGCCACGGTGCTGGTCGGCAACCCGCCGTCGGAGGACCCGCCGACGGTGGTGTTCGAGGTCCGCAGCCGCGCGGCCCGCGTCGGCCGCCCGGTGCTGCTGTCGGTGCAGGGTTCGCGACTGGTGGTCGTGGTCGGCGGGCCGACCGACGGCGGGGCGAAGGAGCGGGACATCCTGGCCCGGATGTCGGTGGCCTTCGCCGAGGGCCCGGTGGTCGCCGGCCCGACGGTGCCGACGCTGGCGGAGGCACACCACAGCGCGACGGAGGCGTTGTCGGGGTTGCGGGCGGTGGTCGGCTGGCCGGGGGCGCCCCGGCCGGTGCGGTCGGCGGACCTGCTGCCCGAGCGCGCCCTGTCGGGCGACGCGGAGGCCGAGCGCCTGCTGGTGGACACGATCGCGCGCCCGCTGGAGGAGGCCGGGTCCACCCTGCAGCGCACGGTGGAGGCGTACCTGGAGAGCGGCGGGGTGCTGGAGACGTGCGCGAAGACGCTGTTCGTCCACCCCAACACGGTCCGCTACCGGCTGCGGAAGGCGGCGGACCTGACCGGCTGCCAGGCCACCGACCCGCGGGACGCCCTGGTGCTGCGGATCGCGCTGACCGTCGGACGGCTGGCTCGCGCTCGCGGCCTCTGGTGAGCACCCGCTTCGAGTGCGTCCGGTCAGCCCCTTCCCGAGACGGCCGTCACGTGATGGACTTAACAGCGAAAGGTGATTGAACCCGACAAGGCATCCGGGTTACGCGCGAGCTCCTGCGGCGCTTCTTTGGAGGTTTCCGACAAAGACGCCGCACAGACACTGTGAACGTCGGCATCCCGGAAAACACCTTCTCCCGTGTTGTCTTGAAGGGTGACAGCAGCAGTCCTCGCTCCCGGTCAGGGGTCCCAGGCCCCCGGTATGTTCACGCCCTGGCTCGACCTCGACGGCGCGCGCGAGCGCGTCGCGCAGTGGTCCGAGCGCGCCGGGCTCGACCTGCTCCGCCTCGGCACCGAGGCGGACGCCGACGAGATCCAGGACACCGCGATCGCCCAGCCGCTGATCGTCGCGCTGTCGCTGCTCACCTTCGAGCACCTCCAGGCCACCGCGCCGGTGCCCGCGGACGCGCCGGTCGCCGGCCACTCCGTCGGCGAGCTCGCGGCCGCCGCGATCGCCGGGGTGCTGAAGCCCGAAGACGCCGTCGCGCTCGCCGCCGTCCGCGGGGCCGAGATGGCGAAGGCGTGCGCGCTGGAACCGACGTCGATGGCCGCGGTCATGCTCGGGGACCCCGAGCAGGTCGTCGCGTGGCTCGAAGAGCAGGGCCTGACCGCGGCCAACCGCAACGGCGCCGGGCAGATCGTCGCCTCCGGTGCCGCCGACACGATCGCGAAGATCGTCGCCGAGCCCCTCGAAGGCACGAAGATCCGCGCCCTCAAGGTCGCCGGCGCGTTCCACACGCGCTACATGGCGCCCGCCGAAGAGGCGTTGCGCGCCCACGCCGCCGAGCTGACCCCGGCCGACCCCACCCGCCCGCTGCTGTCCAACGCGGACGGTGCCGTCGTCACCAGCGGCGCCGAGTACCTGGCGCGGCTGGTCTCCCAGGTCACCCGCCCGGTCCGCTGGGACCTGACGATGGACGGCCTGGCCTCCCTCGGCGTCACCCGCACGATCGAACTCGCGCCCGCGGGCACCCTGACCGGCCTGGTCAAGCGGCAGCTCAAGGGCGTCGTCACCACTACCACCGCGCTGAAGACGCCGGCCGAGCTGGCGGCACTGCGCCAGGAGGACGCCTCGTGACCGACCGACCCGCCCTGAGCCTGAACCCCGGCTCCCGCGGCAGCCGCGTGCTGGGCATCGGCAGCGCGCAGCCCGAGAAGATCGTCACCAACGACGACCTCTCGCAGATCATGGAGACCAGCGACGAGTGGATCCAGGCGCGCGTGGGGATCGTCGAGCGCCGGTTCGCCGAGAAGGACGAGCTGCTCACCGACTTCGCCGTCGCCGCCGGCAAGGCCGCGCTCGAAGACGCCGGCGTCGACCCGTCCGAAGTGGACACGGTGATCCTGCCGAACTGCACCATGCCGACGCTCATCCCGAACGCCGCCGCCCAGGTGGCCGCCCGGATCGGCATCCCGGCCCCCGGCGCGTTCGACCTCAACGCCGCCTGCGCCGGCTTCTGCTACGGCCTGGGTGTCGCCTCGGACCTGATCCGGGCGGGCTCGGCCAAGAAGGTCCTGGTCATCGGCGCGGAGAAGCTCACCGACTCCGTCGACCCGGTCGACCGGGCCAACGCGATCATCTTCGCCGACGGCGCGGGCGCCGCGGTGGTCGGCGCCTCCGACGAGCCGGAGATCGGCCCGGTCTCCTGGGGCAGCGCGGGCGAGCTGGTCGACCTGATCTACATGCGCGACCAGAAGTACATCTACCAGGAGGGCCAGTCGGTCTTCCGGTGGGCGACCACCCAGATCGCACCGATCGCGCTGCGCGCGCTCGAGGTCGCCGGGCTGAAGCCGTCCGATGTGGACGTGCTGATCCCGCACCAGGCCAACCTGCGCATCGTCGAGGCGATCGCGAAGAAGCTGCGGGCCAACGGCGCCCGCGACGACATGGTCGTCGCCGACGACATCAAGTACTCCGGCAACACCTCGTCGGCGTCCATCCCGCTCGCGCTGGACCACATGCGCAAGGCCGGGACGGCGAAGACCGGCGACGTGGTGCTGGCGGTCGGGTTCGGCGCGGGCCTGTCCTACGCCGGGCAGGCGTTCATCTGCCCCTGATCACCGTTACGCTCCCCGCGGGCACTCGCCCGAGGGCAACAGACCCCCAGAAAGACCGAGAAGGGAACAACCCCATGGCTGACAACGCTGAGATCCTCGCCGGCCTCGCCGAGATCGTCGAAGAGGTCGCCGGTGTGGCTCAGGACGACGTCACCGCCGAGAAGTCGTTCGTGGACGACCTGGACATCGACTCGCTGTCGATGGTCGAGATCGCCGTGCAGGCCGAGGACAAGTTCGGCGTCAAGATCCCGGACGACGAGCTCGCCAACCTGAAGACCGTGGGCGACGCGGTGAACTACGTGTCGGCCAACTCGAAGTAAGTCCTCTTCCCTCCTTGAGGAGACTCCCATGAGCAACATCGACGTCGTGATCACCGGTCTCGGCGCCACCACACCGCTCGGCGGGGACGTCACGTCCACCTGGGACGGTCTGCTGGCCGGGGCGAGCGGGGTTCGCGCGATCGAGGCCGACTGGGTCGAGGAGCTGCAGCTGCCGGTCAAGATCGGCGGTCAGCTGGCCGTCGATCCCTCGGAGGTCCTCCCGCGGGTGCAGGCCCGCCGGCTGGACCGCTGCGAGCAGGTCGCGCTGATCGCCGCCCGGCAGGCGTGGGCCGACGCCGGGTACACCGAGCCGACCGACGAGCACACCGACGTCGACCCCGACCGCCTCGGCGTGTCGATCGGCACCGGCATCGGCGGCCCGGTCACCCTGCTCACCCAGAACGACCTGTTGCACCAGCAGGGTCTCCGCAAGGTGTCGCCGCTGACCGTGCCGATGCTGATGCCGAACGGCCCGGCCGCGCACGTGGGCATCGACCTCAAGGCGCGGGCCGGGGTGCACTCCCCGGCCTCGGCCTGCGCCTCCGGTGCCGAGGGCATCGCCAGCGGCGTGGAGATGATCCGCTCCGGGCGCGCCGACGTCGTGATCGCGGGGGGCGCCGAAGCGTGCATCCACCCGATCACGCTGGCCGGGTTCGCCCAGGCCCGCACGGTCTCCACGCGCAACGACGACCCGGCGAGCGCGTCGCGGCCGTTCGACGCCAACCGCGACGGCTTCGTCCTCGGTGAGGGCGCCGGCGTGGTCATCCTGGAGCGCGCGGACCTGGCGAAGGCCCGCGGGGCGCGCGTCTACGCGACGCTCGCCGGGCACGGCATCACCTCGGACGCCTACCACATCACCGGCAACCACCCCGAGGGCATCGGCCAGATCGCCGCGATGCGCGCGGCGATGAAGATGGCCGGGGTCAGCCCGGCGGACGTCGGGCACGTGAACGCGCACGCGACGTCCACTGTGGTCGGTGACATCGGCGAGGCGGCGGCGATCCGCAACGCGATCGGGGAGCACGTGGTCGTGACGGCGCCGAAGGGCTCGCTCGGCCACCTCGTCGGCGGAGCCGGCGCGGTCGAGGGGATCATCACGATCCTGGCGCTCTACCACGGCCTGGTGCCGGCCACCCGGAACCTGACCGACCTGGACCCCCGGGTGCAGCTGGACGTCGTCGCGGGCGAGCCGCGCAAGGTCGAGCTGACCGCGGCGATCAGCAACTCGTTCGGGTTCGGCGGCCACAACACCGCGCTGCTGTTCACCCCGGCGGCCTGACGGTCCTGGAACTGAAGAAGGGCCCGGCTCTCGAGCCGGGCCCTTCTTCGCGTTCAGCACTTCTCGTGTTCGGGCGGCGGCCCACCGTCGACGGCGGCGACCCGCAGGGCGTTCTTCTCGATCACCACCGGCATGACGAGCCGCCACTTGATGCAGGGCTCGCGGAAGAACACCGGGGCGTCCTCGACGTTCTGCCTGCTGGTGAACCCGACCAGGACCCGCAGCGAGGAGGCGGGCGAGCGCTCGATCCGGTAGACGAGGGCGTCGGTGTCCTTTGTGGTGCGAACGCCCTTCAGCCAGTCGGCCCGCGGCTGCCCCGCGGCCCGGTCTTCGGTGACCACGTCCGTCCACTGCTGGTACTGCTTGGTGTTGATGGCCGCGAAGTACTTCTTCAGCAGCTTGCGGACGGCGTCGGCCTGCGGGTGGGCCCGGGCGTCGTCGGTCATCCGGACGTCGTCCACCGCGGCCGGCGCGCCGCTGCTGGACGACGCCGGCGTCGACACCGCGATGGAGGCGTCGTCGGCGGGCTGGTCCGGACGGCGGTAGATTTCGCGCGCGAGCAGGCCGCCGCCGATGGTCACGGACAGCACCACGACCACGACGGGCACCAGCCAGCGCTGGCGAGAGCTGGGGGCGGGGGTGGTCACGCCGGAAAGCGTACCGGCCCCCGCCGCGGGGCTCAGCCGACCTGGTGCAGCCAGGTCACCGGCGCGCCGTCGCCGGCGTGGCGGAAGGGCTCGAGCGCCTCGTCCCAGCTCGCGGCCAGGAGCTCGTCCAGCTTGTGCGCGAGGGACTCGCCCCCGCGGGTCATGCTGACGAGCGCGCGGAGCTGGTCCTCGCCCACCACGATGTCGCCGTTGGCGCTGGTCCGGCCGTGCCACAGGCCGAGGCCGGGCGCGAAGCAGAACCGCTCGCCGTCGACGCCCGCGCTGGGCTCTTCGGTGACTTCGAACCGAATCATCGGCCACGCCTTGAGCGCCGCCGCCAGCTTGGCGCCGGTGCCCGCAGGCGCGCGCCAGCCGCACTCGGCGCGAAGCTGACCCGGACTGGCCGGCTGCGCCGTCCACTTCAGGTCAACGCGGGCACCCAGGGTGCCCGAAATGGCCCACTCGACGTGCGGACACACCGCAGACGGCGACGAGTGGACGTACACCACACCTCGGGTGCTGCCACGGGTGCTCACTGCTACCTCCGCTTGCTCGACGAGGGACGTCTTCCCCTACGCCCTACTCCGAGCTGCAGCGCGGGCCTCAGCGCGGCTCCCGAATGCCGCCTCCGATGCGTTGTAGCACATTCTGCACCCCAACCGTGCTGTTTGGCCACATGAACACCACAAGTCACCCGCCGCCCCACTTTCGGAGGGCAAGCGGCCGCGGCGCGCCCGTGTCGCACGGATCATCGCGCTGGGCGCGCTAGCGTGTTGACCCGGAACGACGACCAGGGAGGGAAAGCGGTGCGACTGGTGCGCCTGGAGCGGCAGCAGTCCCGGGTGGCGGACGACATCCGGGCGGCACTGGCGTCCCTGGGCCGTGGCAGCACCGTGATCGGCGGGGTCGCCCTGGTGGGTGTCGGCGGGGTGACCGAGCGCCCGATCGAGGCGGTGGTGGTGTTGCCCCACGGCGTGATCATCGTGATCGGCGTGGACCTGCCGGACCCGGCCCTGCGCCTGGAGGCACCACTGGGCGGGCCGTGGAAGGCCGACGGCTGGCCACTGGTCGCCGACGACGATTCGGTGAACCCGGCAACGGAGGCCCTGGACGTTTCCCAGGCTTGCGAACGGCATGTTGCAGCACTGGTCCCGGGCACGGCCCCGGTGGGCACGATCATCGCGGTGGGGCCGTACGTGGAGACGGTGGACCAGCCGGCGGCCGACCTGGCCGGCCCGGTCCGGGTCCTGCACCCGACGCCGACGACGATGCTGGCGGCCACGGTATCGCTGGCGACGGCCCACCGCCCCCGCTCGGTGGACCAGGCGCGGGCGTTGATCCGCGGGCTGGCGCCGTCGGCACCGGAGCTGTCGGACGAGGTCCTGCTGGGCGAGGGCTTCAGCCGGTTGACGGACGACGCACCCCCGGAGTCCCTTTGGGACGAACCGGCGGCGGTCCCGCCGCCCGCGGCGATTTCGGCGGACACGCCGGTCTCGGCCAGCCCGGCCGGCTGGCGGACCAAGACACCGGTGGAAGCCGAGCCACAACCCGAGCTCCCGGCCCCCGACCCGCAGGAGGAACCGGGCCACCCGGTCGCCCCCGCGGCGCGACCGGTCTTCCCCGGTACCGAAACCACCTCCCCCTCGCCCGAAGCCGAGCGCACCGAGGTGATCGCGCCTCCCACCCAGGCGCCCGATCCCGCGCCGCGCCCGGTCTTCCCCGGTACCGAAACCGCGGAATCACCCCGATCGGGCGATGCCACCCCGCCGGATGATGCAGAACCGGCTGAATCCTCCGCCGCGGAGACCGAGCGAACCGAAAACCTTCGCCTCCCCGCACCGGACAGCGACCGAACCGCGGCCGCCGGCCCTGCCGCCGAAGCCCGGCCGGCCGAACCCGCCCCCGCCGCACCCGAAGCCGCGGAGACCGAGCGGACCGAAAACCTTCGCTTCCCCGCACCGGGCAGCGACCGAACCGCGGCCGCCGACCCTGCCGCCGAAGCCCGGCCGGCCGAACCCGCCCCCGCCGCACCCGAAGCCACGCCGCCCGAGCGAACCGAAAACCTCCGCCTCCCCGCACCGGACAGCGACCGAACCACCGATCTCGGCCTCCCCGCCGAAGCCGGGCAGGCGCCCGAGCACCCGGCACCGCGATCCCCCGAAGCGGAACAAGCCGCCCCGGGCCCCACCGCGCCCGAGCAGCCCGCCCAAGCCAGGCCGGCACCCGAACCCACCGGACCGCAGGAGGCCGAAGCCGGACCCGGGCCCAGCCCGGCCCAAGCCGCGCTCCCTCCGCTTCCCTCGGCCGCCCCGCAGCCCTTCCCTCGCCCGCGGCCCAAGCCCGAACCCGCCGCCGCCCCGAAGACCGTCCGGTGGCTGCCCCTCGGCGCCATCGGTGCGCTCGTCCTGCTGGCCGTGGCCGCCATTGCCGTCGCGACCACCGGTGACGGCACCGCCGCCGCGCCCGCCCCGCCGCCGGCGAGCACCGCCACCGCCGCGCCGGTCACCACCCCGGTCCGCAGTCTCCGGTTCGACCTCCGCGCCGCCGGCGGGGACCAGCGCTGCGCCTCCCACGCCTTCGGCGACGCCCAAGCCAGCCTGCAGCAGACCAGCTGCTCCGGCGTCAAACGCGCCAGCTACGCCGCCACCGTCGACGGCCGTGCGGGGGCCGTCACCGTCGGGATCGTCGAGTTCCCCGATGCCGGCCAGGCCGCCGCCTTCAAGGCCGTGACCGACACGCCCGGCGGGGGCGGTGTCCTCGACCTCGCCACCGAGACCGGGCAGTGGGGCGCCACCCCCGCGCCGCGGTTCGAGAACGCCGCCTACGCCAGCAAGCTCGACGGCTCCTCCGTGCGGATCGTGCAGGCCGTCTGGGCGCCGGGACCGTCCACTCCGGACGATCCCGGCCTGGTCAGGGCCGCCGCGGCCGCCCTCGACCTGCCCGCCCGGTGACCCTCAGAGCCCGTACGCCTCCAGCAGCCGCAGCCAGACCTCGCTGATCGTCGGGAACGACGGCACCGCGTGCCACAGCCGGTCCAGCGGCACCTCGCCGACGATCGCGATCGTCGCCGAATGCAGCAGCTCCGAGACGTCCTGGCCGACGAACGTCACCCCCAGCAGCACGTTCCGCTCGGTGTCGACGACCATCCGGGCCTTGCCCGTGTAGCCGTCCGCGTGCAGCGACGAGCCCGCCACCGCGATGTCGATGTCGACGACGCGGTCCGCCGAACCCGGCCGCGCGTCCGCCAGGCCGACCGCCGCGACCTCCGGGTCGGTGAACACCACCTGCGGCACCGCGTGGTGGTCGGCCGTGGCCGTGAACGGGCTCCACGGCGAAGCGGACACCGGTTTGCCCGCGGCCAGCGCCGCCACCGTGTCGCCGGCCGCGCGGGCGCCGTACTTGCCCTGGTGGGTCAGCGGCGCCCGGCCGGTGACGTCGCCGGCCGCGAACAGCCAGCCACCGTCCACTGCGGACACGCGGCCGGTGTCGTCCACCTCCAGCGGCTGCCCCGGCTCGATGCCGAAGCGCTCGAGCCCGGCGGTCGCCGGACGGCGCCCGGTCGCCACCAGGAACTCGTCGACGACGAGCGCCGAACCGTCCTTCAGCGTCAGCTCGGTCCCGAACTGCCCGGCGGCCACCTGCGAAACACCCGACTCCGTGTGCACGACGACGCCCGCTTCCCGCAACCCCGCCAGCACGAGGTCACCGGCGAACGACGCGGTGCGCGGCAGCGGCCGCGGTCCGCTGATCACCAGGTGGACCTCCGAGCCGAGCGACGCGAACGCCTGCGCCATCTCGACGCCGACCACGCCGCCGCCGAGGACGCCGAGCCGGGCCGGCACCGAAGACGCCGACGTCGCTTCCCGCGAACCCCAGGGCCGGATCGTGTCGAGCCCGGGGATCGACGGCGTGCTCGGGACGCTGCCGGTGCAGACGATCACCGCGTGCCGCGCGGTCAGCACGCGGTCGCCGCCGACGGTCACTTCCCGCTCACCGGTGATTTCCCCGTGGCCGCGAACCGGTTCGATGCCCGCCCCGCGCGCCCAGTCGACCTGCCCCGAGTCGTCGCCCTTGCCGGTGAACCAGTCACGGCGCGCGAACACCGCCGCCGGGTCGATCCGGTCGCCGACCGGCACGCCGGGCACCCGCTTGGCGGCGGCCAGCAGATTTCCGGGCCGCAGCAACGCCTTGCTCGGGATGCAGGCCCAGTAGGAGCACTCGCCACCGAAGCGTTCGTGCTCGACGAGGGCGACCTTCAGGCCTCCGCGGGCCGCCCGTTCGGCGGCCACCTCCCCCACCGGACCCGCGCCGACCACCACTACGTCAAAAGTCTCTCCAGCCATGGGGTTCAGCGCACACCACCACGCGGGATCACGCAAGCCAACGGCTATCCTCCGTCAGGAAGCTGCAAGTTTCGGCGGCACCGCGTGCCGTCGGGCCCGGTGCACGCGAACACATCACACGTTCGAGCACGGGAGGTTTGTCGTGGCCAAGAACACGGCTGTACAGGTGCTGGATGATCTGACCGGCGAGGCCGCCGCGGAGACCGTCGGGTTCGGGCTGGACGGCATCGACTACGACATCGACCTCTCCTTCGCCAACGCCGAGGCGCTGCGCGAGTTGCTCCAGCGGTACGCCGACGCCGGCCGCCGCACCGGCGGCCGCAAGAACCGCCCGCGGATCGTCCCCGGCGCGAAGAAGACCCCGCCGAAGGCGGCCGCCGGAACGACCGCACGCGTCAAGGCCGCCTCCGCCAAGGCCGCCTCCGCCAAGGCCGCGACGAACAAGGCTGCCCCGGCCAAAGCCGCATCGGCCGCGGCCGCACCGGCCAAGGCTGCGACGACCAAGGCCGCACCGGCCAAGGCCGCGTCCACCAAGGCGAAGGCCACCAAGGCGAAGGCCACCGCGGCCAAGCCGACCCGCGCGAAGGCCGAGCCCGCGCAGGCCGAGCCCGCCAAGCCCGCGCCCACCAGGAAGGCCGCGGAGCCGAAGACCCCCACCCGGGCGGCCGCGCGCAAGGTGCCGACCGTCACGTTCTCGGCGGCCGAGTAAGTCCACAGTAGACAGAAGCCCCCGGTCGAAGCCGGGTCAGGCGGCGCGCTGGGCGCCGTCGGCGTGCCAGGACGGGTAGCGGTAGCGGGTGTGCAGCAGCGCCCGCTGCCGCGCCAGCTCGGCCGCCGACGGCGGGCGGGGCACGAACGTCCCGAGCAGCTGAGATGCCGCCGCGCGCACCGCGGCCTCGACCGCCGGGAACCCGGGCCGCAGGCCGTGCTCGGCCAGCGACGCCACCGGGCTGCGGTGCGAGTCGAGCGGCCGCGGGTCCGGCGGCGCGCTGGTCAGGTACCGACCCACGAGCCCGGCTGAGGTCTCGACCAGCAGCGTCGAGTGGGCCAGCAGGCCGGTCTTGGTGCGGAACACGGCGAACCCGCACAGCTTCGCGTCACCGACGAACAGCCCGCGGTCGCCGATCCGCGGCACCAGCCCGAGCTGGTCGACGGCGGCGCTCATCACCTGGCCGAGCGCCTCCAGGGGCCGGTCGGCCGGGCCGGGCAGAACCAAAGTCACGTTCAGGTTCCCAGGGTCGTGGAACACCGTGCCGCCGCCGCTGGCCCGCCGCAGCACCGGGACGCCGTCACGCGCACACTCCGAAACGCGCACTTCGCGGGCGATCCGCTGCCCGCGGCCCACCACGACGCAAACCGGGTTGCGCCAGAGCCACAGCACCGGTGACTCGGGCGCAACCCGGAGGAGCGCTTCGTCGAAAGCGAGATTCTCGGCCGGATCCGTGAACGCCGCACGAACATCCGACCCGGTCGTCATAGCGCCTTGAGTTCCTCCACGATCTCGCCCACCGACGACTTGGCGTCCCCGAAGAGCATGCTGGTCTTCGGATCGTAGAACAGGTCGTTGTCGATCCCGGCGAAGCCCGAGCTCATCCCGCGTTTCAAGACGATCACGGACCGGCTCTCGTTGACCTTGAGGATCGGCATCCCGTAGATCGGCGAGCTCGGGTCGGTCTGCGCGGCCGGGTTCGTGACGTCGTTCGCGCCGATCACCAGCGCGACGTCGGTCTGGGCGAACTCGGAGTTGATCTCGTCC
Source organism: Amycolatopsis sp. NPDC005003 (assembly GCF_053600695.1). Lineage (NCBI taxonomy): Bacteria > Bacillati > Actinomycetota > Actinomycetes > Pseudonocardiales > Pseudonocardiaceae > Amycolatopsis > Amycolatopsis sp. NPDC005003. The sequence goes on along the minus strand of NZ_JBSGAI010000027.1, from coordinate 105,191 downwards.
ATCTCCTTGAGCTGCTCGTAGGGCACGTCGGCCTCGGCGAGCAGCACGTTCATGTGCCCCGGCATCCGGCCGGCCACCGGGTGGATCGCGTACGCGACCGTGATGCCCTTCTTCTCCAGCAGCTTCGCCATCTCGCGGACGGTGTGCTGCGCCTGCGCCACGGCCATGCCGTACCCCGGCACCACGACGACCTTGCTGGCGTAGGCCATCTGGATCGCGGTGTCGGCCGCGCTGGTCGAGCGCACCGGGCGCGCTTCCTTCTCCCCGCCGCCGGCCGCGACCGCCGGACCGCCGCCGAAGCCGCCCGCGACGATCGCCGGGATGGACCGGTTCATCGCCTTGGCCATCAGGTTGGTCAGGATGGAACCGGACGCGCCGACGATCATGCCGGCCACGATCAGCGCGGTGTTGTCCAGCGCCAGGCCCATCGCCGCGGCCGAGAGGCCGGTGAAGGCGTTGAGCAGGGAGATCACCACCGGCATGTCCGCGCCGCCGATCGGCAGCACCACGGTGAGCCCGAGGACGCCCGCCGCGACGAGCAGCCCGATGATCAGCAGCTCGCTGTCGTTGCCGGTGATGATGAGCACCGCGCAGACGACCGCGACCGCCAGGAGCAGCAGGTTGACCGGCTGCTGGAGCTTGCCCAGGGTGATCGGGCGCCCGCTGATCAGCTCCTGGAGCTTGCCGAACGCCACGTTCGAGCCCCAGAAGGAGATCGACCCGATGATCGCGGCGAACAGCGACGCGATCGCGATGTACGCCGGTTCGTGCGCGTAGCCCCCGGTGGAGTTGAACTCGACCCAGGCGATGAGCGCGACCGCGCCGCCGCCGACGCCGTTGAACAGCGCCACCATCTGCGGCATCGCGGTCATCTTGACCTTGCGCGCGGACGGGACGCCGACGACCACGCCGATCCCGACGCCGAGGGCGATCAGCACCCAGTTGCCCATCCCGGGGGTGAGCAGGGTGGCGACGACGGCGATGCCCATGCCGACCGCGGCGATCCAGTTGCCGCGGACCGCGGTGCGCGGACCGGTGAGGCCCATCAGGCCGTAGATGAAGAGGGCGAACGCGATGATGTAGAGGATCGCGATGAAGTCGGTCACTTCGTCTCCTCCTCATCGGCCGGGGCGGGCTTCTTGGCCTTGAACATCGACAGCATCCGGTCGGTGACCAGGAACCCGCCGACGACGTTGATCGTGCCGAAGGCGATCGCGATCACCAGCAGGATCTTGTTGAACACGCCGTCGACGCCGAGGCCGAGCACGACCAGCCCGCCCAGCAGCACGATGCCGTGGATGGCGTTGGTGCCCGACATCAGCGGCGTGTGCAGGGTGTTGGGCACCTTCGAGATGACGGCGAAGCCGACGAACCCGGCGAGCACGAGCACCGCCAGGTTCTGCACCAGAGGACTCACGCGCCCACCTCGCTGACGCTCGGTGCGCCGTTCGCCGAAGACGCGGTGTTGAATGGTTCACTCGCAAGCTCGTTCACGAGGCGCTCCCTTCGCGCCCGGCCACGCAGGCACCGGCGACGATCTCGTCTTCGAAGTTCAGCTCCAGCGCGCCTTCCTTCGTCACGAGCAGCTCCAGCAGCTCGACGACGTTGCGGGCATAGAGCTCGCTGGCGTGCGAAGGCATTTCGGCGGGCAGGTTGAGCGGGGACGAAATCGTGACGTCGTGCTCCACGACGTCCTCACCCGGCTTGGTCAGCTCGCAGTTGCCGCCGGTCTCGCCGGCGAGGTCGACGACGACCGACCCGGCGGGCATGCCCTTGACGGCGTCCGCGGTGACCAGCGTCGGCGCCTTGCGGCCCGGGACCAGCGCGGTGGTGATCACGACGTCGAACTTCGTGATGGCTTCGGTGAGCCGCCGCTGCTGCTCCGCACGCTCCTCCGGCGTCAACTCGCGGGCGTACCCGCCTTCACCGACCGCCTCGATGCCGAGGTCGAGGAACTGCGCGCCCAGCGACTTCACCTGCTCGGCGACCTCGGGCCGCACGTCGTAGCCGGTGGTCTGCGCGCCGAGCCGCTTCGCCGTGGCGAGCGCCTGCAGACCGGCGACGCCGGCGCCGAGCACCAGCACCTTGGCCGGCGGGACGGTGCCGGCCGCAGTGGTGAGCATCGGGAAGAACCGCGGGAGCTTCTGCGCGGCCAGCAGCACCGCGCGGTAGCCGCCGATGCTGGCCTGCGACGACAGCGCGTCCATCGCCTGCGCCCGGGAAATCCGCGGGACCGCCTCCATCGCGAAGGCGCGCAATCCCGCTTCTTCGAGCTTCGCGAGCCCTTCCGGGTTTCCGCGTGGATCGAGGAAACCGACGAGCACGGCGCCCCGGCTCAGTTTCGCGACTTCCTCCGGCGAAGGCGGGTTGACCTTCACGACGATCGGCGCGCCCCAGGCGTCGCCGAGTTCGGCGCCCGCTCGGGTGTACGCGTCGTCACTCAGGTGCGCGCCGGACCCGGCACCCGGCTCGACGACGACGCGCAGCCCGCGCTGCGCGAGCCGCCCGACGAGCTTGGGCACCATCGCCACCCGCCGCTCCCCGGGGCGTGCTTCGGCCACCACACCCACGGTGAGCTGCTGACTCTGTTCGCTGTCCGCCACACGACCTCCTCATCGGCGAGGCACGATCCGAGGGTTGTACCACGTCGGACCGACAGTCCCCAGTGACGTGGGTCGCAAGTCTCGCGGTTGTGCCAGAAGATACGAGCGGCGGCGAGGAAACGTTCAGCTGCTTTTCCAGTGCGGGACGCCGAGCAGGACCAGGCGCAGCCGTTTTTCCGCCGTTCCGGTGATTTTCGCGTCCTGACCTGGGCGGGCTTCCAGCAGTTCGACAATGGTCGTCAGCATCACGGAAACGATCAAGTCGGCCAGCATGTGGAGGTCTTCGGTGCTCCACTCGCGCAGCTTCGGGAACCGGGCGAGGTCGATCGCGAGATCACCGGAAAACAGCCGCAGTTCGACGCCGATCGCCTCGGCGAGCGAGCCGCCGGCGTACCGCTCGCGGGTCAGGAACCGGAAGTGGTCCTCGTGCGCCCGGACGAATTGGTGCAGCGTGCTCACCGACGCGCTGATCATCCCCTGGTAGGTGTCCGGATCCGTGCGGGCGGAGCGGATCATGCCGCGCAGGGTGCGCGTCGCCTCTTCGACGAGGGCGACGCCCAGGTCGTCCATCGAGGCGAAGTGCCGGTAGAAGGCGGTCGGGACGATGCCGGCGCCCTTCGCGACCTCGCGCAGGGAGAGCGTGGCGAACGGCCGGTCGGCCAGCAGCTCCAGGGCCGTGTCCAGCAGTGCCTGGCGGGTGCGCAGTTTGCGCTCCTGGCGGCTCACCGGCGTCAGTGGTTCGGACACGTTGTCCAGCGTACGGGTGTCCACCGCGTTGCTCACGTCACATCCTCGGGGTCTCGCGTTGACAGGGCGTCCACTCCTGCAGTGCACTGTTGAGTGTACAGTCGTTCACTGTAATCGAGGAGGTTCGGAGATGACGGCGCTCATCCCCCGGCGGGTACGCGGCCTCGCCTCGCTGGCCGAGGCGCTGCTGACGCCGCACGGGATGGACCGGTACCTGGAGCTCGTCGACCCGATGCTGGTCCGCCGCGAGATCCGGGGGCTGGTCACGGCGGTGCGCAAGCAGACGCCGGACAGCGTCACCCTCACCGTCCGGCCCAGCCGCGCGTGGCCCGGCTTCACCGCCGGCCAGTACGTCCGCCTGCAGGTGGAGATCGACGGCGTCCGGCGCACGCGCTGCTATTCGCCGTGCGGTTCGCAGTACGACGGCGAACTGGAGTTCACGGTCAAGGAGCAGGGACTGGTCTCCGGGCACCTGAACCGGGCGATCGGGGTCGGCTCGGTCGTCAACCTGTCCACTCCGGACGGCGGTTTCATCTTGCCCGCGGAACGCCCGGACCGCGTGCTGCTGATCAGCGGCGGCAGCGGCGTCACGCCGGTGCTCGCCATGGCGCGCACGCTGGTCGCGGAGGGCCACCCGGGCGAGATCGTGTTCCTGCACTACTCGAACGGTCCGGCCGATGCGCTCTACCGCACCGAGCTGGCCGAGCTCGCCGCCCGGCACCCCGGGCTGCGGGTCGTGCAGGCCTACACCCACTCGAAGGGCGGCGACCTGACCGGGTTCTTCACGCCGGAGCACCTGGCGCGGGTCGCGCCGTGGTTCCGCGACGCGGAGACGTTCGTCTGCGGCCCGAAGCCGCTGATGGACGCCGTGCGCGAGGAACTGGGTGAACGCGTGCACACCGAAGAGTTCACGCCGCCGGCGTTGACCTTCGACACGGCGGACGCCGAAGGCCGGGTGCGGTTCCGCCGCAGCGGCCGGGAGTGCGCCAACTCGGGGAAGCCGTTGCTGGAGCAGGCCGAGGAAGCCGGGCTGGCACCCGAGCACGGCTGCCGGATGGGCATCTGCTTCTCGTGCACCCAGCTGAAGACCGCCGGGCGGGTCCGCAACGCGCGCACCGGCGAGGTTTCCGGCGACGAAGACGAAGAAATCCAGCTCTGCATCTCCGTCCCGGTCGGGGACGTCGAGATCGACGCTTAGGGAGAACTGCCATGACCGGTCTGCAGGACCGCCTGACCCCGGAACAGGTCGAGGAGTTCGGCCGCGAGCTCGACGCGCTGCGGCAGCGGATCGTCGACGACCTGGGCCAGGAGGACGTCGACTACATCCACAACGTCATCAAGACGCAGCGCGGCCTGGAGGTGGCCGGGCGGGCGCTGCTGTTCGCCGGCTTCTTCCCGCCGGCGTGGCTGGCCGGCGTCGGCGCGCTGTCGCTGGCCAAGATCCTGGACAACATGGAGATCGGCCACAACGTCATGCACGGCCAGTACGACTGGACGCGCGACCCGGCGCTGAGCTCGCAGCGGTTCGAGTGGGACACGGTGGCGCCGGCGGAGAACTGGCGGCACTCGCACAACTACATCCACCACACGTACACGAACATCGTCGACAAGGACCGTGACGTCGGCTACGGCATCCTGCGGATGGACACCGCCCAGAAGTGGCACCCGTACTACCTCGGCAACCCGGTGTACGCGACGCTGCTGGCGATCTTCTTCCAGTGGGGCGTGATGCTGCACGACCTCGAGGTCGAGAACGTCGTCAAGGGTTCGCGGACCTGGGCCGACAACGTGCCGGTGCTGCGTCGCATCGTGCGGAAGGCCGGGCGGCAGATCGGCAAGGACTACGTCCTGTTCCCGCTGCTGACCGGACCGCTGGCCCCGCTGACGTTCCTCGGCAACGCGACGGCGAACCTGACCCGCAACCTGTGGGCGTTCGCGATCATCTTCTGCGGCCACTTCCCGGCGGACGTGGAGAGCTTCACCGAGGAGGAGACGGCGGAGGAGTCCCGCGGCCAGTGGTACCTGCGCCAGATCCTGGGTTCGGCGAACATCACGGGCGGTCCCCTGTTCCACATCTTGAGCGGCAACCTGTCCCACCAGATCGAGCACCACCTGTTCCCGGACATCCCGGCGCGCAGGTACCCGCAGATCGCCGGCGAGGTACGCGAGATCTGCGAGAAGTACGGGCTGCCGTACCACACGGGGCCGCTGCGCAAGCAGCTCTGGTCGGTGGCGAAGAAGATCGTGAAGCTGGCCCTGCCCGCCCCGCAGTCCCCGGCTACCGTGGAACCCGACCGGCAGCAGCTCCGAGCAGCGTGAGGGTGACATGGTGGGCCAGTTCGAACGAGAGAAGGACACCCTGCAGGTGATCACCGAATCAGCGGCGACGCACGTCGGCAACATAGCGTCGATCATCACGGGCGCGATCCGCGACATCGCCCGGGAGACGGGTGACTGGCTCACCGACGTCATCGAGATGCGGGAAGCCGCGCAGCGGGCCCGGGAGGACGACCCGGACGCGCCGTGACGCGGGTGTCGTGAGGGCCTCTTCGGGTTTCGGGGAGGCCCTCACGCCGTGCCACCCCTTGATCTCCTCGAGTGGCCGTTCGCACCTGCTCGGAATTCCGCCGTCTGCCATATCCAGAACCAGGCGAACTCGGCGATCAGCACCGCCTCGACTATCAGCGTCAGGTGGGAAATGGGGAAGAACACCAGCACTGCCAGCCAGAAGACCAGGGTCACCATCATGGCCCAGAAGACCACGCCATAACGCTTGCGCTTGGTGTCGCAGTAGTTCCACCCCACCACCAGGACCATCCCGGCGAACATCGACACAGCAGCGGTCATGTGTCCGTGCACCCCGAAATGCCGGGGGAACAGCCCAGCCCAGAAGGCCATACCGGCCACTACGGCCAGTGCCGCGAACCGCAGCCCGGTGGCCCACCCTCCCGCCTCGCCACGCTGTCGCTTCACGACAGCCCAGATCCCGGCCCCGATGGCGGCGACGAGCACGGGCGGCAAGGTGGTCGACGCTTCGGCAGTGGTCTCGATGCCCACGAGGTCGGCGATATTGCAGGTGTTGTCGACCTCGGCGGGAACGAACGCGACCACGAAGGCCATGATGCCGGAGAAGTCGAGAATGGCGTTCTCGACGTTGTCCCCCTGGTAGATGATGAGGCACGCACCGATCGCGCACAGCATGCCGACGAACATCGCCTGCGAAGACGTGTAGTAGTACCCGCTGATCGAGTCCTGCAGGCACCCGCCATGCGCGAGCATGTGGAGGCCGATCGAGGCGGCAAGCAGCGAAACCAGAATGATCAGCACGAAGCGAAGGGTGAAGTAGGTTCCCGTGGCATTGTCGTTTTCAGGCATGGAACAACCTCCGGATCAGCACGACTCCCACACCTGCCACGACCGCGATGACCGATGACCAGAAGCAGATGTGTTTCACAGCACCGGCCGAACCGGCGACCGCCAGGGCCGGCCGCGCAGGCACCGGAAATTTGTGCAACGCAACGAGAATCCCGGAGTCCTCGACAAGGTCGGCCAACGCCCCGACCACCGGGACCGTCGCCAAGATCACGCTGCCGGACAACGCGAAGAGGCTTCCGGACAGGACCACCACATAAACCAGGACGAACCCGAGATCGGCGACCTGGAAGTACACGTGGTGCCGGCGGCCCACTTCGCCGAGCGCCGCCAACACCGCAGCACCCTGGTCGGCACCGAACGCGAACCTCGTATCCAGGACCGACAAACCAGAAATATTCTTCACGTACGCCACGCTGAACGGAATCCGGTGAGCGAACACCAGCAAGTACACGAGGCTGGCGAAAAGAAACCAGCCGGCCACCTGAATCCAGGTCGCCGAGGCCCAGCCGAAGAATGCGATCACAGCGGCCGCCTCCGAACATTTTCGACAGCGCGTACACCGGGGTCGCGCAAGCTGTCCGGTCCGTTAACCAAGTGATGAAATCGTTGCCGACGGTGTACCCCTGCGGTGTTCCGTAACGAACTCGGGGGAAAACCCCATGGGCAGCCCGGCCGCCCCGGGGAACACTGGACGAGTGACCACCCTCGACCCACCCCACCCGCTGCGCCGCGTCTTCGGCCCCCTGGCCACGCGGGACTTCCGGGCCGAGTACCTCTGGCTCTGGCTCGCCGCCCCGCTCACCGCCGTTGCCTTGATCACCTTCCTCGTCGTCCTCGCGCTCGGCCTCTGGCTCACCCCCGTCCTGCTGGGCTTCCTGGTGCTCGCGGGCGCCGTCTTCTACGCCCGTGGCCTCGGCGCCGCCCACCGCAGGCTCGCGAAAGCCCTGCTCGGCGTCAGCGTTCCCGTGCCGCGGCGGCCCGAGCTCAAGCCCGGCCTGTGGAGCTGGGTCAAAGCGCGCGTCGGCGATCCCGCGGGCTGGCGGGCCGTCGGTTACCTGCTCCTGCGGCTGCCCCTGACCGTCGCCGGCCTGTTCACCGTCTTCGCCGCGACCCTCTACAGCTTCGCCGCCACCACCTACTCGTTCTTCTGGTTCCCGCTGGGCGAACGGCGGCTGCCCGTGTTCGACATCCGCGCCGAGCACTGGCCCGCCGCGCTCGCCTGGACGGCGTCCGGGCTGGTGGTGCTGGCCGCGCTGCCGCGGGTGACGCACGCCTTCGCCGCCCTCGACCGGCTGCTGGTCGTCGGGTTGCTCGGCGAACGCGTGCTGTCCGAACGCGTCCGCGACCTCGAAGCGAGCCGCGCGACCGCGGTCGAGGACGCCGCCTTGCGGCTGCGGCGCATCGAACGCGACCTCCACGACGGCGCGCAGGCTCAGCTCGTCGCCCTCGCGATGAAGCTCGGCCTCGCCAAGGACGAACTCGCCGACGTCGACCTGCCGCAGGTCAAGGAGCTGGTGGCCGCCGCGCACGCCAACGCCAAGCAGGCCCTCACCGAGCTGCGCGACCTCGCCCGCGGCATCCACCCGGCCGCGCTGGACGCGGGGCTCGACGTCGCCCTCGCCACGCTCGTCGCGACGTCCGGGATCGACGCCCGGGTCGCGGTGGACCTGCCGCGCCGCCCGCCGCCCTCGCTGGAGACGATCGTCTACTTCAGCGCCGCCGAGCTGCTCACGAACGCCGCGAAGCACGGCGGGACGACCCTGGTCGAGGTCACCGAAGAACGGGACGTCCTGCGCCTGCGGGTGCGCGACAGCGGCCCCGGCGGCGCCCGGATCGTGCCGGGCGGCGGGCTGGCCGGCGTCGCCGACCGGCTGCGGACGGTGGACGGCGAGCTGACCGTCACCAGCCCGCCGGGCGGTCCGACCGAAGTCTCCGCGCGGGTGCCGCTGCCCCGCTAGGGTCGCGGCATGCGGATCGTCATCGCGGAGGACTCCACCATCCTGCGCCAGGGCCTCGTCGAGCTGCTGACCTTCCGCGGCCACGAGGTCGCCGCCGCGGTGAAGGACGCCGACGCGCTGCGGGCCGCCGTCGAAGACCACGCACCCGACGTGTCCATTGTGGACATCCGGATGCCACCGACGCACACCGACGAAGGCCTGCGGGCGGCGATCGCGCTGCGCCGCGAGCTCCCGGGCTGCGCGATCCTGCTGTTCTCCCAGTACGTCGAGACGAAGTACGCGGCCCAGCTGCTGGCCGATCGCGCGGGCGGCGTCGGCTACCTGCTCAAGGACCGCGTCGCCGAGGTTTCCGACTTCCTCGACGCGCTGCGCCGGGTCGCGGACGGCGAAACGGTCCTGGACCCGGAGGTCGTCAGCCAGCTGTTTTCGGCTACGCGCCGAACGGACGCTCTCGGCGGGCTGACCCCGCGGGAACGCGAGGTGCTGGGCCTGATGGCGGAAGGCCGTTCGAACTCGGCGATCGCGACCGGGCTGTTCCTCTCGCCCGGCTCGGTGGAGAAGTACGTGACGTCGATCTTCGGCAAGCTCGGCCTGCCACCGTCCGAAGGGGACAACCGCCGGGTGCTCGCGGTGCTGCGTTACCTCGAATCCTGAGCGAGCAGCCCGTCGACGAAGGCGCGTAACCCCGCCCGGTAGGTGTCGCGCGCGCTCAGCTCCGGCCAGCGGCCGCCGACGGCGGCGAGGTGCGGGAAGCGGGCCGCGTCGAGCTCGGCGAACACCCGGTCACGGTGGCGGGGGCGGTCTTCGGCCGCCCGCCGCCCGGCGCGCGCCCGGACCAGGATCTCGCCGATCGTGAAGTACCAGACGTTGCGGTACAGCTCGACGGCCCGCTCGGGCGCGCACCCGCAGCCCAGCGCGCCGCCGACGATCGCGTCGACCATCCACAGCGCCGACTCGCCGAGGAAGTCGTCGGCCGTGAGCACCTCGGCGATCTCGGGCCGACCGGCGAGCGCGTCGTGCATCAGGGTGGCCGCGGCGATGATCTTCTCCCGCGGATCGTCCGGCAGCGCGGGCCGCGGCAGCTGCCCGGCGTAGTGCTCGAGCAGCTGGATCAGCAGGTCGTCCTTGTCGCGCACGTGGTGGTACAGCGTCGTCGCACCGACGCCGAGCTCCGCGGCGAGCCGGCGGATCGTCAGCTTCTCGTGGCCGTCGCGGTCGAGGATCGCCCGCGCGGCTTCGAGGATCTGCTCGCGGGACGTCGTGGGCGGCCGCCCGATGCGTGGCACGCCCCCATCATGCCCGGTCGACAGCTCCGGCCGCCCGGTGCTACTTTCGGAACACGTTCGAAAACTACACTTGGGGGTGCGACATGAAACGACCGGTCCTCGTCGTCTGCCTGGCCGTGTTCGGCCTGATGGCGGGCCAGCAGCTGCTCAATCCGATCCTGCCGCCGCTGGCCCGCGAATTCGGGTTCAGCGAGTTCGCGCTGGGCGCCGTCTGGGCCGTCGGCGGCGCGGGTGTCGTGCTGGCGAGCCCGTTCTGGGGCCGCCGCACCGCGCAGTGGGGACACCGGCCGGTGCTGCTGTTTTCCCTGTTCGGCGCCATGGCGAGCCTGCTCGGGTTCGCCGTCGTCGCCCAGCTCGGCCTGGCGAAGGCCCTTGCCGTGCCGGTGCTGTTCGCGGCCGTCCTGCTCACCCGCGGTGTCCTGTTCGGCCTCGCCTGGGCCGCGACGCCGGTGACAGCGCAGTCCTACATCGCCGACGTCACCGACGGCCCGGCCGAGCGGGTCCGCGGGATGGCGGTCTTCGGCGCGGCCCAAGGGCTCGCGCTCGCGGCCGGCCCCGCGCTGGGCGGCCTGCTGAGCCTCACCGGGAACCTGCTCGTCCCGGTCTACGCCGCCCCGGTCGTCCTGGCCGGGATCGGCGTCGTGATCACGTTCGCGCTGCCGAAGCCGCGGAAGCGCGAGGCGCCGCCGGCGACGGTGAAGGTCAGCCCGTTCGACAAGCGCCTGTTCCCGTTCCTCACCATCGGTTTCGGCCTGTACCTCGCACTGGCGATCGTCCTGATGACCGTCGGCTTCCTCGTGCAGGACCGCCTGCTGCTGACCGGCCAGGACACCGGCCGCGTCACCAGCCTGGTCATGCTGGCCGGCGCCGGGATGATCATCCTGGTCCAGGTGGCCGTCGTCCCCCGGCTGGCGTGGCCGCCGATGCGGCTGGTCCGGGTCGGCGCGGTCGTCATGACCGGCGGGATGCTCGCGGTGGCCGCCGGCTCGACCGGGCCGCTCCTGGGCGTCGGGGTGGCCGTGCTCGGCGCCGGGATGGGGTTCGCGACGCCGGGGTTCATGTCCGCGCCGACCCTGCTGGCCACCCGCGACGAACAAGGCGCCGTCGCCGGGCTCATGGGGTCGAGCAGCGCCCTGGCGTTCATGGGCGGGCCGTTGCTGGGCACCGGCCTCTACGAGATCACTCCGGTCGTCCCCTACCTCGCCGGCGCGGTGCTCCTCGCGGCGTTGACGGCGTTCGCGTTCACGATCACCGGCGAGCCCGCGAAGGAGCCGGTGGCTCCCTAGGCTGGACCGCATGTACTCCACCGAGATCGAGGTCCGCACCGGCTCCGAAGCCGTCGTCCACGACCTCACCCACGAAGCCGAGGCCTTCCTGCGCGACGCCGACGCGGCCGACGGGCTGCTGCACGTCTGGGTCCCGCACGCCACCGCCGGGCTGGCCATCCTGGAGACCGGGGCCGGCAGCGACGAGGACCTGCTGACCGCGCTCGACGAGCTGCTCCCCCGCGACGGCCGCTGGCGGCACCGGCACGGGAGCCCGGGTCACGGCCGTGACCACGTGCTCCCGGCGCTGGTGCCGCCCTACGCGACGGTCCCGGTGCTCGGCGGCGTGCTGGCGCTGGGCACCTGGCAGTCGATCTGCCTAGTGGACACCAACCTCGACAACCCCGTCCGCAAGGTGCGCTTCAGCCTCTTGGCGGGCTGACCGGGCCGGCCACAGCGCCACCAGCAGGCCCGCGGCCAGCAGGGCACCGAGCACCCACAGCGCGGTCGTCACGTCGGGCGCGTCCGGCACACCCTGCAGCAGGCTGCGCAGGCCTTCCGTGGAGAACCGGAACGGCGTCCACGACCACAGCAGCGCGCGGTAGGCCGGGTTCAGCAGCTCCGGCACCTGCCCGGCCACCGCGGGCGCAACCAGGTACAGCGGCGCGAGGACGGCCATCGCGCGCAGGCCCAGCAGGCGCAGCAGGCCGGCCTGCAGCGCCGCGAACGCCGTGGCCGCGAGGAAGACGAAGCCGAGGACGTCGGCGGTCAGCGGCAGCGACGAGTCCCACAGCGCGAAGAACCCGGCCACGGTCGCCGTGATCAGCACGCCCACCCCGATGACCTGCAGGAACCGCGCGCCGGCCCCGACCGTCCGGCCGGTCCGCTTGGCCAGCTGCGTCAAGGCGAGGCCCGCGACGAGCGCGCCGATCCACGCCAGCGCGCTCGCGGCCAGCGGCGCGACCCGGCCCGCGAGCCCCGCCGGGTGCAGGACCTCCTGCTTCGGCGGGCCGGCCAGCGCGGTCGCGGCGCCGGTCAGCGCCTGCTGCGCGACCTGGGTGCCCGCCGGGTTGACCGCGCCCGACGTCACCACGGTGGCGGCCGGTCCCGGCCCGAGTTCGAGCACGCCGTAGACCTTCTTGTCCTCCAGCAGCTGCCGCGCTTCGGCCGGGGGCGCGACGGTCCAGGCGAGCTGGCCGCCGCCGTGCGCGGCGATGCGCTGCGCGATCTCCGGCGGTGCGGCGACGGCGACCGGGACGCCGTCGGGCGCGACGGTGGCCTGTGCGCCGAAGGTGAGGAATCCGAGCACCACCGCCACCAGCGCGCCGGCCAGGGCGGCGACCAGGGCGAGCGCCCCTGCGGGACGGGTCATCACTGCCTCCACTTATTCGTCACTTGTTGAATTACGCCTCAAGGTACGACCCACCCGACCGAAAGTCAACGGGCGTTGAATAACGGGCCCGGTAGCCTCGGAGCCGTGACGAAGAAGCGGCTGGTGCTCTGGGACATCGACCACACGCTCGTGGACTTCTCCGAACTGGGCGCGGCCTGGTACGGGACCGCGTTCACCGCCGCGACCGGGGCGGCCCTGCGCGTGCACCCGGTGTTCGGCGGCCGCACGGAACGCGCGACGACGACCGACCTGCTCACCGCGAACGGCTTCGAAGCCGCGGAAGAGACGATCCAGGCGCTGTTCAAGGCCCTGGTGGCGGAGTCGGAGCGCCACCGGCACACCTTCGCGGAGACGGCCCGCGCGCTGCCGGGCGCGGCCGAGGCGCTGTCCGCGTTCGCCACCGGCGGAGACGTCGTGCAGACGCTCGTCACCGGCAACCTGCCGGAGATCTCCCGGCACAAGCTCGCCCCCTTCGGCCTGGACGAGCACCTCGACCTGGAAATCGGCGGCTACGGCACGCTGTCGGTGCACCGCCCGGACCTGGTCCCGCACGCGGTCGGCCTGGCGGCGGCCAAGCACGGCACCGAGTTCGACGCCGACGCCGTGGTCGTCATCGGCGACACACCGAACGACGTCCGGGCCGCGGTGGCCAACGGCGCGGTCTCCGTCGCCGTGGCCACCGGGCACTACTCCGCCGAGGAACTGCTGGCCGAGGGCGCGCACACCGTGCTGCCCGACCTGACCGACACCGAAGCGGTCCGGCGCGCGGTCCTCGGCTGACGTCCTCCTTCAGGGGGGACATCCCTCAGCCGAAAGTACGACACCCCTAGGGGAAATCTCGTTCCCTTGCCTGATGCCCGCGGCGCCGGGAACTCGACAGACTCTTCCCCATGACTCACGCAGTGGCGGCGGCGAAGCCCGCCGGAGGGGGACGCATCCGGGGCACGGTGGCGATCCTCGGACAGCGGTTGCCGTTCACCAGCGGCGTCACGCTCGCGATGCTGGTGCTGGCCGTCGCGACCGGGGCGTTGTGGAACGCCGCCGAAGACCGCGCCGGCTACCCGTTCGTCGCCTACGGGCTGCCGTCGCTGGAGGCGGGCCGGTGGTGGACCATGCTCACCGGGCCGTTCTTCGCCGTCATCCCGTGGTACTACCTGCCGATGGTCGGCAGCTTCGCGCTGTTCGCCGGCTTCGCCGAGTGGAAGCTCGGCACGCGGCGCGCGATGGCCGTGACGATCGGCGGCCAGCTGGTCGCGGTGCTCGTCGCGACCCAGTTCCTCGCGCTGTCCCGCAACTCCGGCTGGCTGTGGGCCGAGCGGGTCGCGGGCAGCCTCGACGTCGGGTTCTCCGGCGGCGCGCTCGCCGCGGTGGCGATCGCCAGCGCCACGCTGCGGCCGCCGTGGGCGCTGCGGCTGCGGGCCGGGTTGTGCGTGTACGCCGGGGTCGCGATCGTCTACGTCGGCACACTGGCCGACCTCGTGCACTTCTTCGCGCTGCTGCTGGCCCTTCCGCTCGGCAAGCGCCTGGTCGGCTCCCGGCGGGTCGGCGCGCAGGCGGCCCCGAACCTGCGGGAGTGGCGCGTGCTGGCCGTGGCCGGGCTGCTGCTGCTCACCATCGCCGAGATCGTCATGTTCCTGGTGCCCGGCGACGGCCCGTTCGGTTCCGACGACGGCGTTTCGCTGTCGGCACCGGAGCTCGGCGTCCTGGTCCTGATGGTGGTGCCGATGCTCAACGGGCTGCGCAAGGGCAGCCGCGTCGCGTGGCGCTGGGCGGTCGGGTTGTCGGCGTTCGTGACGCTGCAGGGGCTGGCCGTGGCGACGCTCCTCGGGGTGGCCGACATCTTCGGCGGCGACTTCGACACCGCCGGGCTGCCGCTGTTCTTCGTGGACAATCTCCTGTGGACGGTCGAGCTGGGTGTCCTGATCGCCGCGCGGCACGCCTTCCGCGTCCCTTCGCGGCGCCGGCTGCGGCGCCACGCGCAGGGCCCGGGGCCGGCGCTGGCCCGCAACCTGCTGGGGCGCCACGGCGGCAGCACGCTGTCCTGGATGACGACTTGGCCCCGCAACACCTACTTCGTCCGCGAGGACGGCCGGTCGTACCTCGCCTACCGCCGCCACGCGGGTGTCGCGGTGGCGCTCGGCGACCCGATCGCCCCGGACGGCACCGCGGCGGCCACGGTCACCGAATTCGCCGCGATGTGCGAGAACTCCGGCCTGGTGCCGTGCGTGTTCTCGGCGACCGAAGCCACCGTCGCGGCGACGCGCGAGCTGGGCTGGCAGAGCGTCCAGGTGGCCGAGGACAACGTGCTCGACCTCGACGGCCTCGAGTTCCGCGGCAAGGCGTGGCAGGACGTCCGCTCGGCGCTGAACAAGGCGGCCAAGCAGGACATCGAGTTCCGGCTGGTCCGCCTGGCCGACCAGCCCGAGCCGATCCTGGCCCAGGTCCGGGCGCTCTCGGAGGAGTGGATGTCGGGCAAGGCCATGCCGGAGATGGGCTTCACCCTCGGCGGCCTCGACGAGGCGATGGACCCGGCGACCCGGGTCGGCCTGGCGGTCGACGCGGAGGGCACGGTCCACGGCGTGACGTCGTGGCTGCCGGTCCACACGGGCGCGGGCAAGATCGGCGGCTGGACGCTGGACATCATGCGCCGCAGCGCCCACGGCTTCCGCCCGGTGATGGAGTTCCTCATCGCCTCGGCCTGCATGGCGTTCCGCGACGAAGGCGCCCGGTTCGTCTCGCTGTCGGGCGCTCCCCTGGCCCGTAGCGGCGACGGATCCCAGGCGCGCCCGGTGGACCGGGCGCTGGAGTCGCTGGGCCGCGTGATGGAGCCGTACTACGGATTCCGTTCCCTGCACGCGTTCAAGGCCAAGTTCCAGCCGCGGCACGTCCCGCTGTACCTGGCGTTCCGCGACGAAGCCGACCTTCCCCGCATCGGCCTGGCGCTCGGCCGCGCCTACCTGCCGGACGTCCGGCTGCGGCAGCTGGCGAAGCTGGTCAGTAGCTCTCGGGCACGCTGATCCGCTGCGGGAAGCGGATCTTCCGCCTGGTGACCACGTTCTGCTCCTTCGGGATCAACCGCCCGTCGGTCAGCCGGAGCCAGTGGCCGTTCCGCGAGTCGGTGAAGGCGAGCATCACGCCGGGTGTCATGCCCGGCCGCCGCCACTCCTCGCGGATCGGCATCCGCCACTTCCCGGGCGGCAGGATGGCGTAGAGGTATTCGTCGTCCTCGATGTTCGGCCCGCGGTGCAGCGTCGATCCGGTCATCGGCAGGTTGTGCACGAGGTCGAACGAAACGACGACGTGGTTGACCGCTTCGGCGTTCGCGTTGGAGACGACCATGTAGCCGCGGTCACCGGCGTACTCGATCCAGGCGGTGACCTTCGCGGCCTGCTCCTGCCGTTCGCGCAGGTCCCGTTCCCGCCGGTCCGCCTGCGCGATCCGCCCGTCCCGGATGGCGATCCACAACGCCACCACCACGGCGCCGATCGTGCCGATGCCGCCGACCCACTGGCCGGAGGCGCCCCACCAGTCCGGATCCCGCGGCTCGACCAGCCAGATCCAGGCCTTGGCCAGCAGCGGCCCGAAGAGGAGGAGCACACCGGAAACCGCCAGCACCCCGAACGCGACGCCTCTGATCCGCCGGAGCCGTCTCTCCGCATCCCCACCCGTCATGGGGACACAGCCTGCCGAATTCCGGCGATCAGCGGTAGGTGGTGGGAGGCGGAGTGGTCGTGCCGCGGTCCTTCGCCGGGACGAACCGGTAGCTGCGCACGATCCGCTCCAGTTCCTCCCGCGCCGAGCGGTCGCTGTCCGCGTAGGCCACCACCACGCCGGACGTCCCTGAATTCCCGCCGAAAGCCAGCGTCGCCACCACCGCGTGCCGGGTCGGGCACTCCCCGGGCGCCGTCGGCGTCACCTCGGCGACCACGATCCGGGCGGGAACCGCCGTGCCGTCGGCCTTCGTGACCTGCGCGTCCGCACCCGGGGAGACCTGGGGTGCTCCGCCGTATGCGGCCGTCGCCAGGTCCGTCGCCGCCTTGTGGGCCGCCGCGTCGAGGTCCGTCAGCGGCTCGGTCGTCACGCCCGCGCCGCCGCACTTGCCCAGGAACGCGCTCGTGATGAGCCGGATCCCGGCCCAGCCGTGCTGGGTGCCGGGCGACGGCTCCCAGTTCGGCGGGACGTCGTAGGCGTACGAGCCGTCGCGGCCCGCCACCGGCTGCCAGCCCGCGACCACCGCCGGCACCGCCGCGCGCGGGGAAGGCGTCACCACCTGCGGCGACGACGGCGGCGGCGAGGACGACGCCGGGTGCTGCCTGCCGACCCCGAGCGCGTTCAGCACGCCCGCGACCAGGGCGATGAACACCAGACCGAACCACGGCGCCCGCCGCCACTTCAGCGGCTTCAGTTTCGGGCGGATCCGCTTCGGCCGGGCGCGCGGCGCGTCCGCGGGTTCGTAACCGCCGAACCCGCGGAGCGCCGCGTTGTCTTCATAACCCGGCGTCGAATCTTCGGAACGCCGGTTCACTTCAGCCCCGGACGAGCTTGACCAGGTGCTCGACGACCGCGTCGACCGCGATCTCCTCGCGCTCGCCCGAGCGCCGGTCCTTGACCTCGACGACGCCGTTGGCCAGGCCGCGCCCGACGACCAGGATGGTCGGCACGCCGACCAGCTCGGCGTCGGCGAACTTGACGCCCGGGGTCGCCTTGCGGTCGTCGAGGATGACCTCGATCCCGGCCGCGTCCAGGTCGGCGGCGATCTTCTCGGCGCCGGCCGCGACCGTCTCGTCCTTGCCCGCGATGACGATGTGCACGTCGAACGGCGACACCACGCGCGGCCAGATCAGCCCGAGGTCGTCGTGGTTCTGCTCGGCGAGCACGCCGACCAGCCGCGAGACGCCGACGCCGTAGGAGCCCATGGTGATCCGGATCGGCTTCGAGTCGGGGCCGAGCGCGTCGACCTCGAAGGCGTCGGTGTACTTGCGGCCGAGCTGGAAGATGTGCCCGATTTCGATGCCGCGCGCCGCGACCAGGGTGCCGTGCCCGTCCGGCGACGCGTCGCCCTCGCGGACCTCGGCGGCCTCGATGGTGCCGTCCGGGGTGAAGTCGCGGCCCGCCAGGAGGTCGACGACGTGGTGGTCGACCTTGTCGGCCCCGGTGACCCAGGCCGTGCCGGGGACGATCCGCGGGTCGGCGAGGTAGCGCACGCCGTTGTCCTGCAGCGCCTTCGGGCCGATGTAGCCCTTGACGAGGAACGGGTTCTTCGCGAAGTCGGCCTCGTCGAGCAGCGCGACCTCGGCCGGCTCCAGCGACGCTTCGAGGCGCTTCATGTCCACTTCGCGGTCGCCCGGGACGGCGACGCAGACGAGCTCCCACTCGTCCGAGCCCGGCTGCCGCGTCTTGAGCATGACGTTCTTCAGCGTGTCCGCGGCGGTGAACGCGCGGCCGAGGCCGGCCTTGTTCAGGAAGTCGACCAGGCTCTCGATGGTCGGCGTGTTCGGCGTGTGGTGCACCTGCGCCTCGGGACGGCCCTCGACGGGCTGCGCGGCCGGCGCGGGCGTGACGACGGCTTCGACGTTCGCGGCGTAGCCGGACTCGGTGCTGCGGACGTAGGTGTCCTCGCCCGTTTCGGCGACCGCGAGGAACTCCTCGGACGCCGAGCCGCCCATGGCCCCCGACGTCGCCTTCACGACGACGTACTCGAGGCCGAGCCGGTCGAACAGCTTGGTGTAGGCGTCCCGGTGGGCCTGGTAGGAGCGCGCGAGGCCGTCGTCGTCGAGGTCGAAGGAGTAGGAGTCCTTCATGACGAACTCGCGGCCGCGCAGGATGCCGGCCCGGGGACGCGCCTCGTCGCGGTACTTGGTCTGGATCTGGTACAGCGTGACCGGGTAGTCGCGGTACGAGCTGTACTCGCCCTTGACGGTGAGGGCGAAGAGCTCCTCGTGCGTCGGGCCGAGCAGGTAGTCGGCGCCCTTGCGGTCCTTGAGGCGGAAGAGGCCGTCGCCGTACTCGGTCCAGCGGCCGGTGGCCTCGTAGGGCTCCCGCGGCAGCAGCGCGGGGAACTGGATCTCCTGCGCACCGATGGCGTTCATTTCCTCGCGCACGACGGCCTCGATGCGGCGCAGCACGCGCAGGCCGAGCGGCAGCCAGGAGTACCCGCCCGGGGCGACCCGGCGGACGTAGCCGGCACGTACCAGGAGCCGGTGGCTCGGTACCTCGGCGTCCGCCGGATCCTCGCGCAACGTGCGAAGGAACAACGACGAAGTCCTGGTGATCACTGCGGGGCTCCCTGCGCCGGGCGGGTGTGAAAGTCCCGCTCAGGGTAGTCAATCCCCCGGCCATGACTCCAACGGGTTACTCGGCGGCCCGTTTTTGTCGGTGGTGACCGCTAGCGTCGGGGGCATGGCGATTCACATGGGCATGATCACGATCGACTGCGCGGACCCGAAGGTCCTGGCGGAGTTCTGGACGGCGGCGCTGGGCACGACGGTGGCGGAGGACTTCGGCGAGTTCGTGATGCTCGCCCCGCCGCCGGGTGGCGGGCTGAGAGTGGGGCTGCAGCGGGTGCCGGAGCCGCGGGTCGGCAAGAACCGCGTGCACGTGGACTTCGGCGGTGACGATCGCGAGGCCGAGGTGAAGCGGCTGGTGGGGCTGGGTGCGAAGGAGGTGGCGGAGCACGAGGTGCCGGGCCTGGCGTGGACGGTGCTCGTGGACCCGGAGGGCAACGAGTTCTGCGTGTCGGCGGGGGTGCACTAGCGGTAGAAAGGCGGCATGAGCGCTCGCGTACTGCTGCCGTGGACCGACATCGACGTGCCGGAAGGGGTCGGCGCCGCCTACTACGACGGCGTCGGCGCGCCCCCGGCCGAGCTCGGCGGCGTCGAGTTCTACGTGCTGCCCTACGACCGCGGGCCGGAGCCGCCGAAGCTGATCAGGGAGCTGCCGTCGCTGCGGGTCGTGCAGTCGTTGTCGGCCGGCGTCGAGACGCTCGTGCCGCTGCTGCCCGAGGGCGTGCTGCTGGCCAACGGGCGCGGGCTGCACGACCTGAGCGTCGCCGAGCACGCCCTCGCGCTCATCCACGCGGCGCAGCGGGACCTGCCGCGCTGGCTCGCGCAGCAGGCGCGCGGAGAGTGGATCCGCGAGCACACGCGGTCGCTGGCCGACAGCCGGGTGCTCCTGGTCGGGTACGGCTCGATCGGGCAGGCCGTCGAACGCCAGCTCGTCGCCGCCGAGGCGGTGGTGACGAGGGTGGCGAGCCGTCCGCGCCCGGCCGAGGGCATCCACGGCGTCGCCGAGCTGCCCGCGCTGCTGCCCGAGGCCGACATCGTCGTGCTGATCCTGCCGGACACCCCCGCCACGCGCGGCCTGATCGGCCCGGAAGAGCTGGCCGCCCTCCCCGACGACGCGTTGGTGATCAACGTCGGCCGCGGCACGGCGATCGACACGGAAGCGCTCCTGGCGGAGACCCGCACCGGACGCCTGCGCGCCGGTCTCGACGTCGTCGACCCGGAGCCGCTGCCCGCGGATCATCCACTGTGGACGGTGCCGGGGGTGGTCATCACCCCGCACATCGCGGGCGGGTCGGCGTCGTTCTATCCGCGCGCGAAGAAGCTCGCGGCGGAACAGGTGCGGAGGTACGTGCAGGGCGAGGAGCTGCTCAACCTCGTAGAGACGTGAGGGCGGCGGCCCACGCGGCGCGCGAGACGGTCAGCTCGCCGTGCTCCCGGGCCTTCGTGTCCCGGACGCCGACCGAGCGGTCAAGCTTCACCTCAACGCAGTTGCCCTCGGTCGCGCTGTGACTCGACTTCCGCCAACCGTTCACCTGCCGGCCTCCCGGACTATCGCGCGACTTCCCGCAGCAAGGCTCGGGTGTCGTCTTCGCTGAGCGCTTTCTCCTTCATCAGCTTAGCCAGCGCGCGATATCTGCCAACCCCTGCTTCGTCGTGCAGGAACGAGCTGGCGTGGTGGTGTTCCAGGTACACGATCGGCGGCAGCTGTGCGAATTCGTAGTGCAGGAATGCCCCAGCCAGGCCGGGGTGATAACCCACGTTCCCCGGCATGATCCGCAATATCACGTTTCCGAGACGCGAGACCTCCAGCAGCTGGTCGATCTGGTCGGACATGATGTCCGGGCCGCCGACCTCCCTGCGGATCACCGCTTCGTCGAGGATCGCGGTCAGCCGCACCGGCTCCGCGCCGTGCAAAATGTTCTGCCTGCGCATCCGCGCAACCAGGCGGTAATCGGCCTGCTCCAGGCTGATCTGCGAGTTGCTCAGCAACGCGCGGGCATAGTCGGCGGTCTGCAACAATCCCGGCACGATCGCCACTTCCCAGTTGAAAATTCGGCTGGCCGTGCGCTCGTATTCGAGGATTCCGTTCAATACCGGCGGAAGGTCGCCCGGGTTGGAATCCAGCCAGTTGTCGTCGCGGGCGTGCCTGGCCAGGCGCATCATGCGGTCGTAGGTCACGTCGTCGACCCGCAGCGCGCCCAGCAACCTCGCCACGTCCTCGGGCTGCGGGACCCGTTGCCCCTTTTCCCACGCCGACAACAACTGCGGCAGAATCCGGACCATCCGGGCGAGTTCGCGCAGCCCTTTTCCCCGCGCTACCCGCACTTCGCGCAGCGAAGCGGCCAATGCCCTCGAACCGGGCGAGGTGGAAGTCGGCTTCATGTCGTGATGGTACGAATGCCGTCCATTCCCCGATCGGCGGTGGGGCGTCCCATTTTCAGGACAGCACGTACACGTGCCATTCGTCGTCGACGCGATATCCGCACCGCTCGTAAACACCCAGGGCGCGGTGCGCGTTGTCGACGTCGACGTTGAGGGCGGACCGGTCGAATCCCGCGTTCTTCGCCGCGAGGAGCGTGTGTCCCAGCAACCCGGACGCGACGCCGCGGCCGCGCAGCGCCGCCCTCGTTCCCACCCAGGTGGCGTAGTGCTCGCGGATGCCCGTCGCCGCGGTTTCGGACTCGTAGTGGTGGCTGAGCACGAACGCCAGCACCTTTTCGCCGTCCAGGACGAGGAACGACAGCTCCGGCCGGAAGTCCTTCGAACCGGTGACCAGGTGGCGCCAGGCGTCCGGCTCGTAGCTCGTGCTGCCCCAGTGGTCGGCGAAGGTGTCGTTGCGGGCGTCGAGCGCGGCGAGGTCGTGCGTGAAGTCGAAGGGCACCGCCTCGAAGCCGTCCGGCAGCGGGGGCTGCTCCGGCAGGTCGGCGAGGCCGACGCGCATGGTGACCATCGTCCGGCCGTGCGTGTAGCCCGCGCGGGTGAGGACGCCGGCGATCCAGTGCTCGTTCTGGTGGCTGCCGTAGTGCAGTTCGAGCGGTGCGCCCGGGAACGTGCGCTCGTGGACCTCGCGGCTCGTGCGCGCGAACCACTCGACCAGGTGAGTGCCGACGGCGTCGTCGCGGTGCTCCGGGTGCACGACCGACTGGAGCCGGATCATGTGCACGGGGTCGGCGGCGTCGCGGCGGCGGACCAGGCCGTAGCCCACGAGCTCCTCGCCCGCCCAGGCGCCGGTGGTGGCGCGGGCCAGGTCGACGTTGGGCCCTTCCAGCTCCTCGCGGAGGTCCTCCGCGCTGAAGTGCTCACCCGTCCGGTCGACTTCTTCGGCCGCCGCGTACAGGCGGGCGAGGGCGGCAGCGTCGTCCAGGGTCAACGGGCGCCAGGTCAGGTCCATCCCGGCAGGCTAGGCCGGGCGGCGGCGCCCGCGCACCCCGATTACCGAGCCGGCCCGGAAGCAGGCGGACACGGTCCGGCGCCGGCCCCTCACCGGAACCCGTTCCGCCGTAGCCGCCGGCCGGATCGGTGATGATCGGCGCAGTAGGCTCGCTGTGTGCTCGTCCTCCTGCCCCCTTCCGAAACCAAGGCCGACGGCGGCCGCGGCGGCCCGCTCGACCTGGGCGCGCTGTCGTTCCCCGAGCTCAACCCGACGCGCGCCAAGCTCGCCGACGCGCTGGCCGAGCTGGCCACCGACGTGCCGGCCAGCATCGCGGCCCTCGGCCTCACCGAGCGGCAGGCGGGTGAGGTCGCGCGCAACGCCGAGCTGTGGACGTCCCCGACGATGCCGGCGCTGCGCCGCTACACCGGCGTCCTGTACGACGCGCTGGACGTGAAGAGCTTCACGAAGGCGGGGCTGGAGAAGGCGCACCGGCGGCTGGCGGTGACGTCGTCGCTGTTCGGCGTGGTCTCGGCCACCGACCCGATCCCCGCGTACCGCCTTTCGGGCGGCAATTCGCTGCCGGCGCTGGGCACCGTCCGCGGGCTGTGGAAGCCGGTCCTGGAGCCGGTGCTGCAGCAGGTCGAGGGCCTGGTGGTGGACCTGCGCTCCGGCACGTACTCGGCGTTCGCGAAGCTGCGCCCGGACGCGGTGACGGTCCGCGTGGTGACGGAAAACGCCCGCGGCGAGCGCGTGACGGTGAGCCACTTCAACAAGGCGTACAAGGGCCGCTTGGCCCACGTGCTGGCGGCCACCCGCGCCGAGCCGTCCACTGTGGACCAGCTGGTGAAGGTGATCGCCAAGGCCGGCCTGGTGGTCGAGCGCACCGGCGAGCACGCACTGGAGCTGGTCACCGAAGGCTGACGGCCGGCCGCCGGTCCAGGGTCGGGGTGTGCTCGGTCACCTGGGGATCAACGTGCCGGACCTCGACGCGGCCAAGCGGTACTACGACGCCCTGATGCCGCTGGTCGGCTTCGAGCTGTTCCTGAGTTCCGGCGACGGGCCCGGGCACCCTCAAAACCGGTCCGGCGCGTACGGGCTCAGGTCGAAGCCCGGGTCCTCCCCCAGCGCCAGCGCCGCCACCAGCTTCCCCGCGAACGGCGCGTTCGTCAGCCCGCCCGCGCCGAAGCCCGTCGACACCGCCAGGCCCGGCCTGAGCAGGCCCAGCACCGGACGCCCGTCCGGCGTGCCCGGCCGGAAGCCGACCCGGGTCTCCGCCAGCGTCGCGTCCGCCAGCCCCGGTGCCACCGCCAGCGCGTTCTCCAGCACCTCGTGCTGCCCGGCCGCCGTGACGCGGTAGTCGAAGCCCGACTCCGCCTCGCGGGTCGCGCCCGCCACCACCCGGCCGCCGCCGAAGGCCAGGAGGTAGTGGCTGGTGCGGGGCAGGACCACCGGCCAGGCCGCCGTTTCCGTGCCCGGCAGGTCGAAGTGGCTGATCTGGCCGCGGTGCGGCGTCACCGGCAGGTCGATCCCCAGCGGGGCCAGCAGTTCCCGGCTCCACGCGCCGGCCGCCACCACGACACTGTCCGCCGCCACGGGGCCGTCCGGGCTCGCCACCGTGCCGTCCGCGCGGAACGCCAGCTCGCCCTCGACGAACTTCGCGCCCCGGCGCTCGGCGCCCGCCAGCAACGCGCGGCGCAGCAGGTGACCGTCGACGCGGCCGGCGCCGGCCAGGTGCACCGCGCCCAGTCCGGGCGCCAGCGCCGGGAACAGCTCGCGGGCCTGCGCCGGGTCGAGGCGCCGGACCTCGCCGATCTCGGGCGCGTCCGCCGCCCGCGACGTCAGCAGCTCGTGCGCTTCCGCCAGCTCCGCGTCGTCGGCCGAGACCACCATTCCGCCGACCACCTCGAACGACGATCCTTCGAGTTCCGCCGTGAATTCCCGGTAGTACCGGCTGGCCGCCGCCGCGAGCGGGTACACCGCGTCCTCCCGGCGGGATGCCCAGGGACTGACGATGCCGGCGCCGGCCTCGGTCGCCGTCCCCGGGCGGGCCGCGTCCGCCACGATCACTTCCGCGCCGCGGCCCGCGAGGTGCCAGGCCGTCGCCGCGCCGCCGATTCCGCTGCCGATCACGAGCACTCGCATGCTTCCCACCCTGCCCGATCTTGCCGCGCCCGGGCCAGCGGGATAACCCACGCCGGCGCCCGCCCGGCCGTATGCTGCGCGCCATGCCGAGCCGTGCCGAGCGGTATTTCGCCCATCTCGACACCCTGACCGGGTCCGCCGCGCCCCGGCTGCAGCCCATTCCGTCGACGCAGCCCGGGCTCGACGACGTCATCGCGTTCGTCTACGCCGACGAGCCCGAGCCGCGCTACCTGACCGGCGCGACCTACGGGCTTTCCCTGGCCGACCACCCGGACTGGCACGGCGTGCGGCCGGAGCTGTGGATCAGCGTCCGGTCCGACGACCCCGTCTGGGCGCTGGCCATCGGCTACCTGGCCGAGCAGCTGCGCGGCACGTGCCCGTTCGTCTACGGCGACACCATCGACTTCGGCCAGCCGATCGCGCCGGAGTCGTCGATGACGGCGTTCGCCGTTTCGGCCCCGGCGGCCCTCGACGCGCACCAGTACACGCTGATCGACATCGGTGGCGCGCCGATCAGCATCGCGGGCTGCTACCCGGTGCACGACACCGAACGGAAGTTCATCCGCGAGCACGGCATCGACGCGTTCTGGCAGCTGGACTGGGACCTCTACGACGTCCGCCGCGCGCCGGTGGTCTAGCCGGTGGTCCGGACCCGGCGCCGCACGAGCTCGCCGACCTCCGTCACGAACGCCTCGACGTCCAGGCTGTCGTCCCAGGAAGCCTGCAGCAGCAGCCCCTGGTGGACGGCGACGAGCACGCGGATCAAAGGTTCCGGGGCGACCGCTCCGAACGCCTCGAGCTGGTCGTCCACGCCCTGGCGGGCGAGGGCGCGGATGCGGGGTTCGCGGACGGTTTCGGCCCAGGCCTGCATCCCGAGGTTCCGCTGCTGCGCCGCCGCCGGATCCGCGATGGCCCGCAGGAGACCGAGGTAGGCGGTGAGCGGGTCGCCCGCGGCGCCGAGACCGGCCGAGCGGTCCGTGTGCCATTCGGCGACGATCGCGAGGATCATGTCCTCCTTGCCGGTGAAGTACCGGTAGATCAGCCCGGCGGACAGGCCGGACTCCTTGACGATGTCCTGCATCGACGTGCGGTGGAAACCGTTGCGGGCGAAGCAGCCGGCCGCGGCGTCGAGGATCTGCCGCCGGCGGTTCGTCAGGTGTTCCTCGCTGACTTTGGGCATCAGCGGACCACCGCCCACGCGATCCGGTAGAAGCCCGCGGCGGGGTCGTCACGGTGGTAGCGCACGGCGGCTTCCTTCGCGGACATGTCGCCCTTCAGGCCCAGGCCCCGTTCGGCCAGGTAGCCGGGCACGTCGGCGGGGTGGAGGCCGAACGTCCACGGCTCGCCCACCTTCCCGACCTCCCGGTGCCACGTGGTCTCGGCGCCGAGCGCCGAGCGGTCGACGTAGGTGAAGATCACCGTGCTGCCGCGCGCGACGATCCCGGCCAGCTCGCGGAAGGTCGCGTCGACTGCCCGCTCGGTGAGGTAGTTGGTGACGCCCTCCCAGATGACCGCGGTGCGTTTCCCGGGGAAGTCGCCGAGGGCCGCGGCAAGGCTTTCGGAGCCGAGGTCGACGGGGACGTAGCGGACGTGCGGGCGGTCGGCGATGCGACGGCGCTTGGCCTGCTGGGTGGCCGGGCGGTCGACCTCGTAGGTGGGCGGCATCCCGGGGATCCGGTGGGCCCGGCTGTCGTAGCCGGCGCCGAGCAGCAGCACCTGTTCCGGCCGGGCCTCGGCGAGCAGGTCGTCGATCAGCCGGGTGCGGGCGACGGCGGACGTGCGGGGTCCCTCCGGGTAGCGGTGGTCGATGAGCCGCGCGAGGCCCTGCCCGACGAGCGGGATCGCGGCGGCCCGCACGAGCCAGCGGTAGCGGGCGGGCAGGAACCGGATGGCGTGGTCGTCGGCGAAGAGCCGGTCGCGGCGCCGGGTTTCGAGGGCGCGGAAGAAGGCGACGTGCTCGGCGGTCCGGCTGGCGGTGTGCATGCGGCCAGCATAGTGAATGAACGTTCGTTTTTCACCTCGGCCACCCCAGCGGGTCCGGCAGGCCCCGCTCAGTCCCGGTACGCGGCCGCCGCGAGGCGCGCGAACGACCGCACCAGCGGCCCGGCGTCCTTCCAGGCGACCACCACCGGGCTCGGCGCCAGGTCGGCCACCGGCACCACGGCCAGCTCACCGGGCGGGCGGTGCCCGAGCGGCATCAGGCCGATCGTGCCGTTCCACAGCACGGCCTGCAGGCACTCCTGGACCGCCCGCACCACCGGCCCCTCGCGGGGTTCGCCGCCGTGCCAGTACGCCTGCCAGACCGGGTCGGTGCCGTCGGGGAACCGGAACCAGCGGCGCCCGGCCAGGTCGGCGAGGGTGAGGCGGGCCCGGCCGGAGAGGGGGTCGTCGGCGCGCAGCACCGCACCCACCGGGTCGGCGCGCAGCTCGTGCACCGTCAGGCCGGTCTCGTCGAACGGCCCGCGGGTCAGCGCGACGTCGACCAGCCCGGCGCGCAGCCCGCAGGTCGGGTCGGTGAGGTCGGTGTCGCGGACGCGGACTTCGACGTCCGGGTGCTGCCGCCGGTACGCGTCGGCGAGCCGGGTCGCGGCCGGGTCGGCGCCGTCGCCGAGGATGCCGACGGTGAGGGCCGCCGCGCCCGCCGCCGCGGCGACGCGCACGCGGGCCTGGTCGGCCTGGTCGAGCAACGCCCGCGCCTCGGCCAGCAGCGCCGTCCCGGCCGGGGTGAGCGTGACCCCCGCGGCGGACCGCAGCAGCAGCACCGCGCCGACGTCGGTTTCCAGCTGCTTGATCGCCCGGCTCAGCGGCGGCTGGCTCATGTGCAGCCGCGCCGCGGCCCGGCCGAAGTGGAGTTCCTCGGCGACCGCGACGAAGTACCGCAGGGTGCGCAGCTCCATGACCGGCGACGATAGGCGCCCGGTATCGGCACCACCGAACCGGTCTTGGACGCCCGCGCCCGGGCGGCGGTGGAATCGGGGCATGACCGAACTGACCGATCCCGCCGTGCGCGTCGCCGGCGCCCGGGAGATCGCCCCCGACCTGCTGGTGATCCCGAACGACCACGTCGACCTGGTGCCCAACATCGGTGTGGTCGCCGGGACCGAAGCCGTCCTCGTCGTCGACACCGGCATCGGCACCGCCAACGCGGAGCAAGTGCTCGCCTTCGCGCGCGAAGTGGCGAAGGGCCGCCGCCTGTACCTGACCACGACACACTTCCACCCCGAACACGCCTTCGGCGCGCAGGTGTTCGCCGGCGAGGCCACGTACCTGGTCAACCGCGGCCAGGCCGAAGACCTGACCACCAAGGGCCCGGGCTACCTGGAGATGTTCCGGGGCCTCGGCCAGGTGATCGCCCGCCGCCTCGACGGCGTGCGCGTGCCCGCACCCGACCTCGTCTACGACGACGGGTACGACCTCGACCTCGGTGGCCGGACCGTCCGGCTGCGCCCCACCGGACGCGGGCACACCAAGGGCGACCAGGTCGTCGAAGTCCCGGACGCAGGCGTCCTGTTCACCGGCGACCTGGCCGAGACCGGGCAGTTCGCGATCTTCCCGTGGTTCCCGCCGCACGACGTGGACGTCTCGGGCGTGGGCTGGCTGGCCGTCCTGGACCGGCTGGCCGCCGCCGGGCACCGGGTCGTCGTCCCGGGGCACGGAGAGGTCGGTGACGGGGCGGTGCTCACCGACGTCCGTGCCTACCTCCGGGAACTGCGGGACGAGACCTGGCGCCGGCGGGACTCGGCGATGGGTGTGGACGAAACCACCGCCGAGGTCCGCGCGCTGCTCGTCGAGCGCCACCCGGACTGGGCCGGGCGGGAGTGGATCGAGCCGGGCGTCGCGTGTCTGTGCACCGAACACGACGCCTGACCCGGTTCACCCGGCGCCGAGGACCGCCATCGCCGCGTTGTGGCCGGGGATGCCGCTGACACCACCTCCTCTCACGGCACCCGCGCCGCACAACAGGATGCGTTCGTGGGCGGTCTCGACGCCCCAGCGACCGGCCTGGGCCGGGTCTTCCGCGTACGGCCACGACAGGTCCCGGTGGAAGATGTGCCCCGCCGGGAGGCCCAGCTCGGCTTCCAGGTCCAACGGGGTTTTGGCCTCCACACAGGGCCTGCCGTCCGGCGCGGTCAGCAGGCAGTCCTCGATCGGCTCGGCCAGCACGCTGTTCAGCGAGGCCAGCGTCGCGCGCAACGCCGCTTCGCGTGCCTCTTCGTTGCGCCCCTCGAAGAGGCGGGCCGGCATGTGCAGGCCGAACAAGGTGAGGGTGTGCGTGCCGGCCGCTCGCTCGGCCGGGCCGAGGATCGACGGGTCCGTCAACGAGTGGCAGTAGATCTCGCAGGGCGGCAGCGTGGGGATCCTGCCCGCCGCCGCCTCGCGGTACGCCGCCTCCAGCTGGCTGAAGGTTTCGTTGACGTGGAAGGTGCCTCCGAACGCCTCGGCCGGATCGACGTCCGGGTCACGCAGCCTCGGCAGCCGCGTCAGCACCATGTTCACCTTCAGCTGGGCGCCTTCCGGCCGGTCCGCCGGTTCCTCGCCCAGCAGCCGCGCGAGCGTCGCCGGTGCGACGTTCGCCAGGACGTGCCCGGCCCGGACGACGAGCTCGGTGTCGGCGCGCCGGTACCGCACCTCGCCGTCCGGGTCGACCGAGAGCACTTCCGCGCCGGTCGTCAGGCGCGCGCCCGCCGCGGCGGCGACCGCCGCGAGCGAACGGGTGACCGCGCCCATGCCGCCGACCGGGACGTCCCAGTCGCCGGTGCCGTTGCCGATCACGTGGTAGAGCAGGCACCGGTTCTGCCGCAGGTCCTCGCCGTCCGCCGGGGCGAACGTGCCGATCAGCGCGTCGGTGAGCACCACGCCGCGCACCGTGTCGTGGCCGAACCACGACCTGAGCGCTTCGCCGATCGGCCGCTCGAACAGCAAGGACCACGCCTCGGCGTCGCCGACGCGCGCGCGGAAGTCCACTTCGGACAGAAGCGGCTCGGTGAGGGTGCCGAACGCGCGCCCGGCGACGCGCTCGGTCAGCTCGTAGAACCGCCGCCAGGCCGAGAAGTCCGAAGTGGACCCGGTGACCGCCCGGAACGACGACGCCGTCCGGACGGCGTCGTCGTTGTCGACGAGGAGACCGGTGCCGCCCGACGGGGTGTAGGACGACATCCGGCGCCGCCGCAGCTCCACGTCGAGGCCGAGGTCGGCCACGATCTTCTTCGGCAGCAGGCTGACCAGGTACGAGTAGCGCGAAAGCCGGACGTCCACGCCCTCGAACGCGCGGAACGAAACGGCGGCGCCACCGGTCTCTTCCCGCTGTTCGAGCACGAGCACCGACCGGCCCGCCCGCGCCAGGTACGCGGCCGCCACCAGGCCGTTGTGCCCGCCGCCGACGATCACCACGTCGTAGCTGTCCATCCGCCGCCCTCCTTGGTTCGGCCTGCCCCTTCATCGTGACCGTGGCGCGGGGGCGAATTCAAGGAAACGTCACGAACGGTCCGTTCGCGCTATTCGCTTGCGCGGAGAGTGACCGGTCCGGCAAGCTGTTGCGCAGCCGGCAGGGAGCCGTGCGCGTGAGAACGGGAGGTGCCTGTCGTGATGACTGTCCGGGCCCTTTCGCGCCCTCACCCACCCGCCCCCCGAGGCTGAATTCGCGCCCGGTGGGGCATCCCTGATCGAGGAGAAACCCACCAGTGCGCCAGCACGACTACGAAGACTTCGACCTGTTCGACGACCAGCCCACCCGCCGCCGGAAGAGCCCGCGGCGCGGGCGGTTCGACGAACCCGAACCCACCCGCAGCGGACGGCTGACCGAAGCCGAACGCGTCCGCCTCGCGAAGCTGCGCGACGACGCCTACACCGAAAACCAGTTACCCGATGGTGCCGACCGTTGGTCCACCTGGGACGACGCCGAACACGGCCCGTCACCGCGGCCGGACTGGGTGGTCACCGAGCTCGCCGCGGTCGACACCGACCTCGGCGTCCTCAAGACCGGCAAGGAGGCCGACGTCCACCTGCTGCGGCGCGGGCTGCCCGGCACGCCGGGCACGCTGCTCGCGGCCAAGCGCTACCGCAGCGACGAACACAAGCTGTTCCACCGCGACGCGGGCTACCTCGAAGGGCGGCGGATGCGCCGGTCCCGCGAGATGCGGGCGATGGCGCAGCGCAGCGCGTTCGGCCGCAACCTCATCGCCGAGCAGTGGGCGGTGGCGGAGTTCGCCGCGCTGAGTCGCCTGTGGACGCTCGGGGCGCCGGTGCCCTACCCGGTGCAGCGCGAGGGGACGGAACTGCTGCTCGAGTTCCTCGGCGAGGACGACGGCACGGCCGCGCCCCGGCTGGCCCAGGTCCGCCCGGACGCCGCCGAGCTGACGGACCTGTGGTTCCAGGCCACCGCCGCGCTCGAGCTGCTCGCCTCGGAGGGGCTCGCGCACGGCGACCTCTCGGCGTACAACCTGCTGGTGCACCGGGGCAGGCTGATGGTGATCGACCTGCCCCAGGTCGTCGACGTCGTCGCCAACCCCGGCGGCGTCGAGTTCCTGGCGCGGGACGTGCGCAACCTGGCCGGCTGGTTCCACGGCCGGGGCTTGAGCGAGCACGTCACGAACACCGGAGAACTGCTGGCCGAGCTCGTTTCCGCGGCGGGTTTGGCTTGATTCCGGGGCGGCGTCGCGGCTGTGGTGCAGACCACGCCTGCGACGCCGCCCACAACCGGTGACCTCGATGCGTAGTCCCAGCTCCGACTCGGGTACAGTGAACACAGACCGCAACCGGCGGCGTGGATGAGTTGGTGTCCGTCGCCTCCAAAGCCAACCGAATGGCTCGCGGTGATCCGTAACCCAAGCGGCGCGCAGTGTCGGCAAGCGATGACACGGTGTGCCGGGTCCGTCCCTGTGAACGCCCATCGCACACCATCTTGCCCTGCCTGCGCGCGGGCAGCCCGGGCCTCCCTTGCGACGAACCACGTCCGAGAGGCATTTGTGACAGTCACGTTCAACTCCGGCCACTCCTCGACGTCCGCCCGCGCGGGCCGTCCCGACCACAAGCCGCGCCAGCGGCCTGCGGGCGGCGACATGCTGCGCGACGACGCCGTCGAGACCGTGGCCACCAAGACGTTCGCCCAGCTGGGCCTGCCGGAGCCGCTGCTCCGCGCGCTCGCCGACGCGGGCATCAACCAGCCGTTCCCGATCCAGTCCGCGACCATCCCGGACGCGCTGGCCGGCCGCGACGTGCTGGGCCGCGCCCAGACCGGCTCGGGCAAGACCCTCGCCTTCGGCCTGGCCATGCTGGCCCGGCTCGACGGCGGCAAGGCCCGCCCGAAGCGCCCCCGCGCGCTGATCCTGGTCCCGACCCGCGAGCTGGCCATGCAGGTCGCCGACTCGCTGACCCCGCTGGCCAAGTCGCTCGGCCTGTGGTGCCGCACGGCCGTCGGCGGCATGGCCTTCGCCCGCCAGGCGGACGCCCTGTCCCGTGGCGTCGACCTGCTGATCGCCACCCCGGGCCGGCTCTCGGACCACGTCCGCCAGGGCACCGCGCACCTGGGCGACTGCAACTTCATCGCCCTCGACGAGGCCGACCAGATGGCGGACATGGGCTTCATGCCGCAGGTCCGCGAGATCCTCGACCTCACCCCGCCGGGCGGGCAGCGCCTGCTGTTCTCGGCGACGCTCGACGGTGACGTCAACCGCCTGGTCAAGCAGTACCTGACCGACCCGGTGACGCACTCGGTCGCGCCGTCGACCGCGAGCGTGACGACCATGGACCACCACGTGCTCCAGGTCTCGCACCAGGACAAGCAGGACGTCATCACCCAGATCGGCGCCCGCGACGGCCGCACGATCATGTTCGTGCGCACCAAGCACCACGTCGACCGGCTCACCGAGCGGCTGCGCGAGCAAGGTGTGCACGCGGCGGCGCTGCACGGCGGCAAGACCCAGGGGCAGCGCAACCGCGTCCTCGCCGACTTCAAGGACGGCCTCACCCCGGTGCTGGTCGCCACGGACGTCGCCGCGCGCGGCATCCACGTCGACGACATCTCGCTGGTGCTGCACGTCGACCCGGCGGCCGACCACAAGGACTACCTCCACCGCGCGGGCCGCACGGCCCGCGCCGGGGCGTCCGGGGTGGTCGTCACGCTGGCGACGCACGACCAGCGCCGGATGGTCCGCCGGCTGACCGACCGCGCCGGCGTGCGCGCGGAGTCGACCACGGTCCGCCCGGGCGACGCCGAGCTGTCCCGCATCACCGGTGCCCAGGAGCCCAGCGGCGAGCCGGTCGTCGAGCGGCGGCGCGAGAACCCGCGCCGTGGCGGCGGTGGCTTCCGCGGTGACCGTGGCTTCGGTGGCGGCCGGGGCGGCGAGCGCGGCGGTTCTTACCGCGGCGAGCGCAGCTACGGCGACCGTGACCGCGGTGGCGAGCGTGGCGGCGAGCGCGGTGGTTACCGCGGCGGCGACCGCGAAGGCCGTCCCGGTGGCTTCGGCGGCCGCGCGCGTCAGCCCCGCTCGGGCAACGGCGGTGGCTACGGCCGCCCGAGCCGTGGCCCGCGTCGCGGCTACGACAGCTGAGTTCCTCCTTCGGAAGCCCCGGACCCCGCGGTCCGGGGCTTCCGGCGTTTGCGGGCCCGCTTGGCGGTGGCGACTGGGCCGGATGGGAGACTGCGGGACGTGACTACGCCGCCGACGCCCCCGCCCGACGAGGTTTTCGACTGGCTCGACGCCGAGGCGGAGAAGCGGGCGAACGCGGGGCTCGTGCGGCAGCTGCGGCCGCGTCCCGCGCAGGCCGACGAGCTGGACCTGGCCGGCAACGACTACCTCGGGCTGGCCCGCGACAAGCGCGTCGCCGGAGCCGCCGCGGCCGCCGCGCTGCGCTGGGGCGCCGGGTCCACCGGGTCCCGGCTGGTCACCGGATCGACCGAGCTGCACACCGAGCTGGAGCTGGAGCTCGCCCGGTTCTGCGGCGCGCAGGCGGCGCTCGTGTTCTCCTCCGGGTTCACCGCGAACCTCGGCGCGGTGACGGCACTGTCCGGGGCCGAGTCCGCGATCGTCACCGACAAGTACATCCACGCGTCGCTGATCGAAGGCTGCCGGCTGTCGCGGGCCGACGTCGCCGCGGTCGCGCACTCGACGCCGTCGGCGATCAAGCACGCGCTGGCGACCCGCCGCAAGCCGCGGGCGCTGGTGGTGACGGACTCGGTGTTCTCGGTCGACGGCGACCTCGCGCCGCTGGAGGAGCTGGCCGGGATCTGCCGTTCGCACGGCGCGGCGCTGCTGGTGGACGACGCGCACGGCTTCGGCGTCCTGGGCGAAGGCGGCCGCGGGGCGGTGCACGCGGCCGGGCTGTCCGGCGCGCCCGACGTCGTCACGACGTTGACACTGTCGAAGTCCCTCGGCGCCCAGGGTGGGGCGGTGGTGGGGCCGCGTCGCGTGATCAAGCACCTGGTGGACACCGCACGCAGCTTCATCTTCGACACCGCGTTGGCGCCCGCGAGCGCGGCGGCCGCGTTGGCGGCGTTGCACGCGTTGAAGGAAGAGCCGGGGCTCGCGGGGAAGGTGGTCGAGAACGCGGGCAACCTGGCGATGTCGTTGAAGGCGAACGGGCTGAAGGCGAGTTTGCCGGACGCCGCCGTCATTTCGGTGCAGGCGCCGTCCGCGGAGACGGCGGTGGCGTGGGCCGCGGCCTGTGCGGAGCAGGGCATCCGGGTGGGGTGCTTCCGGCCGCCGTCGGTGCCGGACGGGATCTCGCGGCTGCGGCTGACCGCACGGGCCGACCTCACAGAGGCCGACGTGGACCGGGCGGTGAAGGTGATCACCGCGACCGCGCCGCGGGGCGCGATCACCTGAGCTGCGCCGGAAGGGTCGGCTCTCAGATCACGGGCGGCGGCGCATCCTGATGTGGGGGATTCCGTCGTCGTCGAGGTATTCGGTGCCTTCCGCGACGAAGCCGTAGCGGGCGTAGAAGCCTTGGACGTACGTCTGGGCGTCGAGGACGTACTCGCCCGGGACCGTGAGGGCCGCGTCCATCAGGCGGGCCGCCAGGCCGGCGCCGCGGGCGGGCGCCGCCGTGACCACGCGGCCGATGCGGCGGATGCCGCCCGGGTCGAGCAGGACGCGCAGGTACGCCAGGACCGATCCGTCTTCCTCGAACCACAGGTGGCGGGTGTCCGGGAGCAGATCACGGCCGTCGAGCTCCGGGTACGCCGCCTTCTGCTCCACGACGAACACGTCGACGCGCAGGCGGAGGATGTCGTGCAGCTGGACCGCGGTCAGCTCCGGACCGGTCGCGTCGTGCAGAGTCGGCATACCCCTGCTTAGCACGCTCAGCCGAGGAGGCGGGGCCTGGCCTGGGTTTCGACGTCGTCGGCGTACGTCGACACTCGCGTGTAGACGCCCGGCCTGTTCGCCTTCGCGCAGCCGTCGCCGAAGGAGACGATGCCGATCAACGTGTCGCCGGCCACGAGCGGGCCGCCCGAATCGCCCTGGCAGGCGTCGACGCCGCCCTCGGCGTAGCCCGCGCACACCATGGTCCGCTGGTCGTAGACGCTGTAGTCGGCGCGGCATTCGCTGTCCGAGACCACCGGGACCTCGGCGCTGCGCAGGTAGTCGGAGCGGGCGCCGCCGTCGGCGACGCGGCCCCAGCCGAGCACCGTCGCCTGGGTGCCCGCCGCGTACCGCCCCGCGTCGCCGCTGTCGGGCAGCTTCGCGGGCCGGTAGTCGAACTGGCCGCGGACGGTGAGCACCGCGATGTCGCCGCCCTTCGTCGGATCGGTGTAGCCCTGGCTCACCCAGACCTTCGAGACGCCGAGGACCTGGCCGTCGCTCGTGCGCTTGTCCTCGCGGCCCGCCACCACGCGGATGTCCTGCTTCGCCACCGCCTTGGCGCAGTGCGCCGCCGTCGCGACCGCCGTGGAGCTCACGATCACCGCGCCGCAGAACTGGTTTCCGCCCGCGTCGGTCAAGTACACCGCGTACGGGTAGTTCGACAGCGAAGCCTTCTCGCCACCCACGATCCGCGGCTGGTTCGCCGAAGCCTGGTCCGCCGCCGCCGCCGTGCCCACCACGACCGGGACGGCGACCGCGGCGACCGCGAGGAGCGCGCCGCTCGCGAGCAGCAGGGATCGGCGGGACTTCACGGACATGGGTCTTCCCCTTTTCGACGCAGCACGGAGCAAAGCACTCGGCACCCGGACAACTCCGGTGCGTGAACGACGTGCGCTCAATACCCTAAGCCGAGGGGGCCCAAAACGGTGTCACTGGAACGGGTGGTCTCCGCTCCCGGCCGCTTCTGCCAAGCTGGCCGGATGTGGCGGACGGCGGCGACGTGGGCAGCACTGGCCTTCGCCCTGAGCGCGTGCTCGGCGGAAGCACCGCCGCCGGCCCGGCCTGCACCTGCACCCGGGCCGGCGGCGAGCACGCCGGTCGCGGGCACCGCGGGCCCGCCGTCGAACGCACCGGCGGTCACCTGGCAGGTGGGCGCCCGGCCACTCCCCCGCCGTCCCGACGGTTTCGGCGAGGTCGAGCCGACGCCACCCGAACTGGTGAACCGGGCACTTCCGACAAAAGACCTCCTGCCGCCGCCCGCGGGGAACGTGTACGCCTCGACGATCAGCGCCGTGCCCGCGGACGTCCTCGCGCGCAGCACCTGGCAGCCCGCCTGCCCGGTCAAGGCGAGCGAGCTCCGCTACCTGACGATGTCCTTCTGGGGCTTCGACGGCCGCACGCACACCGGTGAAATGCTGGTCGACGCCAGTGGCGCGGCGGGGATCACGAAGGTCTTCGGGCAGCTGTTCGCCGCCCACTTCCCCCTCGAAGAGATGCGCGTGACCAGCCCGGCCGAGCTCACCGCGCCACCGACCGGGGACGGCAACTCGACCAGCGCGTTCGTCTGCCGCCCGGCCCGCGGGCAGACCACCTGGTCGGCGCACGCCTACGGGCTCGCCGTGGACGTCAACCCGTTCTGCAACCCCTACACCCAGGGCGACCTGGTGCTGCCCGAGCTGGCCTCGGCGTACGTCGACCGCTCGCGCCGGCGGCCCGGGATGGTGCTGGCCGGCGACGCGACCGTGCGCGCGTTCGCGGCGATCGGGTGGAGCTGGGGCGGGAACTGGCGCAGCCCGACCGACCGGATGCACTTCACCGCGACCGGGCACTGACCACGTAATACGACGTTAAGCACAACCGGGAACACCCGTCTCCACGTTGAGGTTGGCTAGGGTGAATCGACCGGACCGGACCCCGCGGAGGATGCAGTGCCCCACTACGACCTGGTGATCGTCGGGACGGGATCGGGGAACTCGATCCTCGGCCCGGATTTCGCCGGCAAGAAGACGGCGATCGTCGAAAAGGGCACCTTCGGCGGCACGTGCCTCAACGTGGGCTGCATCCCGACGAAGATGTTCGTGTACGCCGCCGATGTCGCGTACACGCCTTCGCACAGCGCCAAGTACGGCGTCGACGAAGAGCTGAAGGGCGTGCGCTGGCGCGACATCCGCGACCGGATCTTCGGCCGGATCGACCCGATCGCCGAGGGCGGCGCGGAGTACCGGCGCCACCACGAGGACAACGCGAACGTCGACGTCTACGAGGGCACCGGCCGCTTCACCGGGCACAAGGAGCTGCGCGTCAGCTTTGCCGACGGGCGCCCCGACGAGGTGCTGACCGCCGACCAGTTCGTGCTGGCCGCCGGTGGCCGTCCGGTCATCCCGGACATCCCGGGCCTGGACGGCGTGGACTACCACACCTCCGACACCGTGATGCGGCTCGACGAGCTGCCCGAGCGGATCGTCATCCTGGGCGGCGGGTACATCGCGGCCGAGTTCGCGCACGTCTTCGCTTCCTTCGGCGTGCAAGTCACGCTGGTCAACCGCTCGGGACGGCTGCTGCGCTCGGAGGACGAGGACGTCAGCGCGCGCTTCACCGAGCTGGCCGCCGAGCGGTTCGACGTCCGCCTGGACCGCAAGACCGTGCGGGCACGCAAGACCGACGGCGGCATCGCGCTGGACCTCGAAGGGCCGCAGGGCGCCGAGACCGTCGAGGGCGACGTGCTGCTGATCGCCACCGGCCGCCGCCCGAACTCGGACCTGCTGGACGTCGCCGCCACCGGAGTGACCACATCGGACAGTGGGCACGTCGTGGTCGACGACTACCAGCAGACCGCGGTCGAAGGCATCTACGCCCTCGGCGACCTGTCGTCGCCGCACGAGCTCAAGCACGTCGCGAACCACGAAGCCCGCGTGGTGCAGCACAACCTGCTGCACCCCGGCGAGCGGATCACCGCCGACCACCGGTTCGTGCCGCACGCGGTGTTCACGCACCCGCAGGTGGCCTCGGTCGGGCTCACCGAGCGGAAGGCGCGCGAGCTCGGCGTGTCCTATGTGGTCTCGAAGCAGGACTACGCCGGGATCGCCTACGGCTGGGCGATGGAGGACACCACGGGCTTCGCGAAGCTCCTGGCCGACCCGGCGACCGGGCAGCTGCTCGGCGCGCACATCATCGGCCCGCAGGCGTCGTCGGTGATCCAGCCGCTCATCCAGGCGATGAGCTTCGGCCTCGACGCGCGGAGCATGGCGCGCGGGCAGTACTGGATCCACCCCGCGATGCCGGAGCTGATCGAGAACGCGCTGCTGAACCTGCCCCTGGACTGAGGCACCGCGGGCCGGGCGGGACGACTCACCCGGCCCGCGTCAGACGAAGCGGTGGCGGCCGGCGAGGACGCCGAACGCCAGCTGGACGCCGAGCAGGCCGAGCAGCATGGCCAGCGGCACGGTCCAGCCGCCCGCGAGGTCGTGCAGCAGGCCGAACAGGAACGGCCCGAACGCGGCGAACAGGTAGCCGAAGCCCTGCGCCATCCCGGAGAGCCGCGCGGTGTCCGCGCCGGTCCGCGCGCGCAGCGCGATCACGGTCAGCGCCAGCGAGAAGCTGCTCATCCCGAGCCCGACGAGGATGCTCCAGAGCAGCGGCGACCACGACGGCGCGAGCATCAGCCCGGCGGTCCCGGCGACGCCGAACACACCCAGGCCCACGATCCACGGGCTCTGCCCGCGCTGCCGGGCCGCCAGCGGCGCGACGAAGAGGCTGATCGGCACCGCGATCAGCGAAACCAGGCCGAACAGCAGCCCGGCGTCGTCGCGCGGGACACCCGCGTCCATCAGCACCTGCGGGAACCAGCCCATCGCCGCGTAGGCGTAGAACGCCTGCAGGCCGA
This sequence comes from Amycolatopsis sp. NPDC005003, assembly GCF_053600695.1. NCBI lineage: Bacteria > Bacillati > Actinomycetota > Actinomycetes > Pseudonocardiales > Pseudonocardiaceae > Amycolatopsis > Amycolatopsis sp. NPDC005003. Next base: position 66,581 of record NZ_JBSGAI010000027.1, on the reverse strand, counting down.
AGAAGCCGGTGACGATCCAGGCGAGCCGGTTGCGCAGCAGCGACCGGCCGGCTTCGGCGCCGTCGGCAGGGCGCGGTGGCCGGCCGGTGCCACGGGCTGCGAAAATCCAGGCCACCAGCGCGACGACGGCCAGCGCCGCCCAGCCGCCCAGCGCCGGGCGCCAGCCGCCGAGAGCGTCGCCGAGCCGGGGGGTCACCGCCGACCCGAGGGCACCGCCGCCCTGCAGCGCGGCGGTGTAGATGCCGGTCATCACCCCGATGCGAGCCGGGAAGGAGTCCTTGATGACGACCGGGACGAGCACGTTGATCAGCGCGATCCCGGCGGTGGCGACGAGCGTGCCGCCGAGCACCACGGCGGGTCCGTCGAGCACGCGCAGCACGAGCCCGGCGGCGAGCGCGGCCAGCGCGAGCGCGATGGCGGCGCCGATCCCGGCCCGGCGCGCGAGCAGCGGCGCGGCCAGCCCGGCGCCGGCGAAGCAGAGCGTCGGCAACGTCGTGAGCACGCCGGCCCAGACGACGGAAACGCCCAGGTCCGCCCGCATTTCGGCGAGCATCGGCCCGACACCGGTGATGGCCGGCCGCAGGTTGAGCGCGGTGAGCACCACGGCGACCGCGAGCAGCGCCCCGGCGGCGACCACGCCCGGCGTCCGGATCTCGACGGCGCCGTCCAGTTCGGGTTCACGGTGTTCGACGGGCATGTCCGTTACTATCGCATACGTAGGATGATTGGATGAAGGGATAATCCTGTGCCGCTGGCCACCACGCGCCGAGCAGGCCTCGTCGACCAGGTCATCGAGCAGCTGCGGACCGCGGTCACGCAGGGCGAATGGCCGATCGGCGAACGCATCCCGACCGAGGCGGAGCTCGTCGAGCAGCTCGGCGTCGGGCGCAACACCGTCCGCGAAGCCGTGCGCGCGCTCGCCCACACCGGACTGCTGGAAGTCCGGCAGGGCGACGGCACCTACGTGCGCGCCACGAGCGAGGTGTCCGGCGCGATCCGCCGGCTGTGCGGCTCGGAACTGCGCGAAGTCCTGCAGGTCAGGCGCACCCTGGAGGTCGAGGGCGCGCGGCTCGCCGCCGTCGAGCGGACCGAAGAAGAGGTCGCGGAGCTGTGGGCGCTGCTCGCCCGCCGCGAGGCCACCCTGCGCGAAGGCCACTGGCAGGACTTCGCCCGCACCGACGCCGAGTTCCACTGCGCCGTGGTCGGCGCCGGGCACAACCGGCTGCTGACCGAGCTCTACCGCGGTTTGACGGAGGTCATCGCGGCCAGCATCGCGACGACGTCCCGCATCACGCCGGGCGTCGACCACGCGCCGGAAATCGGCCACGAAGGCCTCGCGCAGGCCATCGCCGACCGGGATCCGGACCGCGCCGCCGCCGAGGCGTGCGGGTTCCTCGACGAGCTGCTGGAGCGCATCGAACGCCCCTGAGCTGCGGTTTCACCAACCGTCGACCCCTAAGGGTGCCATTTCAGGGTTGTCGTGGCACCACCGTGGTGCCACAGTAGTGCCATGGACCTGACGCCCTTCGTGGACGAACTCCGCCGGGAGCTCGCGGTCGCCGCCGAAGCGGCGGGCGAGGACGCCGTCGCGCTCGCCGAGCGGCTCACCGCACCGCTCGAATCGGCGATCCGGCTCACCCTGCTCGACGCGCTCTCGGCCGCGGCCGACGAGATCACCCGCGACCTCGCTCCCGGCTCCGTCGAAGTACGCCTTCGCCGCCGCGAAGCGGAGTTCGCCGTTTCCCTGCCCACGGCGCCCGAACCGGCACCCGCCGAAGCACCACCGCCGCCGCCCGAGGCCGACGACGGCGCCGTCTCGCGGATCAACCTGCGGCTGCCCGACCAGCTGAAGCAGCGGGTCGAGGAGGCCGCGAGCCGCGACCGGCTCTCCATCAACGCCTGGCTCGTCCGGGCCGCGAACACCGCACTCGGCGCCGACGCGAGCCGTCCCACGCACCGCCGGTCCGTCTACGGCGAGAAGTACACCGGCTGGGTCCGCTGACCCGCCTGCTCTGACCAGCCAAAACACTCTCGACGCACCCCAGGAGGGCGCAGCCATGCCGTTTTTCGCCACCCCCGAGCCGATCACGGCCACGCTCGACGTCAGCATGGCCGACGTCCGGATCGTCGCCGGCGACCGCGCCGAAACCACCGTCGAGGTCCAGCCGGCCGACCCGGGCGACACCGAGGACGTCAAGGCCGCCGCCAAGACCCGCGTCGAGTTCGCCGACGGTGAACTGCTGGTCAAGGGCCCGAAGTACACCACCAAGCTGTGGGGCAAGGGCGGCGCGCTGCACGTCACGGTCGAGCTGCCGGCCGGTTCCCGCGTCAGGGCGACGTCCGCGATGGGCGACCTGCACGTCACCGGCCGCCTCGGCGACAGCCGGCTCAAGACGTCCGTGGGCAACATCCACCTCGACGAAACCTCGCGGCTGGAGGCGAACACCGCGACCGGTGACGTCTTCGTCGACCGGGCCACCGGCCACGCCGAGGTCGGCACCGGCTCCGGCGAGCTGCGGATCCGCGAGATCGACGGCACCGCGGTGCTGAAGAACTCCAACGGCGAGACCCGCGTCGGCGAGGTGACCGGTGACCTGCGCGTCAGCACGGCCAACGGCGACATCCTGGTCGACGTCGCCCACGCCGGCGTCAACGCGAAGACCGCCGCCGGTGACATCCGGCTCGGCGAGGTCGTCCGCGACCGGGTCGTCCTCGAGACCGCCGTCGGCGAGATCGAGGTCGGCATCCGCGAAGGCAGCGCCGCGTGGCTCGAGCTCAACTCCTTGACCGGGTCCGTGCGCAACACGCTCACGCCGTCCGACGGGCCGGGTGGCACCACCGAGACCGTCGAGGTCAAGGCCCACACCTACACCGGCGACATCGTCATCCGCCGGGCCTGAAACTCCACGAGAACAAGGGGAATTCCATGTCAGACGCCATCGTGGCCGAGGGATTGGTCAAGAAGTACGGGAAGGTCACCGCGCTCGACGGGATGACGTTGTCCGTACCGGAAGGCACGGTGCTGGGGGTGCTCGGGCCGAACGGCGCGGGCAAGACCACCACCGTCCAGATCCTCACGACGCTGCAGAAGCCGGACGCGGGCCGCGCGACGGTCGCCGGGTTCGACGTCGTGAAGGACGCGCACGAGCTGCGCTCGCACATCGGCGCTTCGGGGCAGTACGCCGCCGTCGACCAGGAGCTGACCGGGGCGGAGAACCTCGAGATGGTCGGCAGGCTGTACCACCTGGGCACCAAGCGGGCCAAGGCCCGCGGCCGGGAGCTGCTCGCCCGGTTCAGCCTGGAGGACGCCGCCGACCGGCCGGTGAAGGGCTACTCCGGCGGCATGCGGCGCCGGCTCGACCTGGCCGGCGCGCTCGTGGCCAACCCGCCGGTCCTGTTCCTCGACGAGCCCACGACCGGGCTCGACCCGCGGGCCCGCACCGAGCTGTGGGACGTCATCACCGAGCTGGTCGCGGGCGGCACCACGCTGCTGCTGACCACCCAGTACCTGGAAGAGGCCGACCGGCTGGCCGACAGCATCGCCGTCGTCGACCACGGGCGCGTGATCGCCCGCGGCACCGCCGACGAGCTCAAGGACCTGGTCGGCGGCGAACGGATCGAGCTGACCGTCGGCACCCACGCCGACGTCGGCGTCGCGCGGCGGGCGCTGGCCCGGCTGGCCAGCGGCGAGCCGCAGGCCGAGGCGTTCCGGCTCACCGTGCCCGTGACCCACGGCGCGAAAGCGCTTACCGAAGCGCTGGCGATCCTCGCCGCCGAAGGGGTCGACGTCCGCGACGTCGGCGTCCGCCGCCCCACCCTCGACGACGTTTTCCTGTCCCTGACCGGCCACGAGACGGCCGAACCCGCGAAGGAGGCCGTGTGATGAACGCGGTGCAGATGGCCGTCACCGACGGCGTGACCGTCGCCAAGCGCAACTCGATCAAGATCGTCCGGTCGCTGGACCTGCTCGGGTCCATCGTGTTCATGCCGGTGATGTTCGTGCTGCTCTTCGGCTACGTGTTCGGCAGCGTGATCGACATCCCCGGGATGTCCTACCGCGAGTTCATGCTGCCGGGAATCTTCGTCCTCGCGGTGGCGATGGGCAGCATCGTCACCGGCTACGGGCTGACCGACGACCTGCAGAAGGGCATCATCGACCGGTTCCGCTCGCTGCCGATGTCCCCCGCCGCGGTGCTCATCGGCCGCACCACCGCGGACCTCATCCTGAACGTCACGAGCCTGCTGATCATGGGACTCGTGGGGCTGCTGGTCGGCTGGCGCATCCACACCGGCGTTTTCGAGGCACTCGGCGGGGTGCTCCTGCTGCTCGCCTTCGCCTACGCGCTGTCGTGGGTGATGGGGACGCTGGGCCTGACCGTGCGCAAGCCCGAGGTGTTCAACAACGTCTCGAGCGTGGCGATCTTCCCGCTGACGTTCCTGGCCAACACCTTCGTCGACAGCGGCCGCCTGCCCACCCCGCTGCGGGTGATCGCCGACTGGAACCCGGTCTCGGCGATCACCCAGGCGTCACGGGAGCTGTTCGGCAACACCAGCGCGGCCATGCCGGTGCACGACGCCTGGCCGATGCAGCACGCCGTGCTCGCCTCGGTGCTGTGGATCGCGCTCCTGCTGGCGATCTTCGTGCCGCTTTCGGTGCGCTGCTACAAGAAGGCCACCAGCCACTGACGCTCAGGGCAGCGTGAGGATCTCGCTGCCGTCGGCCGTCACCACGAGGGTGTGCTCGAACTGGGCCGTCCACTTCTTGTCCTTCGTGGTGACGGTCCAGTCGTCGGCCCAGATGTCGTAGTCGATGGTGCCCAGGGTGATCATCGGCTCGATCGTGAAGGTCATGCCCTCCTCGATGATCGTGTCGACGGAGGGCTCTTCGTAGTGCAGGACCGTCGGCGGCGTGTGGAACGCCGGCCCGACGCCGTGGCCGGTGAAGTCGCGGACCACGCCGTAGCCGAAGCGCTTGGCGTAGGACTCGATCACCCGGCCGATCACGTTCAGCTGCCGGCCCGGCCGGACCGCCTTGATCGCCCGCAGCGTCGCCTCGCGGGTGCGCTCCACGAGCAGGCGGGCCTCCTCGGAGACGTCGCCGGCCAGGAAGGTCGCGTTCGTGTCGCCGTGGACGCCGCCGATGTAGGCGGTGACGTCGATGTTGCAGATGTCGCCGTCCTCGATCACCGTCGAGTCCGGGATGCCGTGGCAGATCACCTCGTTGAGCGAGGTGCAGCACGACTTCGGGAACCGGCGGTAGCCCAGCGTCGAGGGGTAGGCGTGGTGGTCGAGCAGGAACTCGTGCACCACCTTGTCGATGTCGTCCGTGGTGGCGCCCGGCTTGACGGCCTTGCCGCCCTCCTCCAGCGCCTGGGCCGCGATGCGGCCGGCGACCCGCATCGCCTCGATCACCTCGGGCGTGCGCACGCCGTTGCCGGTGTCCCGCTTCGGCGCCGGCTTGTCCACGTACTCGGGACGGGCGATGGAACTGGGGACGTCACGGCGCGGCGTCTGGACGCCGGGAACGAGCGGGGCACGAACGGACATGCCTCCACCTTACGACGGTCCGCTCAGCCGATCCCCGCCAGGAACCGGTGCGCGGCCTGCACCGCCGGTTTCGACGACCCGGCGTCGGTGAGCAGCACGGCGAACGCCAGGTCACCGCGGTAGCCGACGAACCACCCGTGCGAGTGGGAGCCGTCGCCGAACTGGGCGGTGCCGGTCTTGCCCGCGACGTCGGGGATGTCCCGCAGCCCGGTCGCGGTGCCCGCGGTGACGACCTCCCGCATCATCCCGCGCAGCGCGTCCAGGGCCTCCGGCGACGGCGGGTCGCCGACGTTCTTCGTGGCGGCCGGCAGGCCCTTGACGATCGACGGCGACGGCACCTTCCCGGCCTGCACGGTGGCCGCGACCAGCGCCATGCCGAACGGGCTGACCACCACCCGGCCCTGGCCGAAGCCGTTTTCCGCCCGCTGGACGGCCGAGTCGCTGGCCGGGACGTCCCCGGTGACCGTGGTCAGGCCCGGCACCACGAAGTCGGCACCGAGGCCGAAGGACCGGGCGGTGTCGGTCAGCGACGAGCCGCCGAGGCCCGCGGCGAGCCGGGCGAAGGTCGTGTTGCAGGACCGCGCGAACGCCGTCTTCAGCGGCACCCGGCCCAGGTCGAACCGGCCTTCGTTGGGCACGACGCGGTTTTCGACCGTTGTCGTACCCGGGCAGTCCACCGCGCTGCCCGCCTCGACCTCCCCCGCCGACAGCGCGGCCGCCGCCGTGACGATCTTGAACGTCGACCCCGGCGGGTAGCGGCCGGACAGGGCCAGCGAGCCTTCTTCGTCCGCGGCGTCGTTCTGCGCCACGGCGAGGATGTCCCCGCTCGAGGGCTGGATCGCGACCAGCGCGGCGGAGTACGGCTCGGTGTCGAGGGCCTTCTCGGCGGCGGCCTGGATCTTCGCGCTGAGCGTGCTGGTGACGGCCGGTGCCGGCCGCGGCGGCTCGGCCTTGAGCTCGACGGCCTCACCGCCGGTGACGTCGCGCGTGACGATCCGCCAGCCCGCCGCACCGGCCAGCTGCTGTTCGACCAGCGCGCGGATGCCCGGCAGGACCTGCTGGCCCGACCCGCGGGTCACCGGCAGCAGCCGCTCCTGGCTGGCGAAGCGGACGCCGGGCAGGTCGTAGATCGCCGGTTTGACGCGCTGGTAGTCGCCGGCGCGCAGGGTGATCACCGGGTAGGCGTCGCCGGGCTTGGTCTTGTTCATCCCGTCCAGCACGGACCGGCCGGTGACCGAAGGCTCGTACCGGTGCAGCGCCCTGGCCAGCGTCCCGGCGACGGCGTTCGCGTCGCCGGCCTTCTGCGGGTCGACGACCACCCCGATGACGGTCTGCGGGCGCATCAGCGCCACGCCGTCGCGGTCGAGGACCGGCGCGGTCTCCGGCAGCTGCGGCAGCATGCCGAGCGTTTGGCCGACGGCCAGCTGCGGGTGCACGACCGTCGGCTGCCAGTGCACCTGCCAGCCGTTCTCGGCCGCCCGCAGCTGGGCGTCGGCGCGGTAGGACCAGGTGCGGTCGTGCGGCAGGTGCCAGGTGAGCCGGTAGCCGGCGGTCACGACGTCGCCGTCCGGCTGTTTCACCTCTTCGTCGTCGACGTCGAGGGCTTCGGGGTCGAGCACGCCGCGGACCTGGCTCAACACGGTCTTCGCGGCTTCGGGCGAGTCGGTGTTCGCCGCCGCGGTGGCGACGTCCCCGGACGCGACGGCGTCCAGGAACGCGGAGAGGGCATCCTCGGGACCGTCGCCCGAGCACCCCGCCGTGGTCGCGGCGACGAGCAGCAGCGCCGCGAGCGCACCGCGGCCTCGACGTGCACTCATGGCCGGATGATGCCTGGTCAGCGCGGTGCGGCCGGTGCGCAACACCGCCACGGAAGAGTGGTTAGAACAGCACCGTCGCGTACTGGCCGACCTGCTGGAACCCGATCTTGCGGTACGCCGCGAGGGCGGGGGTGTTGAACGCGTTGACGTAGAGGCTGGCGGTGCGGCCCAGGCCGCGGACCAGCCGGTTCACCACCGCGGCGGTGCCGGCGGTGCCGAGCCCGTCGCCGCGGCGGTCGGGGTGCACCCACACGCCCTGGATCTGCCCGACGGTGGCCGACATGGCGCCGATCTCGGCCTTGAAGACGACCTCGCCGTCCTCGAAGCGGGCGAACGCGCGGCCGGCGCCGATCAGCTCGGTGACCCGGGCGCGGTAGCTGGCCCCGCCGTCGCCGCTGCGCGGGTCGACGCCGACCTCCTCGATGAACATCGAGACGGCCGCGGGCAGGTACCGCTCGAGCTCGTCCGGCCGGACGGGGCGGACCAGCGGGTCGGCGGCGACGAGCGGGGTGCTGTCCAGAGCCATCAGCGGCTGGTCGTCGCGGACCTCGCGGGCCGGGCCCCACTCGGCTTCGAGCTCGTCCCACAGGCCGAGGACCTGCTCGGCCGGGCCGACGAGCGAGGAGCAGGTGCGTTGCCTTCTCAGGGCACGGTCGGCGAAAGAGCGCAGCGCGGGCGCGTTGCCCCTCAGCGGGATGAGGTTCGGCCCGGAAAAGCACAGCCCTTGGAGCCGTCCGGCCCGGACCGGACGGCTGTCGGCGGCCCAGAGCTCACCACCGAGCCGCCACGGGTCGAGACCGGCGGCCTCGACCCGGGCGCTGACCATGCAGCTGCCCACGGGATCCGCGGCCAGAGCGGCACGGACCGCCGGATAGTCCCGATCATCGAGCAGCCGTGCACCTGCAAGCCGCAACACGGGCTCCAGGGTGCCAGATTCGACTGCTAAACGGAACGCAAGCCTCCCGACACGGTGAGATGAACAGCCGGAGCCGGGCACCCGGGCGGCTCGCGAGCGCCGCAGCCGGGACGCCGGAGGTCACGCAGGCGTCTTCGGCAGGCCCCTTGCCGGTCCGGTCAGGCGCCGCGGTAGGTGCCGATCGTCCAGGCATTGCCTTCCGGGTCGCGCAGGCTGAACGTGTGCGAGCCGTACTCGGTGTCCGCCGGCTCCGCCGTGAGTTCCGCACCCGCGGCCTTCACCCGCGCGTACACCTCGTCCACCTTGTCCGACACCACGTACACCGCGGACGCACCCGGCTTCATCGTGTCGTGGACGCCGTCCGGTGGCCGGACGCTGCCCAGCATCACCGCGCCACCCTCGGGCCAGCGCAGCTCGGCGTGCGCGATCAGGTCGCCTTCGGGCACCACCAGCGCCTCGGTGAAGCCCAGGACGTCGACGAGGAAGCGGACCGCGGCCGGGGCGTCGTCGTACCGGAGGGCGGGCCAGACGTTCGGTTCAGGAGTCATGCCGTCAGCTTCGCGCCACCTCCGCCTCCTGGTCTTGGAGGAACGGGAGCTCCTCGGCGATCCACGTGCCCGGAGTGCAGCCCGCCAGCGCCCGCCACTCGTTCGTCAGGTGCGCCTGGTCGTAGAACCCGCACTCGGCCGCCAGCGCCGCCAGGTCCCGCCGCCCGTGCCGCAGCAGGCGCCCGGCCCGCTCGAACCGCAGCACCCGCGCCGCCTGCTTCGGCGCCAGCCCCAGCTCCGCGCGGAACCGCTCGCCCAGGTGCCGTCGGCTCCAGCCGACCTCGTCCGCCAGGTCCGCGACCCGCACTCGCCCGTCCGCACCCCGCAGCCGGCGCCACGCCTCCCCCAGCTCGGGCGGCGGCGGCTCCGGCTCGACGGCCCGGGCGGCCAGGACGTCGTCCAGCAGCGCGAACCGCTCGCGCCAAGGCAGCTCCCGCAGCCTCTCCGGCAGCCAGCCGAGGCCGAACTCCGCGAGGTCGGCCACCTCGCCGCTCAGCTCGGCCGCGGTGACGCCGAACAGCGTCCGCACGCCCAGCGGATCGAGCTCCAGCTGCAGGCCCTCCTGCACGCGGTCCTGCCGGATCAGCACCGCGCTCGTGTGGAGCCCGCCGACCAGCGCCTGCAGGCTGCGCCCGGCCATGCGCACCGGCCCGGCGAGGCTGATGACGAGTGTCACGTGCCGGGACGGCAGGCCGCGGTGGACGGCCAGCGTGACCTCGTCCTGCACGTACCCGACATAGCGCGTGACCAGGGGCCGCACCATCGGGTGCGGCTCGCGAACAGCCCAGGTCACGCTCACGGAAGCCAGGGTAATCGGGACCACCGACATTTTCGGGGGCCAAGCCCTGGATGCCACTGCCGGCTCCCGCGTCTGATAACACGGACGTGCGTCCCCACCGCGGAAGGAACCACCCGATGACGATCCAGGAGCAGGCGCAGCAGCTGGAGCTGCTCGCCGACCAGGTGCCGACCGGCATCGCGCTCGCCACGAAGAGCGACCTCGAAGACCTCCAGGCCCAGGTGCTCGGCCTGCTCGGGGAGACGTCCACGGCCACCGCGATCCAGGGCGCCATCCAGCTCGCCTCGCAGCAGATCGACGAGGTCGCGGCCGCGCTCGAGAACGTGCGCCTGCAGATCCGGGACGCCGCCCAGCACCACCTACAGGGCTGAGTAGTACGAGCGGACGGCGGGCTGGCCCGTGTAGTTCGGGCCGGCCCGGTCGTCGGCGCCGAGGTAGCGGAAGGGCAGTGAGCCCTCGCAGGGGCCGTCCCGCCGGATCCGGTGGGTCCGCGAGTCGTACTCGAAGCCCGCGGAACGCAACGCGCGCAGAACCCGGCGCGCACCGCCCGGCGCCTCGATGCCATCGACGTCGAAGTTCGCCACGAACACGCCGCCGTCGCTCAGCCAGGAGGCCGCCCGCAGCAGCGCGCCGAGCTTGTCGCCGACGTAGTGCAGCCCGTGCACGCAGGTGACGAGGTCGAACCGGCCCGCGGGCTCCCACGCCGTGATCGACGCCGTCACGAACCGCACGGGCCCGGCCGCCGCGAAGTACCCGACCAGATCGACGCCGGTGATGGCGAGGTCGGGACGGGCTTCGGCGGCGTCCAAGAGCGCCCGCCCGCTGCCGCAGCAGAGGTCGAGCCAGCGGGCGTCCGGCGGCAGGCCGAGGACGTCGAAGCCCAGGACGCGCGCGTAGCCGTCACGACCGGCCAACCGGCGCTCGCGGTTCATCGCGCGGTTGGCCACCACGGACGACGCTTCCAGAGCGTCGTCCGAGAGCAGATCAGCTGTGACATCCGGGGCTTCGCCCCGGGCCAGGGGCTCCGCCACCCGGACCCCCCGAAGATCAGCCGGCGGTGACCACCGGAGCACCCTCACCCAAGGACTCGCCCGCCTCTTCGGCGATGCGCATGGCCTCTTCGATGAGCGTCTCGACGATCGCGTGCTCCGGCACGGTCTTGATGACCTCGCCCTTGACGAAGATCTGGCCCTTGCCGTTGCCCGACGCCACGCCCAGGTCGGCCTCGCGGGCCTCGCCCGGACCGTTCACGACGCAGCCCATGACCGCCACGCGCAGCGGGATCTCCATGCCCTCGAGCCCGGCCGTGACCTGCTCGGCAAGGGTGTAGACGTCGACCTGCGCGCGCCCGCACGACGGGCACGACACGATCTCCAGCTTCCGCGGCCGCAGGTTGAGCGACTGCAGGATCTGGGCGCCGACCTTGACCTCTTCGACCGGCGGCGCGGACAGCGACACGCGGATCGTGTCGCCGATGCCCTGGCGCAGCAGCGCACCGAACGCGACGGCCGACTTGATCGTGCCCTGGAACGCCGGGCCGGCCTCGGTGACACCGAGGTGCAGCGGGTAGTCGCACTGCGCGGCGAGGATCTCGTAGGCGCGCACCATGACCACCGGGTCGTTGTGCTTCACCGAGATCTTGATGTCGTGGAAGTCGTGCTCGGCGAACAGCGACGCCTCCCACAGCGCCGACTCGGCCAGCGCCTCCGGCGTCGCCTTGCCGTACTTGTCCATGATCCGCTTGTCCAGCGAACCCGCGTTGACGCCGATCCGGATCGGCGTGCCGTGGTCCTTCGCGGCCTGCGCGATCTCCTTGACCTGGTCGTCGAACTTCCGGATGTTGCCCGGGTTGACGCGCACCGCCGCGCAGCCGGCCTCGATCGCCGCGAAGACGTACTTCGGCTGGAAGTGGATGTCGGCGATCACCGGGATCTGCGACTTCTTCGCGATCGCCGGCAGCGCTTCGGCGTCGTCGGCCGACGGGCACGCCACGCGGACGATGTCGCAGCCCGCGGCGGTCAGCTCGGCGATCTGCTGCAGGGTCGCGTTGACGTCGGAGGTGAGCGTCGTCGTCATCGACTGGACGGAGATCGGGTGGTCGCTGCCGACGCCGACCGAACCCACCTGGAGCTGGCGGGTCTTGCGGCGCTCGGACAGGACGGGCGGGGGCAGGGCGGGCATACCGAGTGCGACGGTCACGGCTTCCAGGGTACCCACCCCTGGTGGGGGCCCTTCACCATGTCAACCGTCACGGTGAGCGGCATTACGGCCGGGGTGAGCGGCCGCCGCCGGGCCGCCACCCCTCCGTGCGGGCTACTGGCCGAGCCGGATCGGGTTGACGATGTCGGCCGTGACCGTCAGTAGCGTCACGGCGCCGCCGATGAGCACCAGGACCATCGTGATGCCGGACAGCTTCGTGTAGTCGACGGGCCCCCCGGCGGTCTTGCCCCGCCGGGCTCGGGCCCAGTCGCGGACGCGCTCGTACCAGACCACCGCGATGTGGCCGCCGTCCAGCGGCAGCAGCGGCAGCAGGTTGAACACGCCGATGAAGAAGTTCAAGCTGGCCAGCAGGAAGAAGAACAGCACCCAGATGCCCTGCTCGACGGCCTCGCCGCCGATCCGGCTCGCGCCGACGACGCTGACCGGGGTGTTCGGGTCGCGCTCGCCGCCGAAGATGGCGGTGACCACGGCGGGGATGCGCTCGGGGAACTGGACGAGCCGCTGCGCCGTCTCGGCGAACATCGTGCCGGTGAAGCTGAACGTGGCGCCGATCGCGGCCACCGGGCCGTACTGCACGGTCAGCGGCTCCTGCACCGGCGAGGCGCCGATCATGCCGACATCCTTGACGGTCTTGCCGTTCCAGCGGGGCACCTTCGGCACGTCGACGACGAGCCACAGCTGCTGGCTGCCGCGCTGCACCTCGAACACCGTCCGGCCGCTGGTGGCCTGCACCGCGGTGAGCATCTCCGACCAGGTCGCGACCGGCTTCCCGCCGACCGCGAGCACCTTGTCGCCGCGCTGCAGCCCGGCCGTCTTCGCCGGGGTCAGCGCGCCCGGCGGGCAGGTGGGGTTCTTGGCCTGGGCCTCGGCCTCGGCCTTCGACGTGGTCGCGACCGCGCAGGAGGTCGTGTCCAGCACGGGCTGGGTCGGGGTCTGGGCCGCCAGGTTCGGCAGGCCCATGGTCACGGCCATCAGGTAGAGGACCACGAAGCCCAGGATGAAGTGGGTGATCGACCCGGCCGACATCACGACGGTGCGCTTCCAGGTCTTGAACCGCCACATCGCGCGCGGCGCCTCGTCCGGGGTCACCTCGTCGAGCGCGGTCATGCCGGCGATGTCGCAGAACCCGCCGAGCGGGATCCACTTCAGGCCGTACTCGGTCTCGCCGCGGCGCCAGGAGAACACCGTCGGCCCGAAGCCCACGAAGTACCGGCGGACCTTCATGCCGAAGGCCTTCGCGGTGAACATGTGGCCGGCTTCGTGCAGTGCGACGGAGACGCAGATCCCCAGCGCGAAGAGCACCACCCCGATGATGTAGGCGAGCACCCGCTACTTCCCCTCGATGATCGAACCGGCCCGCGCGCGAGCCCAGCGCTCGGCGGCGAGAACGTCCTCGACGTCGCGCGGTTCGCGACGCCACTCGTCGGCGGCTCCCACCACCTCGGAAACAGTGTCCACTATCGACGTGAAGCTGGTGTTCTGCGCGAGGAACGCCGCCACGAGCTCTTCGTTCGCCGCGTTGTAGACGGCGGGCAGGCAACCGCCCGCGGCGCCGCAGTGCCGGGCCAGCTCCACCGCCGGGAAGGCCTCGTCGTCCAGCGGCTCGAAAGTCCAGGTCGCGGCGGTGTCCCAGGCGCACGCGGCGGCGGCGCCGGGGACGCGGTCGGGCCAGTGCAGCGCGAGCGCGATCGGCAGCCGCATGTCGGGCGGGCTGGCCTGGGCGATCGTCGAGCCGTCGGTGAAAGTCACCATCGAGTGAACGATCGACTGCGGGTGCACGGTGACGTCGATCTTCTCCGTCGGGATGTCGAAGAGCAGGGCCGCCTCGATCAGCTCCAGGCCCTTGTTGACCAGGGTGGCGGAGTTGATCGTGATGAGCGGGCCCATGGACCACGTCGGGTGCGCCATCGCCTGCTCGACCGTGACGCCGGCCAGCTCGGCGCGCTTGCGGCCGCGGAACGGGCCGCCGGAGGCGGTGAGGACGAGCCGGGCGACCTCGCTCCGGTGCCCGGCGCGCAGGGCCTGGGCGATGGCGGAGTGCTCGGAGTCGACCGGCACGAGCTGCCCGGGCTTGGCGGCGGCCAGCACCAGCGGCCCGCCGGCGATGAGCGACTCCTTGTTCGCGAGCGCGAGGGTGGCGCCGGTGGCGAGCGCCTTGAGCGTCGGCTCGAGGCCGCGGGAGCCCGGGAGGGCGTTGAGGACGGTGTCGGCGGGAACGGCGTCGATCAGCCCGGTGACGGCGTCGGAGCCGGCGAAGAGCCGCGGGAGCTTGAACTCGCCCTGGGCGTACCCGCGCTTCTGCGCCTCGGCGTACAGCGCGAGCTGGACGTCCTCGGCGGCCGTGGCCTTGGTCACGGCGACGGCCTCGACGCCGTGGGCGATCGCCTGCGCGGCGAGCGCGGCCGGATCGGCCCCGCCGGCGGCGATCCCGGCCACCCGGAACAGGTGCGGGTTGCGCGCGGCGACGTCGAGGGCCTGCACGCCGATGGACCCGGTCGAGCCGAGCACGAGAACGCTTCGCGAGGTAGTCATCGCCGGTCATTGTCGCGCGGGGCGTCTCCGCGGCGCACCCGGAGGTGTGGGATCATCGGCGGGTCCGAGGTTCACGGGGTTTGAGGAGTTCATCGTGGCAGGCAAGGCGGTCGAGAAGAGGCGGCCCGAGGTCGACCCGCGCGACGAGCCGTCCGCGGCCTGGGGCTGGCACGGCTCGTTCCCGAAGGCCACCCGCATCGCCGGCTGGGTCAGCGCGATCATCCTGCTGGTGATGATCAAGGGCAACCACGAGAACAACACCGAGAACGTCTGGCTCGTCGGCCTGTCGCTGTTCCTCGTGCTCCTGCTGGTGCTGGACATCCGCAAGCAGCGCACGGCCTGGCGCAAGTAGTCGGTTTTTCGCTAACGTCCCCCGGCATGAAGCTGCGCTGGGGACTGGCCGTTCTTTCCGTGCTGGGTGCGCTGGTGGCGGCGCCGGCGCCGGCACCCGCCTCGGTTCCGGTGGTCCGGTGCACGTTCACGCCGACCCCGGACAACCCGGCGGCGCGGCCGGTGGTGCGGCCGGTGCCGTTCGCTGCGACCCGCGGCACCGTCGATGTGACGTTCCGGTTCAACTACGGGCCGGTCACGGTGCGGCTGGACCGCGCGGGAGCGGCCCCGTGCGCGGTGCACAACATGGTTTCGCTGGTGCTGCAACGGTTCTACGACCGGTCCCGGTGCTGGCGGCTTTCGAACTCCGCTCGCCTCGGCGTCCTCCAGTGCGGGGACATCTACGAGGTCGAGAAGGGCGGGCCGGGGTACAAGTTCCCGGACGAGGTTTCGGGGGCCGAGACGTACCCGCGCGGGACGATCGCGATGGGGAACCAGGGACCGGGCACGAACGGGTCGGAGTTCTTCATCGTGCACTCGTTCGCGAACATCCCCGCGAACTATTCGGTCATGGGGCGGGTGATCCGGGGGATGTCCGCGATCGACCGGATGGTGGCCGACGGGATCATCCCGACCGATCCGAACGGTCCGCTGGACGGGGCGCCGGCCCACCCGGTGAAGATCCAGCGCGCCACGGTCGGCTGGTAGCCACGGAAAAGCCGGGTGCCATGCGGCACCCGGCTTCCGAAACTGCTTTCAGCGCTCGGTCGACGGCGACACCAGTTCGCTCGGCCCGCCGCTCGATTCCCCGGCCACCGCGGCCAGCTCCTCGCCCACCGACTCGCCGTCGGCCGGGCGGGTGTCCTTCGTCAGCAGCGACGCCACCGCGCCGATCAGGCACACCACGATCGCGAAGCCGAACGCCACCGCCAGCCCCGACTGGAACGGGCCCGAGATCAGGTTCGGGAAGAAGCTGCGGCCCGTCAGGAACGACGCCTGGTCCGGCGGCAGCGACGACAGCTGGCCACCCAGGAGCTGCTGGATCGGGTTGTAGCCCAGGAACGCCGCGAACAGCACCGCCACCGCCGGCAGG
Source organism: Amycolatopsis sp. NPDC005003 (assembly GCF_053600695.1). Classification (NCBI taxonomy): domain Bacteria; kingdom Bacillati; phylum Actinomycetota; class Actinomycetes; order Pseudonocardiales; family Pseudonocardiaceae; genus Amycolatopsis; species Amycolatopsis sp. NPDC005003. The sequence goes on along the minus strand of NZ_JBSGAI010000027.1, from coordinate 50,779 downwards.
TTGGCGATCTCGGCCGCCGACGCCGCCGGGACGCCGTGTTCGGTCAGGCCCGCGCTCATCGTCGACGGCAGGCTCGAAGACAGGCCCGCGATGATCAAGCTGAAGAAGAAGCCGATCGACAGCACCATCGCCGCGTTCTGGAACGTCGTCATCATGCCCGCGCCGGAGCCGCGCGCGTCCGCCGGGAGGCTGTTCATCACCTCGGCGCGGTTCGGCGAGGAGAACATGCCCATGCCGATGCCGTTGATCAGCAGGATCGCCGCGAACGCCCAGTAGTCGAAGTTCACCGGCAGGATGATCAGCAGCAGGAACGTGATCGCGGTGATGAGCAGGCCGCCCGAAGCGAGCAGGCGGCTGCCGATGCGGTCGGCGAGGATGCCCGACGTCGGCGCGGCCAGGAGGAAGCCGACGGTCATCGGGAGCATGTAGATGCCCGCCCACAGCGGCGTCTGTTCGAACGTGTAGCCGTGCTGCGGGAGCCAGATGCCCTGCAGCCAGATGATCAGGATGAACTGCAGCCCGCCGCGGCCGAGGGAGGCCGTCAGGTTCGCGATGTTGCCCCAGGTGAACGACCGGATCCGGAACAGCGACAGCCGGAACAGCGGGTTGTCCACCTTCGACTCGATGATCACGAACGCCACCAGCACGGCGATCCCGCCGATCAGGCAGCTCAGCACGAACGGGCTCCCCCAGCCGGTCGGCGACGAGCCGTACGGCTGGATGCCGTAGGTGATGCCGATCAGCACCGCGATCAGGCCGACGGCGAAGGTGATGTTGCCCCACCAGTCCATCCGCGCGTGCTTGCGGACGCCGGTGTCGTGCAGCTTGAGGTATGCCCAGACGGTGCCGATCACGCCGAACGGCACCGACACGAGGAAGATCAGGTTCCAGTCGACCGGCGCGAGCACCCCGCCGACGACCAGGCCGAGGAACGAACCCGCGATGGCCGCGACACCGTTCATGCCGAGCGCGAGCCCGCGCTGGTTGGCCGGGAAGGCGTCGGTGAGGATCGCCGAGGAGTTCGCCATCAGGAAGGCACCGCCGACGCCCTGCACGATCCGCCAGCCGATCAGCCACAACGCGGCGGCGTCGCCGTCGAACCAGGTCACAGCCAGCATGATGGAAGAAACGGTGAAGACGGCGAAGCCGAGATTGTACATCCTCGCGCGGCCGTACATGTCGCCGAGCCTGCCGAAGCTCACCACCAGCACCGCGGTGACCACGAGGAAGCCCATGATCATCCACAGCAGGTAGCTCGTGTTGGCCGGTTCCAGGGGGTTGATGCCGATGCCCTTGAAGATGTCGGGCAGCGCGATCAGCACGATCGAGGAGTTGATCGTGGCGATCAGCATGCCCAGCGTCGTGTTGGACAGCGCGATCCACTTGTACCGCGGCCCCAGTTCCGCGATCGAATACGTCCGGCGTTCCGCCACTGTGCAACCCTTCCGCTCGCCAGTCCCTTAGCTAGGCTAAGCAAGTTGCTTGCGCATGGCAACCAACAACGCGAAATGCATGGGAGAGCATGATCACAGTCGCTTGACCGTCCTTTGAGGACTCTTTACCGGGTGGGTTGTGCACAAGGTGCGTGCTCGCGGCCGGGCTGTGGACAACTCCGGCGCGCGGGCCCGGAACTGTCGGTGCTCCCCGGTAACGTTGAAACCGGGGGTCCCCCTCACGGCGAGGGCCGGGTGGGGTCATGGTTTCTGGCCCAGAAGGCCCGCACCGCCTCCGCGAAGGCGCGGATCACGTCGGCGAACGCTTTGAGCCCGGCCGGGCCGCGCTCGTTCGCGAGGTCGCGGCAGGTGCGCAGCAATGCGGCGAAGCACCTGCTGGCGCAGACGACGGCCGACACCGAACTCACGGAAACTCCAGTACACCGGCCAGCTCGGCTTCATGCCGGGTGGGTTGTGCACAAGGTGCGCACTCGGAGCCTGGCTGTGGACAACTCCGGCGCACGGGCCCGGAACTGTCGGTGCTCCCCGGTAACGTTGAAACCGGGGGTCCCCCTCACGGCCGGCGCCCCACAAGCCGCCCGAGCACGGCCACGCCCTCGGCGATCTCCGTCGCCGTCCGGGCCGCATACCCCAGCACCAACCCCGGCCGTCCCGGAAGTTGGCGGTGCCACGACAGCGGCTGGACCTTCACCCCCTCCCCCAGCGCGGCCGAAGCCACCCCGACATCGTCCACGTCGAAGTCGAAGGTCACCGTCAGGTGCAAGCCGGCCGCCGCGCCGTGGACCACCGCGCCCGGCAACTCCGCGGCGAGAGCGCGGATCATCGCGTCCCGGCGACGGCGGTGGCGCCCGCGGACCACCCGCAGCTGCCGCTCCAGCTCGCCCGTCTCCATCAACCGGGCCAGCACCAGCTGGGCCAGCACCGCGTTCCCCAGGTCCGCGAACCGCTTCGCGGCCACGAGGTCGGCGAAGAACCGCGGCGGCGCCAGCAGCCAGCCCACCCGCAGCGCCGGCGCCAGCAGCTTCGACACGCTGCCCATGTAGCACACCTCCGGCAGCATCGACCGGACCGCGGGCACCGGCGCCCGGTCGTAGCGGTGCTCGGCGTCGTAGTCGTCCTCGAGCACGATGCCGCCGGCAGCCGCCCAGTCCATCAGCTCGCGGCGCCGCGAGCCGCCCAGGACCACGCCCGTCGGGAACTGGTGGGCCGGCGTCAGCAGCACCGCCGGGGCCTCCAGCGCAGCGACCTGCACGCCGTCGTCGTCGACCGGGACCGGCGGCGTCGCCATGCCGCAGTGGTGCAGGTGCTGGCGGGCCCCGAGCGACCCCGGATCTTCGACGGCCACCGCGGAAACGCCGTGCTGCCGCAGCACCTGTCCCACCAACGTCAGCGCCTGCGCCACCCCGGACACCACGATGATCTCGCCCGGGTCGGCGCGGATCCCGCGGTTGCGCGCCAGCCAGCGCGACACCGCCAGCCGCATCGACGGCGCCCCGCGCGGGTCGCCGTAGCCGAAGTGGGCCGGCTCCAGTTCGGCCAGCACCGCCCGCTCGGCGCGCAGCCACGCCGCCCGCGGGAACGCCGTCAGGTCGGGGACGCCGGGGGTGAGGTCGATCCGGGCCGGCGCCGCGCGGACCGCGTCGAAGACTTCCGCGCCGGGCAGGGGCGTGATCACTTTCGAAGAGAAGAGGTCCGGCGAGGGGGACGGCGGCAGCACGGGCGCGGCGACGATCACCGTGCCCGCCCGGCCGCGCCCCGCCGCGTGGCCGTCGTCGATCAGCCGCTGGTAGGCCTCGGTGACCACGCCTCGCGACACGCGCAGCTCGGCGGCCAGCACGCGCGACGCGGGCAGCCGGCCGCCGACGGGGAGCCTGCCGTCGGCGACCGCGGCGCGCAGCTGTGCGGCGAGCCAGTCCGCGAGGCCGCCCGGCGGCGCTTCCCGGACGTCCAGCTGCAGGAAGTCCGACCCTATGGACCCCTCGGAGCGCACAGTTTTGGCTCTGTCCATCGAGCCATTGTCGCAGCACGCTGACCTCATGGACACCGCTTACGTGCACGGCTACACCGAACCCGAGACCCGCCGCCTCGGCGACCAGGCCGACGTCCTCGCCGACCTCCTGCACGCCGGGACGGCCTACCCCGCCGGCAGCCGCGTGCTGGAGGCCGGCTGCGGCGTCGGCGCCCAGACCGTCCACCTCGTGGCCCGCAGCCCGGGCGCGCGCCTGACGGCTGTCGACATCGCGGAAGCGTCCCTCGCCCAGGCGCGAAAGAAGGTGAACGGCGTCGATTTCGTCCGAGCCGACCTGTTCGAGCTGGACGGCGAGTACGACCACGTCTTCGTCTGCTTCGTCCTCGAACACCTGCCGGAGCCGGGGAAAGCCCTCGCGCACCTGAAGACCCTGCTGCGCCCGGGCGGCACGATCACGGTGATCGAAGGCGACCACGGGTCGGCGTTCTTCCACCCGCGCAGCGCCCACGCGCAGGCCGCCATCGACTGTCTCGTCCGGTTGCAGGCCGACGCCGGCGGCGACGCGCTCATCGGGCGGCGCCTGCACCCGCTGCTGACCGACGCCGGCTTCGACGGCGTCACCGTCGAACCGCGGATGGTCTACGCCGACGCCTCCCGGCCCGGCCTGGTCACCGGGTTCACCCGCGACACCTTCACCGCGATGGTCGAAGGCGTCGGCGAAACCGCCGTGGCCCGCGGGCTGATCCCGCCGGACCGCTGGGCCCACGGGGTCGCGGACCTGCACCGGACCACCGGCGAAGACGGCACCTTCTGCTACACGTTCTTCAAGGCCACCGGGAGCAGGCCGTGAGGCCCCGGCTCGCGGGCAGCACCGACGTCGTCGACCGCGACCTCGAACGGCTCGAACACGACCTGGCCGCCCGCGAACCCGATCACCGCGAAACGCGCTCCAAGGCCATCAGGTGGTTCCGCACCCGGATCTCGCCGGGCAGGCCCTCCCCGGCGTAGCAGGCCAGCGCGCGCTCCCACTGCGAGCGCGCGGCCTCCGGGTCGCCGAGTCCACAGTGGACTTCGCCGAGCCCGCAGTGGGCCCGGCCCTGTTCGGGACGGCAGCCCGTTTCCTTAGCCACGGCCAGTGCTTCCCGGTGGTAGCGCAACGCGTCCGCAGCGGCGCCGCGCGCCGCGGCCAGGCTGCCGAGGCTGTTGAGGATGCGGGATTCCACCCCGCGGTCGCCGCATTCACGCGCCAGGCTCAGCGCCTCTTCGAGGCGCTGGGCCGCTTCCGCGTACCGGCCCTGCGCCAGCCGGACGTCGCCCAGGTGCTTCAGCGAGATGCTGCGGTTGGGCGGGCTGCCCGTTTCCTGCGCGATTTCCAGCGCCCGCTCCAGATGGGCCGCGGCTTCGGCGTACCGGCCGCGCGCGTGCTCGACGTCGCCGAGGATGCTCAGGGCGTACCCCTCGCTCACCCGGACACCCATCGCGCGCAGGTGCCCCAGCCCCTCCTCCACGGCTTGGACGGCTTCGTCGTGCCGGCCCAGTGCCGACAACGTGTCGCCCAGGTTGACCAGCGCGTAGCCCTCGCTCGTGCGGTCGGCGGTCTCGCGTGCCAGTGCCAGCGCCGCTTCGAGGTGGCCGATCGCTTCGCCGTAGCGGCCGATGCCGCGGCAGGAGCAGCCGAGCACCACCAGGACCAGGCCTTCGCTGGTGCGGTCGCCCGTCTTCCTGGCCAGCGCGAGGGCCTCGGTCGAGTACCGGATGCCGTCGGCGAACCGGCCCAGCGCGCGGCACACGAGCCCCAGGGTGTTGACCGAGTGGAGTTCGGTGCGCCAGTCGCCGGTCTCCCGGGCCAGGACGAGCGCCTCCTCCAGGTACCGCAGCGCCTCCGGCGACCGGCCCACCCGCCAGTGGCCCAGCGCGATCAGGATGAGCGGTTCGGCCTCGGCGACGCGGTCGCCGGTGTGGTGGGCCAGCGCCGACGCGTGCGTGTGCAGCACCAGCGCTTCCTCGTGGTAGCCGCCGACGTCGAGGTAGTGCCACAGGATCCCGGACAGCAGCCGCAGGTGCTCCGGCCAGCCGTGCCGCGTGGCGTGCGCGGCGATCGCCAGCAGGTTGCGGCGCTCGGCCTCCAGCCACGCCGGCGCGTCGAGCACCTTGACCTCCGGGTCCGGCACGCGCGGCCGCAGGTGCCGTTCCTGCGGCAGGACGACGTCCATCGCCTGCCCGGCCGAGCTGACGTAGAAGTCGAACAGCCGCTGCTGGGCCTCGTGGCTCTCGGTGGGGTCGCCGTCCGCGAGCTCGGCGGCGTAGACGCGCAGCAGGTCGTGCAGCTGGACGCGGTCGTCGCCGGTCTGCTGTGCGAGGTGGGCGCGCACCAGGGCGCCGGCCAGCCGCTCGGCCTCCGGCAGGGGGACGCCGGCGAGCGCGGCCAGCGCGGGCGGCGTCAGGTCGCGGCCCGGGTGCAGGCCGCAGAGCCGGAACGCGCGGGCGGCGTCGGGCGCGAGGTTGCGGTAGGACCAGGAGAACACGGCGCGGACGGCGGTCAGCGGGTCACCGCCGCCGTCGAGCAGGTCGAGCCGCCGCCGCTCGTCGGCGAGTTCCCCGGCGAGCGCGGCCAGCCGCTCGCCCGGCCGGCTCAGCGCCAGCTCCGCGACCAGCCGCAGGGCCAGCGGCAGCCGGGCGGCGTACCCGATCAGCGCCGCGGCGGCCTCGGGTTCGCCGTCGACGCGCGGGCCGAGCAGCGCTCGCAGCAGGTCGCGGGCTTCGGCCTCGGTGAGCAGGTCGACGAGCACCCGCCGGGCACCGTGCCGGGCGACCAGCCCGGGCAGCGCGTCCCGGCTGGTCACCAGCACCAGGCAGGTCGGCGAGCCGGGCAGCAGTGGCCGCACCTGCCCGACCGCGTTCGCGTTGTCCAGCACCAGCAGCATCCGCCGCCCGGTGAGCGCGGTGCGGAACTTCGCCGCGCGTTCGTCCGGCTCCGCGGGGATGTCCGCGCCGTCGACGCCGAGGGCGCGCAGGAACCCGGACAGCGCGTCGCCGGGGTCCACCGGCCGGACCGTGCCGTAGCCGTGCAGGTCGAGGTAGAGCCGGCCGTCCGGGAACTCCGCGGGCACGCGCTGCGCCCAGTGGACGGCGAGCGCGGTCTTGCCGACCCCGCCGGTGCCGGACAGGACGGCGATGCGCGCGCCGGTGTCGCCTTCGTCGCGACGCAGCAGGGCGTCCAGCTCGGCCAGCTGGGCGGCGCGGCCGCGGAAGCCGGGGACGTCGGCGGGCAGCTGCGCCGGCACGCGGGCCGGCGGCTCCGGCGCGGCGAAGTCCTGCCGCAGCACCTGGCGGTGGGCCGCCCGCAGCTCGGGGCCGGGTTCCAGGCCGAGCTCGCCGGCGAGCCGGTGGCGGACCTCGGCGAAGACGTCCAGCGCGGCGGCCTGGCGCCCGGAGGCCGCGAGCGCCAGCATCAGCTTGGCGTGCGCGGACTCGTTCAGCGGCTCCTCGGCGGTCAGCGTCCGCAGCTGCACCGCCGCGTCTTCGGGGTCGGCGACCCCGGCGTAGGCCAGCACGGCCTTGGCGCGCCGCATCGCCAGCGCGAGCCGGGCCGGGTGCTGGCGCAGCCGTTCGACGTCGGCGAGCGCCGGGCCACGCCAGAGCTCGAGGGCTTCCCGGTGGGCGTCCCGCGCGAGGAGAGCCTCGAAGCGCAGGAGGTCGAGCTCGTCCTCGCCGGCGACGAGCCGGTAGCCGCCCTTGTCCGTGACGATCAGGTCGGCGGGCCGCAGCGCCCGCCGCAGCCGCGCGACGTAGGTGTGGAGCAGCTCCGCGCACGACGGCGGCGGCTCGTCCCAGATGACGTCGACGAGGTCCTCGCGCCGGACCGTCCGGTTCGGCTGCAGGGCCAGCAGCGCCAGCAGCAGGCGCTGCTTCTCCGCGCCGATCTCCACGGCCTCGGTGCCCCGCGTCACCGTCAGCGGCCCCAGGACGCCGAGCCGGACCGGCTCCGGCGGCGCTTCGGCAAGCGCTTCCCGCAGCTTCCGGGCCGTCTCCGGCCGGGGCCGCCGGACGCTGCCGAGCTCGGCGTTGCGCACCGCGCGCAGGCTCAGCCCGGCACGCTCGGCGAGCTGGGCCTGGGTGAGGCCGGCGAGCACACGCCGGTCCCGCAGCCATCCGGCGAACGACAGGCCTTCGTCCACAGGCGTCCTCTCCTGCGTGCCCCGAGCGAACGTACCTCTCCAGCATCTCGATCGTGCCGCCCGAGCTGTACCACCGATCGGCGAAGATACCCGTTTCCGCAGGTACGGACGGTGACGGCGGCGAGGAGCACGAGTACAGGCGCTCGTCCACCACGGTTTCCTAGTATTTCTCGCGTCCGGTGGTGACGAGGGGTTCGCGGAGCAGCCGTCGAGTGGGGTACGACGGCTGCACCCGCTCCCCTCACACGCCGAAGCGCTTGAGCAGGGCCCGCACGGCGGCCGGGTCCTCGACGTGGGCGTTGTGCCCGAGCCCGGCGAGCGTGACGGCGTCGGGATCGAGCGCCCGCAGCTGCTCCGGACGGCTCATCGGGTCGTGCTCGCCCGCGGCGAGCACCACCGGGCAGCGCGCCCCGGCCAGCAGGGCCGGCATGTCCGGTGTGCCGAGGCCGAACGCGGCCGGGTCCATCGCGAGGCGCCAACCTCCCTCGGTCTCGCGAAGCCCGGCCGGGTCGGTGGGCGCGATCCCGAGCAGCCCGGACACCTTCAGGTAGGCCTGCTCGGCGTCTTCCAGGGTCGCGAACACCCGCGGCGGCTTGGCCGCGAACGACGCCGCGCGGTTCAGGTCGTCCTGGCTCCACTCGACCTTCACGCCGAGGGCCAGCACGCCGGCGACCTCGACGTCGTAGCGGTCCGAGGCCAGTTCCAGCGCGAGCACCCCGCCGAGCGAGTGCCCGGCGACGACCAGCGGCCCGCCGTCCGGCAGCGCCCGCGCGACCGCCTCGGCGAGCGTGGCGAAGCTGTAGTGCGGCAGCGGCGCGGACGGGCCGTGGCCGGGCAGGTCGGGCACCAGGACGCGGCGGTCGAGCTGGACGGCGAAGTGGTTCCAGACGGCGCCGGTCGCGCCGAGGCCGTGCAGGAGGAGGACGGCCGGTTCGCCCTTGCCGCCGGTGCGCATGTTGAGCGTGTCCATCCGCGCAGCCTCCCAAACTGTCGGTGGGCGCGGCTAGGGTCGGGCCCGTGACGATCACCGATCCGGACACCTACGTGCGAGGTGTCCCGTACGAGGAGCTGGCGCGGCTGCGGCGCGCCGGCCCGGTGGTGCGCGTCGACGATTTCTGGGCCGTGCTCGGCCATGCCGAGGTGCGGCGGGTGCTGCGCGACCCGGGAGTGTTCTCCTCGCAGCTCGGCGGGACGCAGATCCGCGACGCGGCCGACCTCGCCTACGTGCGCCGGATGATGCTGAACATGGACCCGCCGGAGCACGGCAGGCTGCGCGGGCTGCTCACGAAGGCGTTCACCCCGCGGGCGATCGCGAAGCTGACTTCGCAGATCGAGAGCTGGGCGCGGGAGCTCGTCCTCGCCGTCGCCGACCGCGGCGAGTGCGACTTCGCGCAGGTGGCCGCCGACCTGCCGCTGCGCACGCTGGCCGGGGTGTTCGGGGTGCCGGAACAGGACCGGCGGCTGATGTACGACTGGAGCAACCGCGTGATCGGCTACCAGGACGCCGAGTACGCGGTCAGCTCGACGGTTTCCGTTTCCGAGGTCAGCGACCTCGCCCGGGCCGCGCTCGCCGTCCGCCCATCACCCGGTCCGGACGGATCGATGCCGGACCCGCGGACGCGCGCGGGCATGCCGGATCTCTACGCGTACGCGAACGCTCTGGGCGAGTACAAGCGTGAGCACCCGGGCGAAGACGTGATGAGCAACCTGATGCGGCACGTCGGCGACGACGGCGGCCGCGTCTCGCTCGCCGAGTTCGAGAACCTGTTCTGGCTGTTTTCCGTGGCGGGCAACGAAACCCTCCGCAACGGCCTGCCCGGCGGGCTGCTCGCGCTGCTCTCCCACCCCGCGGAATACCGGCGGCTCCTGGACGACCGATCGCTGCTGCCCTCGGCGGTCGAAGAGATGCTGCGGTGGTGGACGCCGGTGATGCACTTCCGGCGCACGGCCGTTTCCGACGTCCGTTTGTCCGATGTGGACATCCGCGCGGGAGACAAGGTGGTGGTCTGGTTCTCTTCGGCCAACCGGGATCCTGCGGTGTTCCCCGACCCGGACACCTTCGACATCGGCCGGGCCCCGAACGACCACCTCACCTTCGGCCACGGCCCGCACTTCTGCCTCGGCGCGCACCTCGCGCGGGTGCAGATGCGGGCGATGTTCGACGCGGTGCTCGACCTGCTCGGCCACGTTTCCCTGGCGGGAACCCCGGTGCGGCTGCGGTCGAACTTCCAGAACGGGCTCAAGTCGCTGCCGGTCCGGTGGGGCCGCTGATGGAGATCCGGGAACTGCGGGCGTTCGTCGCGGTCGTCGAGGCGGGCGCGATGTCGAAGGCGGCCCGGCAGCTGCACCTCAGCCAGCCGGCGCTGTCCCAGACGATCACCGCGCTGGAACGGCGGCTCGGCGTGCAGCTGCTGGTGCGCACGAGCACCGGGGTGCAGGTCACGGACGCCGGGACGACGTTGCTCGGCGAGGCCCGCGCCGTGCTGGCCCGCCACGACCAGGCCCTCGCCGCCATGGCCCGGCACACCGCGGACGGCGGCGGCGTGCTGCGCGTCGGCGTCCCGCTGGAACTCCCGCCGGACCTGCTGCCGTCGGCGCTCGCGCGGCTGCCGGACACGCGGGTGCAGGCGCGCCACCTGTCGTCGGTGGCGCAGGTGGCCGCGCTGCGGGCCGGCGAGCTCGACGTCGGGCTGGTCCGCGAGCGCCCGGCCGGGCCCGACCTGGACGCGGTGCTCGTGGTGACCGAGGACGTCGGCGTCCTGCTGGCCGCGGACCTGGCGGAGAAGCTGGGCTCGCCGGTCCGGCTGGAGGACCTGGCCGGCCTGGAGTGGTTCGCCTTCCCGCGCGCGGGCAGCCCGGCCTGGTACGACGAGCTGGCCGCGATCCTGCGCAGCCACGGCCTCGACGTCGGGCCGGAGGTCCCGGAGGAGCAGCGGCTGATCGTCGAACTCAAGATCCCGGCGGTCAGCGCGGGCGGGGCGTACGCGTTCGCGCCGCCCGAGTGGCCGTACCCGCTGCCGGACACGGTCCGGTGGGTGCCGCTGGCCGGGACCCCGATCGTCCGGCGCACCTGGGCGGTGTGGCCGGCGGCCTCGCGCCGGCGGGACGTCGCGGAGTTCGTCGCGGCGCTGGAAGACCATCGGCGAGACGGATCGGGGGTATAAGGAGGGCCGAACCCGCAGCCGGAAGTCCTTCCGGACGGTCTCGCTTGAACCCTTCGACCGAGAATGCGAAGGAGTTTGAGCGATGACTGCAGAACTGTCCGGGGCGACGGCGCTGGTGACCGGCGGGACGAGCGGGATCGGCCGGGCGACGGCGATCGCGCTGGCCGGGCTCGGCGCGCACGTGGTCCTGTCCGGCCGGGACGCCGGGCGTGGCGCCGACGTCGTCTCGGCGATCCGCGCGGCGGGCGGCAAGGCGGACTTCGTCGCGGCGAACCTGACGGACGCGGCCTCGGCGCGCGCCCTCGCGGACCGGGCGCGGGAGCTGGGCGGCCCGATCGACGTGCTGGTCAACAACGCCGGGGTGTTCCCCACCGGGCCGACCGAATCCTTTGCCGAGGCGGACTTCGACGCGGTGTTCACGACGAACGTGAAGGTGCCGTTCTTCCTGGTCGCCGCGCTGGCGCCGGAGATGGCGGCGCGCGGGCACGGCGCGATCGTGAACGTGTCCACGGTCGTGGCGACGGCCGGCATGGCGGGCATGGCCGGCTACGGCGCGTCGAAGGCGGCGATCGAGCTGATGACGAAGGCGTGGGCGGCGGAGTTCGGCCCCTCGGGCGTGCGGGTCAACGCGGTCAGCCCGGGCCCGACCCGCACGGAAGGCACGGCGGCCTTCGGCGACGGCCTCGACGAGCTGGCGGCGGCAGGGCCGGCCGGGCGCGTGGCCGCCCCGGAGGAGATCGCGGCGGCGATCACGTTCCTGGTGACGGCCGACGCGAGCTTCGTCCACGGCGCGATCCTCCCGGTGGACGGCGGCCGGCTGGCGGTGTGAGCCCCCGCGGGACGGCGTCACCTGTCAGTGCAGGAAGGTGACGCCGTCATCCGCGGACCGGCCACGGCACCACGGCCGACGTCCGCCGCTGGTAGTCCGCGTACTCCGGGTACCGGGACTTGGTGATGCTCTCGGTGAACCGCGTCGAACCCACGAACAGCAGGGTCAGCAGCACCGCGCCGACGACCGTCCACTGCAGACCACCGGCCACCACCCCGAACGCGGCGATCGCCCACCACTGCGCCTGCTCGAAGAAGAAGTTCGGGTGCCGCGAGTAGCGGAACAGCCCGGCCTGCAGGAACCGCGTCGGCGCGCGGCCGGCGTGCTTCTCGCGGTGGAATTCCCACTGCTGCTGGTCGGCGACCGTCTCGCCGGCGAGGAAGGCGGCGAACACCACCGCCACGACGACGTCCGCCACCCCGAAGCCGCCGGGGTGCTCCAGCGCGGTCAGCGCGGGGAGCGTGATCAGCAGCAGGATCACGTTCTGGTACAGCGAGATGAAGAAGAAGTTGAACAGCTGGAACTGCCACGGCGCCATCCGCTCGCGCAGCACGGCCCACCGGTAGTCCTCGCCGCCGGGCGCGTAGCCGCCCTTGCGGGCGAAGTTGAACGTCAGCCGGGCGCCCCACAGCGCGACCAGCGCGAACATCACGTCGAGCCGCGCGTCGGCGAACCCGGCGGCGCCCGCGAAGATCCCCACGTAGGCCACCGGCACGATCGACCAGATCCGGTCGACCCAGGAATACTCCCTGGTCAGCACCGAGACCAGCCAGGTGCCGATGGTCACCCCGGCGAAGACGTACAGGCACACCCGCAGCGCGTCCATGTGCTCACTTTAGGACCTAGGATCGGCGCTGTGCCGTACTCGTTCCTCAACCACCTCGAGTGCTCGCGAACCGGCGAACGCGTGGACGCCGACGCCGTCCAGGGCCTCTCCCCGGCCGGCGCGCCGCTGCTCGCGCGCTACGACCTCGACGGCGTCCGCGAAGCCGTGACGCCGAAGGAGATCTCCGGGCGGGAGCCGACGCTCTGGCGCTACCACGAGGTGCTGCCGGTGCGCTCGGCCGAGCACGTCGTCAGCCTCGGCGAGGGCATGACGCCGCTGCTGCGGCTGCCGCGCTACGGCCGGGAGCTGGGGCTGTCGCGCCTGTGGATGAAGGACGAAGGCCTGGTCCCGACCGGCACGTTCAAAGCGCGCGGCGCCGCCGTCGGCGTCTCGCGGGCGGCCGAACTGGGCGTGCGCGGAATCGCGATGCCGACGAACGGCAACGCCGGCGCGGCGTGGGCGTTGTACGCGGCGCGCGCGGGGCTGTCGAGCCTGGTCGCCATGCCCGACGACGCCCCGGCGATCACCATGCGCGAGTGCGTGGCCGCCGGTGCCGAGCTGTACCGGGTGGACGGTCTGATCGGCGACGCGGGCAAGCTCGTCGCGGCGGCCGTCGGGCGGCGTCCCGGCGTGCAGGACGTCTCGACGCTGAAGGAGCCGTACCGCATCGAGGGCAAGAAGACGATGGGCTACGAGCTCGCCGAGCAGTTCGGCTGGCGGCTGCCCGACGTCATCCTCTACCCGACCGGCGGCGGCGTCGGCATCATCGGGATCCACAAGGCACTGCTGGAAATGCGCGAGCTGGGCTGGGTTTCCGGGCCGCTGCCCCGGCTCGTCGCCGTCCAGGCCACCGGGTGCGCGCCGATCGTCACGGCGTTCGCGCGCGGCGAGCGGGAGAGCACGCCGTTCCCGGACGCGCGGACGGTCGCCTTCGGCATCACCGTGCCCAAGGCGCTCGGCGACTTCCTCGTGCTCGACGCCGTGTACGCGACCGGCGGGACCGCGGTCGCCGTCACCGACGAGGAACTGCTTGCGGCGCAACGGGAACTGACCTCTTACGAGGGCACCTTCGTCTGCCCGGAAGGCGGAGCGTGCTTCGCCGCGCTGCGGCACCTCCGCGAGTCCGGGTGGCTCGGCGGCGACGAAGACGTCGTCGTGCTCAACACCGGCGCCGGGATCAAGTACCCGGAGACGGTGCCCCTGGACGTCCCGCTCCTGTCGAAGACCGACGCGATTCCTTAGAGGACCGACCGCACGGTTTCGGGATCGCGGGCGACGACCGTGGCGCCGTCGTCGGCCGTGATGATCGGCCGCTGGATGAGTTTCGGGTGCTCGGCCAGCGCCTTGACCCACTGCGGCCGGTCCGCGGGCGTGCGGCCCCAGCCCTTGAGGCCGAGTTCCTTCGCGACGGGCTCGGCGGTGCGCGTGATGTCCCACGGTTCGAGGCCGAGGCGCTCCAGGACGGCTTCGAGCTCGGCGACCGTCGGCGGGTCCTCGAGGTAGCGGCGCACGGTGTACTCCGCGCCGGCTTCGTCCAGCAACGACACCGCCGACCGGCACTTCGAGCACGCCGGGTTGATCCAGATCTCCACGCGGGCAGCTTACCGTCCTGGTTTTGGAGCACCTGCTCTGTTATGGTCGCGGCATGCCCCGTCCCCGCGTCCACGACCTCGACGCGCTCCTCGACGTCGCCGAGCGGCTCGTCGCCTCCTCGACGGAGGTGACGGTCCGCGGCCTGGCGGCGGCCGCGGGCGTCCCGAACGGGACGATCTACCACGCGTTCGGGTCGCTCAGCGCGCTGAAGGCCCAGGTTTGGCTACGCGCGGCAACGGCGTTCCTCGACCTGCAGACCTCGCTCGTGGACCAGGCTTCGTCGCCGGTGGAGGCGGTCGTCGCGGCGGCGGACGCGCCCGCCGCGTTCGCTTCGCTCCGTCCCGACGGCGCGCGGATGCTGCTGAAGGTGCGAGGAGACCGGCTCTTCGGGCCGGAGCTGCCCGACGAGCTGGCGGAAGCGCTGCACGCGGTGGACAAACGCCTGGTCGCGCTGCTGGTGCGGCTGGCCGGGCAGGTGTGGGGCCGCGGCGACGGACAGGCCGTCGAGGTGATCACGACGTGCGTCGTCGACCTGCCGACGGCGTTCTTCCGGCGTGACATCACCGACCCGCTGGTGCGGGACAGGCTGGCGGCCGCGGTGCGGGCCGTGCTGACCGTGCCCCCTCGAGAAAAGGACCGACCGTGACCGTTTCCGTACTCGACCTGGGTTCCGACGAAAACCGGTTTTCCCCGGACTGGCTGCAGCGCGTGCATTCCTTTTTGGACGGTGTGGAGGGCGCGCTGGTGACCACCGGCGGCGGCAAGTTCTATTCGAACGGCCTCGACCTCGACTGGCTGACGGCCCACGGCGACCAGGCATCCGCGTACGTGGCGGAGGTGCAGGAGCTGTTCGCGAGGGTGCTGACGCTGCCGGTCCCGACGGTCGCGGCGATCAACGGCCACGCGTTCGGCGCGGGCGCGATGCTGGCGATGGCCCACGACTTCCGCGTGATGCGCGCGGACCGGGGGTATTTCTGCTTCCCGGAGGCGGACATCAACATCCCGTTCACCCCGGGGATGGCGGCACTGATCCAGGGCAAGCTGACCCCGTCGGCGGCGATCGCGTCGATGACGACGGGACGGCGGTTCGGCGGCCCGGAGGCGGCGGAGATCGGGCTGGTGGACGAAGTCGCGGCCGAGGGCGAGGTGGTGAAGGTGGCTTCGGAGCGGGTCCGGGAGCTGGCGGGAAAGGACCGAGGAACGTTGGGCGCGATCAAGGCGACGATGTTCGCCCCGGCCGTGGCGGCTCTGCGCGCGGCGGGGTAGGCCTCCGGCCCGCCGGGCGCAAAGACGCCACAGCCGGATCGCGGATGCGGCGAGATCGCTGCCTCACCGCTCCCCGATCACCTCGGCCAACCTCCCCCGCAGGTGAACCCGCTCCGGCTCGGTTCCCGCCAGTGACAACGCCTCCCGATACGCCGCCGCCGCTTCCTCGCGCCGGCCCATGCGGCTCAACAAGTCCCCGCGCGCCGCCGGGAACGGGCTGTACCCCCGCAGCCGCGGCTCGTCCGCCAGCTCCTCCAGCAACTCCAGCCCCGCCGCCGGGCCGTCGCGCATCGCCACCGCCACCGCCCGGTTCAGCTCCACCACCGGCGACGGTGCCAGCCCACGCAGCACGTCGTACAGCGCCACGATCTGCGGCCAGTCCGTGCCCGCCACGTCCGTGGCCTCGTCGTGCAGGGCCGCGATCGCCGCCTGGACGCCGTACCGGCCCGGTGGCCCTCCGGTCAGCGCCGTGACCACCAAGGCCGCCCCCTCCTCGATCATCGCCCGGTCCCAGCGGGCGCGGTCCTGGCCGTCGAGGAGCACCAGGTCGCCCTCCGGGCCCGTTCGGGCGTCCCGGCGGGCGTGGATCAGCAGCATCAACGCCAGCAGGCCCGCCACCTCCCGCTCCTCCGGCAGCAAGCGCCGCAGGATGCGGGCCAGGCGGATCGCTTCCTCCGCCAGGTCGAGCCGCTGCAGGTCCGGGCCCGAACTCGCCGCGTAGCCCTCGGTGAAGACCGAGTACACGACCTGCAGCACGCCCGGTAACCGGCCGGGCAGTTCAAGAGCGTCCGGCACGCGGAACGGGATCCGCAGCGTGCGGATCCGGTTCTTCGCGCGCACGATCCGCTTGCCCATCGTCGCGCTCGGCACCAGGAACGCCCGGGCCACCTCCGGGGTCGTCAGCCCGGCGAGGCAGCGCAACGTCAGCGCCGTGCGGTCCTCGGCCGGCAGCGCCGGGTGAGCGCAGGTGAAGAACAGCTGGAGCCGCTCGTCCGGGAGACCGCCGTCGGAAGGCGGGGCGGGCGCCGCTCGCTCGGCCTCGACCTGCAGCACCGCCAGCCGGGCCGCGTAGGCCTGGTCGCGGCGCAGCCGGTCGACGGCCTTGCGCCGGGCCGTCGTCATCAGCCAGGCGCCCGGCTTCGGCGGCACGCCCTCGGCCGGCCAGTGCACCAGCGCCGCCTCGATCGCCTCCGACGTCACCTCCTCGGCCAGGTCGAGGTCGCCGAACCGGCGGACGAGCGCGGCCAGCAGCAGCCCGCGCTCCTCCCGGAACACCGCCTCGACCGACGCGTCCGCCCGCCCCGCCACCGCCGTCAGCCCCCGTGGCCGGCGAGCGGCCGCACCACGATCGACCCGCCGTCGCGGGCGCCCGGGCAGCGCGCCGCCCAGCCGAGCGCGACGTCGAGGTCCGGCACGTCGACGACGAAGTAGCCGCCCAGCACCTCCCGGGACTCGGCGAACGGGCCGTCGGTGACGATCCGCTCGCCGCGCTCGTCGACCCGGACCGCGGCGGCCGTGGTGAAGTCGGCGACCGAGTCGCCACCGACGTAGACGCCGGCTTCCTTGAGGGACTTGTCGAACAGCATCCAGTCCTCGGGCGTGCTGCAGCCGGTGGGCACGCCGTCGGCGTCGAGCGCGGCGTTGATCAGCATCAGGTACTTCACGGTTCCTCCAGTGGCTCGGTTGCCGTACGCCGGCACTACGAACGACGGCCGGCCCGTTGGACAGGCCCGCGGGCGAATTTTCCCGTGCCGGGAAACCACCGGGCGGCTCACGCCCGGAAGCCGCGGTCCTGCAGCTTCTTGATCCGGTCGACGTGGGCGGGGTGCCCGGCCAGCAGCCGCGCCCACATCCGCCGTTCGTCGCCGCCACCGGCCCGGATCCACTCGCGGAACAGCGCGATCAGCGCCGGCCCGTAGCCCAGCCGCGCGGCCACCAGGTCGGCCCGGTACTCGCCGAGCCGTTTCGACCAGGCCAGCACCGGGCCGAGCAGGGGTGCCAGGAGCAGCCACGGGTCGAGGAAGGCGAGCGCGGTGAGGATGCCGAGGGTGAGCAGCACGGTGACGAGAACGGCGACCGACCGCCCGAAGGCGGCGAACGCACGCCCGGCGTACGGGACGGCCCGTGCGAGCAGCCGGACCAGCCGGGTCAGGAGCCGGGCCGGGAGCTCCAGCCACCACACGTACAGCGAGATCCGGGTGTGCCCGGCCAGGTGGTGGCCGAGTTCGTGCGCCAGGATCGCCTCCAGGCCGTGCGGCGGCAGGTCCAACGCGGTCCGCGTGACGGCGACGGTCCGGCCCCCGGCGGCGAAGGCGTTGAGCTCGCGGGACCGGTCGACCCACAGCCGGTAGCGCGCACCGTCGACCCCGGCGGCGGCGCAGACGGCCTGCCAGCTGGGCGTGAGCCGGGCGAGCTCGCGCGTGGTCGGCTGCCGCATGCCGAAGGTCAACGGCAGCAGGAAGTGCTCGAAGGCGGGCACGAAGGTGATCGCGCCGAGCAGCACCCAGCCGGCCGGAAGGACCCAGAACTGCGCTGGCCAGACGAGTTTCCCGGCCAGGGCGAGCACGAGCAGGCCGCTGGCGACGACGGGGACGGCGAGGACGACGGCGAGCACGGCGGAGAGGTCAGGCCTGGCCCGGTCTCCGCGCAAGTCCGCTCCCTCTCCGACGGCAGGAACCCACCCTGGCCCGAACCGGCCCCGCGGCACAACGGCCGTCCACCGGACGGCGGCGGTCAGCGGAAGGCGTCCGCGTGAGCCTCGGCCCACTCGGTGAAGGTCCGCGCCGGCCGCCCGGTCACCTCCGGCACCGTCGGATACACCGTCGCCTCGTCCAGGGTCCCGTCGACGTAGAAGCTCCAGAACGCCTCGACGTACTCGCGCGGCATCGCCGCCTCGAGTTCCGCCCGCGTCTCGTCGTTCGACAGCCCCACGAACCGCAGGTCCCGCCCCAGCACCGAACCCAGCGCCGAAACCTGCTCGACCGGCCGCATCGCCACCGGCCCGGTCAGCTCGTGCACCAGGCCTTCGTGGCCGCCGGCCAGGGCGAGCGCCGCCACCGCCGCGATGTCCGCCGGATCGATGCACGCCACCGGGACGTCCGGGAACTGCACGCGGACCGTGTCGCCCGCGCGCAGCTGCGGCAGCCAGCGCAGGGCGTTCGACATGAACGCGCGCGGCCGCAGGAACGTCCAGTCCAGGCCCGATTCCCGCACCGCGCGCTCGGACAGCGCCAGGTAGCGGGACACGGCGTTGCCCATGTCCGCCAGCGCCGCCGAACCGCCGGACAGCAGCACGATCCGCCGCACCCCGGCATCCCTGGCCAAAGCCAGCATGCCGGGCATGTCCTCGTACCCGGGCAACAGGAAGACGGCCTCGACGCCCTTGAGCGCGTCCGTGAGGCTGCCGGGCGCGTTGAGGTCGCCCACCGCGGCTTCGGCCCCGGGCGGCAGGGTGACGTCCGGCCGGCGCACCAGCGCCCGGACTCCGGCGCCCGCCCCCGCGAGTGCCGAAACCACTTCCGCGCCGACGTTGCCGGTGGCGCCGGTGACCAGGAACATCGCTCACCCCCAGAGCCGCTCCGGGCCAGCCTAGCGCCACCGGACGTCGTCAGTCCTGCGTCGGCAGGTCCTCGAACTCGACGACCTGGCGGACCTCCACCTCGATGTCCTGGTCGAACAGCTCGACATACCGCTTGGCGAACTCGACGGCCTCCGCCCGGTCCGCCGCGTTGATCAGCGCGAACCCGCCGATGACCTCCTTGGCCTCGGCGAACGGCCCGTCGGTCACGCGGATCGCGGCGCCGCGCGGCTTGCGGACCAGCGAGCCCTTCTCCGTCGGGTGGACGCCCTCCGCCGTGATCAGGATGCCCTTTTCCGCCGCCTCCTGGATGAACCCGCCCATCTGCTCGATGAACTCCTGGCTGGGGTTCCACGACTTGGGGTCGTGCTCGTCGACCCGGTGCATCATGAGAAACCGCATGGTGTGCTCCCTGGTGTTCTTCGGCCGGGGTCCGGTGCGTTCCCGGACGCGCTGACCGGCCTTCACCCCCGCGTCGAACGGCCGCGGCCGGCGTTCGACATTTCCCCGGGGCGATTTTCCGGCAGGATATCTGTGACCTGCATCACCGCCGAGAGGTGTCCGAGTCCGTCCCGCTCGCGATCGGTACCCGCAAGGATCTGTGGCGGGCTCGACGGGTACCCGGCGCTGGAGCGGCGGCTGCGCGCCGGCGCCGACGTGCAGCTCATCCCGTCGGTCGCGGGAGGGTGAGCTCGTCGAACAGCGCCGCCGCCCGGCCGGCCGTCGCGGCCGCCCGGCGTCCGGTGCCGAGCAGGGCGAGGACGACCAGAGCGGCTCCGAGCCCGGCGACCAGCCACCACACGCCGTGTCCCAGGCCCGAAAGCGCGACCCCCAGGGTGGTGCCGGTCTGCCGGCCCGCGGAGGCCAGCGACGCCGCCACCCCGGCCATCGACCCCGGCATCCCGGAGACGGCGGTGTTGGTGATCGGCGGGTTCACCGTGCCGAGGAACACGCCGAACAGCAGGAAGGTCGCGAGCACGGCGGGCAGCGGCGTGGCCGGGCCGAGGAACGCCGAGACGGCCCCGCCCGCGGCGAGCGCGACGCCGGAGACGACCAGCGGCCGGCGCGGCCCCCGCGTGCCGACGAACCGCCCGGTCCGCGGCGACAGGACCAGGACCAGCACGCCGACCGGCAGCAGGCACAGCCCCGCCGTCAGCGGGGTCAGGCCCCGGACGTCCTGGAGGTACTGCGTCGTCACGAACAGGAAGGCGCCGAACCCGCAGAGCGCGAACAGCGCCATGACGATCGCCCCGCTGAAGGACAGGCTCCGGAACAGGCGCAGTTCGAGCAGCGGATCGGCGCGGCGCGGCTCGCAGGCGAGGAGGCCCAGCACGCCGAGCCCGGCCAGGGCGAGCAGGCCGAGGATCCACGGCGACGTCCAGCCCAGCCGGGGCGACTCGATGAGCGCGGAGACGACGCTGCCCAGCACCAGCAGCACGAGCACCTGCCCCACCGGGTCGAAGCGGCGGGCCCGCGGCGCGCGCGACTCGGGCACGAACAACGTGGTGGCCACGAGCGCGGCGGCGATGATCGGCACGTTGACCCAGAAGACGGCCCGCCAGCCGAAGCCGTCGACGAGCGCACCGCCGAGGATCGGCCCGAGCGCCAGGGCCAGGCCGGACATCGAGCCGAACACGCCGATGGCGCGGGCGCGCTCGGCCGGCGCGGGGAAGGTGGTGGCGACGATGGCCATCGCGACCGGGTTGAGCATGGTGCCGCCGGCGGCCTGGAGCGCGCGGGCGGCGATCAGCCAGCCGACGCCGGGGGCGAGGCTGCACAGCAGCGACCCGATGCCGAAGACGGCGAGCCCGCACCGGAAGACGCGTTTGCGGCCGAACCGGTCGGCGGCGGACCCGGCGAGCACGAGGAAGGCGGCCAGCACCAGCGTGTAGGCGTCGACGGTCCACTGCAGGCCGGAGACGGAAGCGCCCAGGTCACGGCGGATCGCGGGCAGCGCGACGGTGACGATGGAGATGTCCATCACCACGACGACGATGCTGGCGCAGCAGATCGCGAGCACGAGCCCCGGGCGATGGGTGGTCGGAACGGTCATGCCTCCGACGCTAGGATTTAGAGCGTGCTCGAAGTCAACCCGATCCCCGCGGAGGGGCTGACCATCGCGGACGCGGCCCGCCGCACCGGGGTCAGCGCGCACACGCTGCGCTACTACGAACGAGCGGGCCTGGTGGTGACCGACGTCGACCGCACCAGCGGCGGCCGTCGCCGCTACCGGCAGCTGGACCTCGACTGGATCAAGATCTGCACCAAGCTCCGCGCGACCGGCATGCCGATCAAGACGATCCGCCGCTACGCCGACCTGGTCGCCGCGGGCCGCGGCAACGAGCCGGAGCGCCTGGCGCTGCTGGAGGAGCACCGCGCCGACGTCCTGGCGAGGCTGGCGGAGCTGCAGGAGAACCTGAAGCTGATCGACCGCAAGATCGGCGTGTACCGAGGCCGCCTGGAGGCCGGCGACGCGGACAGCCTGTGGGCGCCGGCCGAACCGCACTGACCCCCGGCCGCGGGACTCGGCGTGGTCAGTCCGGCGCGGGCAACCGCGCCAGGATCGACCGGGCGACCGTCCACCGCGCGCCTTCGTTCCGGATCCAGCCGCCCGGCGCCAACTGCGCCGACACGACCTCGCGGAGCGTCTTCCGCTGGCTTTCGTCGAGGCCGTCCAGCATCGACCTCGCCAGCAGAAGTCCCTGGTACTGCTCGAACGCGGACTTCGACTGCCCCACCGCGGCCACGGCGGTGCCGAAGTCGGCGAGATCGGTGTTCCCCTGCATGAGGCCGAGCGCAAAGATGCGGGCGCCGGGGCTCTCCTGTGTGAAGAGCTGCCGAGCCTGGTCCGCGCTCCATTGCTGACCGGTGGCGGCCTGGCGCGCGAGGTTCGTGATGTTTTCCATCTCGCTGGTGCGCAGTGGCCCGGCGGGAAGCTGCCTGCTCTCGTCGTACCGGCGGGCGACGGTCTCGACGTCCTTCCCGAGGTAGCCGATCGCCTCTTTGCGCAGTGCCTCCGCCTGACCGGGATCTCCGGAGAGTTCCGCGTACTGCGCCTCGACGAACCGGTCGAGGGCGTCCTGGTCCGCCCGGGTCAGCGCGGCCACCAGCAGCAGCCGAGTGGTCAGCCAGCCGGCGATGAACCCGCCGACGCCGAAGGAGATCAGCATCGCGCCGACGAAGGCGACCGCGGTGCCGCCGGGCCGGACGGCCGGGGCGATGACACCCACGAGCGCGCCGAACTCCCGACCCAGGGAGCCGATCTGGGTCAGCCCGGCCCCGAGGAGGATCTTGGTCAGCCAGTCGGAGATCTGTTCGAGGTTCGTGTTGGCGGCATAACCACTCGTGCGGGCACCGGACCGGCTGTCGTCGGCGGTTCGTGTCGCCAGGATCTTCGGCACACCGAACAGGAATCCCAGGAAACCGCCGGAAACGAAGGCCGCCGCGGAAACCATGAGCAGGACGGCCAGCGCCTGGATCGCGCGATCGCCTCCGGCGGCGTAGCCGATTTCGATGAGAACGCCGATGCCGATGCCCGCGCCGATGGCGGCGAAACTCCTCTTCACGACGGTTCTCCGCACACGGTCCGACGGGGCAGCTTCGGCCGATCGTACCTTTCGACGTCGCGGGCGGAGACCTAGACTGTGCGGCACACTTTGGAGACGGATGTGCCCCTTGATCAGGCCACGGAACACTTCCTCACCGAGATCCGCTTCAAGCCGGCACGAGAGGTACTAGGGCGCTGGGCGGCGGACAACGACATCCGGCTGCACTCGGAAAACTGGTCCGGCTCGGGGTTCACGTCGGCGGAACTGGTCGGGGTGACCGTCTCCCGGCCGGGCTCGCCTCCCCGCTGCACGGTGGTGAAGATCAAACCGCATCCGGGTCGCTCGCCCGGCAGCGAACAATCGGCGCACCGACAGGCCCGGCTCGACGCGGAGTCGTTCGCCCGAGACCACATGACCGGCCTCCCCTACGACGTCCTGTCGCTTCCGGACGGCGGTCAGATCATGTTCCAGGACGTGGCCGGCGGCGGCTTCGGCGAACTCATCGGGTCCGCCGAAATCGGGGAAAAACACATCTCCGCGGTGGACACCTACCGCGACATCGTCACCTCGCTGCTCACCGAATGGAACAGGGCCCCCGCCCCTCCCACGCGGGTACCGGTGCAGAAGGTGCTGGCACGCCTGCTCGGACCCCGGGTCGAGCCGGGCGGCACCCTCCACGCGTGGGCCGCGCCGCACCGCGGGCTCCTCGACGGCTCGAGGCGCTGGTTGGCCCACGGCTCCGAACTGCTGGTCAACCCGTTCGCGCTGGCCGGAGACGAGTCGTTCGCACCGGGTGTCACCGTCTTCGATTTCCCCGGCAAGATCCACGGTGATCTCCACCCGGGCAACCTGCTGGTCGCCAGAACGGCTACCAAGCCGGTCGAGTACCACCTCGTCGACCTGTCCCGGTACCAGCCGGACGGACCGCTCCCGTGGGATCCGGCTTACCTCATGCTCACCGCGGCGGCGCCCTACCTGCAACGCATGAGGCCCCGGCAACGGCAGCACCTGCGAGAGGGCCTGCTGGACCCCACCACCCCGCAGCCCAAGCTGCCGGTCCGGCTCGCCCAGACGATCACCGGCATCCACCTGGCCGAGCAGGAGTACGTCCGTCCTGATGGCCAGGTCACGAACTGGCGCAAGCTCCGCCTGACCTGCGTGGCCGCGATCGGGCTCATCCTCTCCGGCCGCAGCATCATCGGTCCCCGCGAGCGTGAGTGGTACTTCTGGCTGGCTGCGCACGCCGCCACCGAACTGGCCGACCAGGCGGTGCCGCAAGAAGACCAGGACCCGCTGCCCCCCATCCTGATCCCGCACTCACCGGTTCCCGTCACGGTGTCGTCCCCGGCCGGCCGGGGAGGAGAACCGGCGCCGGCCGCCGCCCGTGCCCGCCGGAACCGCCGGATGTTCGACCGTGAGCCCGACGAACGCGACCTACGCACCCTGCTGTCGGCGGGCAACGGCGGGATCGTCATCGTGCACGGCCCTTCGGGTGTCGGCAAAACCGTGCTGGTGGACTGGGTCCTGGAGGGGCTCGAGCAGTCCGGTCTGCGGGTGGAGCGTCGCGAGGCCCTCCCGGACATCCCGTTCGACGTGCGCACCCTGACCGAAGCCGTGGGCGGTGGCCCGCTCCCGCACCACGCGGACCAACCGCCCCGGTCCTCGCTCGCCCAGCTCGAGGCAGCACTCGGCGACGAGCCGGTGGTCGTCGTCGTCGAGTCCGCCGAGCACCTGCTCCGGCCGGAGACGGAGCAGCTGGCCGACCTCGACCTCGACGAGGCGTTCGAGGTGCTGGCGACCGAGCGGCACCGGGTGAAGCTGGTCCTCGTCACCACGACCCCGCCGAAATCGCCCCGCGCCACGTGGCCGGGCGCGGCGGACGCCGTACCGGTGAAAGACCTTCCGTACGAATACTTCGTGGAGTTCCTCGCCTCCCGGGACGACGTTCAGCCCTCCGGTCTCTCCGAGCAGCCCCCCGCTCTGCTTGACCGGTTCCACCGAGCGGTGCAGGGTAACCCGCGCACCGCGGAAGTCGCGCACGCGATCCTCACGCTCGACGGAACCGCCGACGACGCCGGCACCCTCATCGACCGGATCAGCACCCTTCCGCGCGCCGACGTGGCCGGGCACCTCGTCGAGACCCTGCTCAAACGCATCGGCCAGCAACGACGGCGCGTCCTCGACGCACTGGCCGCGTTCGCCACGCCGGTCGAAGTCGAAGCCCTGGCCACCGTCCTCGAGGAGGCCCCCAGGCCCGTGGTCGACAATGCTCTCCGGCAGCTGGTCGCCTGGGGTCTCGTGCGCCGGAGACCGGGCCAGGTCTCCCTGACCGGCTCCGATCTCGAACGCATGCTCGGCAAGGAGCTGGACCGCAGCCGTTCGGACCTGCTTCTCCGTGCCGCGGAGGAGTTGCGCGAGCGCCACCCCGCGCCGGTGCACAACCCGGGTGAGCTGCGGACGCGGCTCGCCGAGTTCACCGCTTTGCTGAGGTATCGCCACTTCGCCACGGCCTACTCGGTGCTCGAGCCGATCGACCGGATCCTGGACGGCTGGAACTGCCGGCACCTCCTGCTGTCCCAACGGGAGGAGATCCGAGACCTGTTGGAGGACTCCCACCAGCAGATGTCCAACGAAAACGCGCTCGGCGACCTGTATGCCAAGAAGGGGATGACCGCGGAAGCGAGCGAGGCCTACGGCCGGGCATTGAAGATCGCCCAGCACCGCGACGACGACGCCAGCCGGACCCGGCTGCGCGCCAACATGGCCGCGATGTACATGTACCGCAACGAGACCTCGCTCGCCTTCGGCTACCACGACCTGGCGCTCCGGGAGGCACTCGACGGCGAGCAGCCGGAAGTCGTGCTGGGCGCCCTGGAAGGTCTGGCGAGCTGCCTCCGGCGGTGGGGGCGCTACGACGAGGCCATCGCCCACGCCCGGCGAGCCTTGGCCGTGTATGCGCAGACCCCGGCCCGCGAAGCGGGTCACCAAGCCGCGACGACGGCGTTCCGGTGCACGCTCAAGCTGGCCCGCTGGCACACGGAACTGGGGCAGCCCGACGACGCGACCGGCTATCTCGACGCGGCGAAAAGAACGGCCGAGCAACGCCCTGGCCTGTGGCTGACCGGCTCCTACCTCGACGCGGAAGCCGACTTCGAGCTCAGCCGCGGAGAAACCGGTGCCGCGGCGAGAATCGCGACCGAGGCCGTGGACCAAGCGCTGAAGATCTCCGACCCGGTCACGCTCCTGCAGGCCCGCACGACGCTCTGCGTCGCCTCCCTCGCCGACAACGACCCCAAGACGGCCGCCCAGGAGATCACGAGGGCCCACCGGTACCGGCTCGGAGGACGCGCGCTGATCGTGGTGGCGTTGCTGGCGCTGACCGAGCGGCTGCGCGGCAACACCGGCAAGGCCGAGGACCACTTCCAACGGCTGTACGAGGAAGCGACCGAGCGAACCCGGCGGGACGGAACCGACTTCACCGCCTGGGACATGCTGGGCTTCGCGCTGTGCGCTCGCCATCCTGCCGACCCGGACGCACTCGGCCGGGCGGTGACCGCGTTCCGGACCGCCCGAAGCATCCCGACGTCCCCGGCTCCCGTCCTCATCGATCGCCTGAAGCTGATGCTGACGCGGCTCGACCGGAGCTCGCCGGACCCGGGACTGCTGCAACCGGCCATCGACGCCTGCGGCACCGGATCCCGCCACTCCGGCACACCGGACTAGTCCTCGGCGATCATCGCCGGCACCAGCCACCCCAGTTCCTGGGCCCGGATGATGGCCTCCGTCCGGTTGCCGACGCCCATCTGCTCGTAGAGCGTCCGCAGCAGGCGGAACATGGCTCGCTCCGAATAGCCGACCTCGTCGGCCAGCCGGGCCACGGTCGAGCCCGCCGCCAGGTGGCGCAACCACGAAACCTGCTCCGGCAGGGGCAGGCCGGCCCGGGCCGGCCCGGCGGCCAGCACATCCGCGACGGCGGCGGGAAGCACGGCATGACCGTCGAGCGTCGCTTCGACGGTGCGCCGCAGCACCGCCGGAGCGACATCCCGCCACAACACCGACCGGGCGCCCGACCGCACGGCCGTGGCCCCGAGTCCGGACGCGTTCTCTTCGACCAGCGCGACCACGAGATGCGGGAGGCCCAGTTCGCGGAGCCGCCGCAGGCTGTCCCACGAGCGTTCCGAGGCCAGCGTCAGCAGCACCAGCGTGCGCTGCGCTCCCCGCGCCCAGGAGACGACGTCCTCCGGGCACTCCACGGTGAAGCCGGCCGGTGACAGCACGGCGGCCACTCCCTGCCGGTACATCGGCAGCGGGTCGACGACGGCAACGGGCACGGTCACCGTTGTCAGCCTAGGCACGACCGCCCGCCTGACGTCGCAACGCTGCCGACGTCCGCCACGCCGTCGGTCATGTTCCCGCCACAACCGGTCGTAGCTCTGCGACCTCGGCACTTCCTAGCGTCGGACCCTACGACTGGCGCCGGGAGGGCACATGGTCTACGACGACGACACCTACGACCCACCACATCACGCCACCTCCGGATCCGACCGGGTGGTCCCGAAGAACCTCTCCCAGATTCCGGAGCAGCAGCGGCACCGCATCGTGGAGCTGGTGGCAACGAAGCCGCGTTGGACAGCGGAGCAGATCTTCGACCGCATGCGCGACGAGGGCTACCGGCTCCAACTCGATCACGTCTACGCGGTCCTGGCAGTGATCGGCCGGACGGCGAGGTAGCACCGCTCCGAGGCCAGAAAGCCATCTCCGCCGCGAAAGCGCAGGTCACCAGGGCGCCCTGGGGAGAACGGCCGCCGGATACGATGCCGGGCGGTCCGGCCGCCGCCGGACCGCACCTCGTTCCCCGGCAGGAGACCCATGACGCAGCCAGCGCTCGCCGACGCCGTCGGACCGGACGTCGCCGCGCCGATCGCGCGGGTCGCCTCGCCGGGCAGGCGGCCGGCGGGCCTCGCCTGGTGGCTCTTCGCCGCGCTGCCCGCCGGGCTGGCGCTGCTGGCCGCCGTGCGCGCGCCGCGGATGCACGTGCTGCTCGACTACTGGCACGTCTTCGCCAAGATCACCGACGACGACGGGCACCTCCTGCTCGGCCAGGTCTTCACCTACCACCTCGACCAGCCGTTCGTCGTGCCGTCGCTGCTCTTCTACGCCGACGCGGCGTGGTTCGGCGGTGACAACCGCGTCCTCACCGTCCTGACCGTCGTCCTGCTCGCCGTCGCCGTCCTGGCGCTGCGCTCGATGCTGCCCGAGCAGCCCGCCCGTGGCGCGCTGACGGCCGCCGTCTCGTGGCTGCTGTTCTCCTCCCACGCCACCGAACTCTGGGTGCAGGGCACCAACGGCATCAGCTGGGTCCCCGCGGTGACGGCGTGCACGATCGCCCTCGCCTGTGCCCACCGCGGGCGGCAGGGCGGCGCGGCCGCGGCCGCCGTCGTCGGGTGCCTCTGCTTCGGCGCCGCGTTGCCGATCTGGTTCGTCATCGCCTTCGTCGCCTGGCTGCGCGGGGAATCCCGGCTCCGGGTGGCGATCCCGGCCGTGGCCGGCGTGGTCGTCCTCGTCGCGTGGTGGCTCACCAAGCCCGCCGGGACGCAGTCGGGCGCGACAGCGGCCTTCGACCCCGACGGACGCCTGTCCGTCGGCGCCGCCGCCGTCGGCGGGCTGTGGTCGGTCGACATCGCCGTCGTCGCGGTGATCGCCGGCGGGTGCACGATCGCCCTGCTCGGCCTGCTGCTGCGCCGGACGATCGCCACCCGGACGGCCGCGGACGCGGGCTGGGCCGGTCTGGCGCTCTACGCCTTCGCGCTGGCGGCGATGCTCGCGCTCGGCCGCACGACGGCGAACGTTCCCGGCGGCAACGTCGGGCTCATCAGCCGGTACGTCCTGGTCGCGGCGCTGGCGACGAGCGCACTGACCGTGCTGGCCGCGCTGCACCGTCCACAGTGGCCACACCGGTACGTCGTCGCGGCCGTGGTCACCCTGGCACTGGTGACGCACGCGATCGGCGGTGGCAAGGCCGACCAGGTCCGCCGCAGTTACGCCCCGCTCACCCTGTCCGCCGTCGCGCTGCGCGTCGACGCCCCGGCGGCGCTGGAGGCGCTGCACATCCAGCGCGCCGCCCGCCCTGCCGCCCGCGCGCTGCAGGCCTACCCGTTCACCGGCGCGTTCACCCTGGGCTGCCACGGTCCCGAACTCGGCAGCCACGTCGACCTGGGCACCGCCCGGCCGGTGCGCGGCGCGCTCGACACCCCGGCCACGGACCCCGGCGCGCTCATCACCGGCTGGGTCGCCCTCGACGGCCCGCAGCCGGACTGCCTTCTCGTCACCGACCCGGCCGGCACGGTGACCGGCGGCGGCAGCGCGGGCCTGCCGCTCACCCCCGGCCAGGCCGCGGCACCGGGCGCGACGGCCTGGCAGGCGACGGCGGGTCCCACGAACGGGCCGCTCGCCGTGGTCGCCGTCCGCGACGGCCTCCTGTACCGGATCGGCTGACACTCACCCCAGGCCGCTGTAGGCCGCGCCCACCATGGTCATGCCGCGGCCGTCGCCGGTGATGGCGTCGAGCATCTGGTTCATCACGTAGGCCACGGTGAGGCCGGCGTCGAGGTCGTTGAACACCAGGGAACCGCCCATGCCGCCCCAGAAGCAGTTGCGGCCGCTGATGCCGTAGCCCATGCCGTACCGCATCGAGACGCCCAGGCCGTAGTCGAGACCGTGGTACTGCTCTTCCAGGGCCCGCTCACACCCGGCCCGCGACAGCAGCCCGGCACCGCCGGAGGTGAGGACCGACTGGCCCCTGGCGACCGACCGGGCGTTGCCGTAGCCGGCCCCCGAGGGAATCTCCGCGCGCCGCCACGCCGCGGTGTTCGTGTCCTCGGGCACGAACGCGGGATTGGGGGCGGCGTCGAACAGTTCGGTGGGCGGCGGCACGGTCAACCCTCCGGGCGGCGCCAGGGACGGCGCGACGCGGTCGTGGAGGGCATCGGGCAGTCCGATGTGGAAATCCGCTCCGAGCGGGCCGGCCACTTCCGCGGCGAAGAACGCGCCGATCGTCTTCCCGGTGATCCGCCGGACCACCTCACCGAGCAGGAATCCCTGGGTCACCGCGTGGTAGCAGCCGATTTCCCCGGGCGTCCAGCGCGGTTCCTGCGCGGCGAGCAGCGCGGTGACCTTGGGCCGGTCGGCCAGGTCTTCGAGCGTGATCGGGGTGTCCCAGACGGGCAGTCCCGCGGTGTGCGACAGCACGTGCCGCACCCGCACCTCCGCGGCGCCGAACCCGGGCCAGTACCGGACGAGCGGCGCGTCGAGGTCGAGGTCTCCCCGATCGGCGAGGATCAAGGCGCACAACGCGATCATCGTCTTGGTGGTGGACCAGACGTTGGTGATCGTGTTCTCTTCCCAGGCCACGGTCCGGCCGGCGTCGGCGTACCCGCCCCACAGGTCGACCACGGGCTCGCCGCGGACGACGACCGCGACCGAAGCGCCGACGTCGTCCTTGGCCAAGGACTCCGCGAGCGCGTCGCGCACCTCTCCGAACCGTTCATCGCACGTCCCGTGCACCTGCACCATGGGAGCCGACTCAACTCCGTCTCCCCCGACCACGCCACCGAATTAAATCGGCGAATTCCCCACGAAATGTCCTTTATCAACTTGTAGTGCGCCACCCGGGCGCGCCGGTGCCACGATGAATGCTCTGGATGGAGCAGTGCCAGTCCTTGCCAGTTCTCGGGGGTGCACCGATGGCGACGGAAGTGGCGACGTTCTGCCCGTTGTGCGTGTCCCGGTGCGGGGCCACCGCCACCGTCGAAGACGGGCGCCTGCTCGCCCTGCGCCCGCTGCCCGGCCACCCCACCGGGCAGGCCCTGTGCGTCAAGGGGAAGGCCGCGCCGGAGATCGTCGAGCACCCCGGCCGGCTGCTGCACCCCCTGCGGCGGACCGCTCCGAAGGGCGCGGCGGACCCGGGCTGGGAACGGCTGAGCTGGGACGAGGCGCTGGCCACCGTCGCGTCGCGGCTGACCGCGATCGCCGCGGAGTCGGGGCCGGAAGCCGTCGTCTTCGGCAGCGCTTCGCCGTCGACGTCGGCCATGTCGGACTCCGTCGACTGGCTGACGCGGCTCCGGCGCGCCTTCGGCAGCCCGAACCTCGTCAGCTACATGGAGCTGTGCGGCTGGGGCCGCCACCTGGCCACCACCTACACCTGGGGCGAGCCGGTGCCCGGCGGCTACCTGCCCGACCTCGAGAACGCCGGCTGCATCCTCTACTGGGGGTACAACCCGTCGGTGTCCCGGCTCGCGCACGCCACCGCGACCACGGCCGCGCTGCGGCGGGGCGCGAAGCTCGTCGTGGTGGATCCGCGCCGGGCCGGCCTGGCGAGCAAGGCCGGCCACTGGCTGCGCGTCCGGCCCGGCACGGACGCCGCACTGGCCTTGGCGATCACCGGCCAGATGCTGGAAAACGGCTGGTACGACCACGATTTCGCGAACCGGTGGACCAATGCGTCGTGGGCGGTCCGGACCGACACCGGCGAGCCGCTGGCGCCCGGCACGCCCCCGCCGGACGGCGTGGCGACCCGCCGGGTCCTCGACCTCATCGCCGAGGAGTGCGCCCGGTTCACCCCCGAGGCCGCCGAGCGGATCACCGGCGTGCCCGCGGACCGGATCACCGCCGTGGCCCGGCTGCTGTGGGAAGCGCGTCCGGTCGCGTTCTACACCTGGAGCGGGCTCGAACAGCACAGCAACGCGACGCAGACCGTGCGCGCCATCGGCCAGCTGTACGCCCTCACCGGCTGCCTCGACGTGCCGGGCGGGAACGTCCTGTTCACGCCCGTGCCGTCGAACCCGGTCGACGGCGCGGCGCTGCTCGCCCCCGCCCAGCGGGCCAAGGCCATCGGCGTCGGCGAGCGGCCGCTCGGCCCGGCGCGGTTCGAGTTCGTCACCGGCGAGGACTTCTACCGGGCGGCACTCGACGGCGTCCCGTACCGGGCCCGGGCGCTGGTCAACTTCGGCGCCAACCTGGTGCTGGCCCACGGCGACAGCGCCCGCGGCCGGGACGCGCTCGGCGCGCTGGACTTCTTCGTGCACACGGACCTGTTCATGACCCCGACCGCGGAACAGGCCGACCTCGTGCTGCCGGCGACGAGCGCGTGGGAAGCCGAAGCGCTGCGGATCGGGTTCGAGACCGGCCAGGACGCGCAGGCCACCGTCCAGCTGCGGCGCCGGTTGGTCGCCCCGCGCGGGGAAGCCCGTCCCGACCTGCGGATCATCTTCGACCTCGCGCTCGCGCTCGGGCTGGGCGAGCACTTCTTCGACGGCGACATCGAGGCGGCCTGGCGCCACCAGCTCGCGCCCAGCGGCCTCGGCCTCGAGCAGCTGCGGGCCGCGCCGGAGGGCGTCCGCCTGCCACTGCGGACGGTCCACCGGAAGTACGAGCAGCGCGGCTTCCGGACCCCGTCCGGCGTCGTCGAGCTGTACTCCGCGGCGCTGCTGCGGGAGGGATACCCGCCGCTGCCGACCTACGACGAGCCGTCGCTCAGCCCGCTGTCCCGGCCGGACCTGGCGGCCCGGTACCCGCTGATCCTCACCTGCGCCAAGTCGCTGTTCTTCTGCGAAACCCAGCACCGCGCCATCACCAGCCTGCGCAAGTCCGCCCCCGACCCGCAGGTCGAACTGCACCCCGACACGGCGGCGGCGCGCGGCATCACCGCCGGCGACTGGGTGCGGCTGGAGACGCCCCGCGGCAGCGTCCGCGCACGGGCGAAGTTCAACGTCAACCTCGACCCGGGCGTCGTGTGCGGCCAGCACGGCTGGTGGCAACCGGCCGCCGGGCTCGGCGAGCCGGGCTACCCGGTCGTCGGCGAGGGCAGCGCCAACCTCAACCTCGTGCTGGGCCAGGGACCGAGCGACCCGGTGAGCGGCAGTTCACCGCTGCGCGCGTCACTCTGCGAAATCGCGCTGGAGAACGGTTAGCGGGTCCCCGGGGCGGGCGATGATCGACTGGGGCGGCGTCGTCTACGGTAGGACCGTCCGTGGGTCCGACGGCGATGGCAAGGCGGTTGGTGAAGGAACGCGAGTTGCGGCGCCGCTGCAGGCGGCTGCTGAACGAACTGGGCATCCGGCCGCCCCTCGACGTCGTGGAGCTGTGCCGCAGCGTCGGCGAGCAGCGCGGCCGCCCGATCCGGCTGCTGCCGCACCGGATCCCGGTGCCGGGACCGTTCGGCGCGTGGATCGCCACCGCCCAGGCCGACTACATCGTCTACCAGCAGGACACGAGCAAGGCCCACCAGCGCCACATCATCCTGCACGAGCTGGGCCACCTGCTGGCCGGCCACGGCGCCACCGCGGAGAACTTCGACCTGGTCTCCCAGCTGGCGCCGGGCCTGGAGCCGGCGGCGGTCCGCCGGGCCCTGCTGCGCACCTCCTACGACACCGACCACGAGCGGGAGGCCGAGACGGTGGCGACGATCATCCTGGAGTGGGCGTCGGTCCTCGACCGGGTCTCCCCGCCGTCGTCGGGCGAGGGCGCCGCGCGGCGGATCGACGCCGCGCTGGACGAACGGCTGGGCTGGCTGTGAACAGCAAGGTCACGCTGATCGTGGTCCAGGGCGTCATCCTGTTCCCCGCGCTGCTGTGGAAGAGCTACCAGCTGACCCGCGCCCCGGGCGACGTCGCACGCTGGATGGTCACCGCCTGCCTGGCCTGTTTCGCGGCCGCGTACCCGCTGGGCCTGCTGGCGGGCGACGTCAACCAGCCCGAGCCCGGGCGGATCGTGCCGCTGCTGTTCCAGCACATTTTCCTGTGCGGCCTGGTCTTTTCCCTGGCGTGCTTCTTCTTGTTCTCGGCGTTGCCGGGCTTTCGCGCACGGCGGCGGGCCCGGCTGGAAGCAATCCCGCTGGGCGCGGCGATCCTGGTGATGGCGACGGTCACGGTGCTCATGCCGGACGTCCCGCCGGCGCAGTACCCCCGCGCCGGTGTCTCGGTGTTCTACCTCGCGGCCGACCTGTACCTCACCTACGGCATCGCGAGCGCCTGCTTCTTCGCCCGGCGCTACGCACGCGGGGCGGCACCACGGCTGGCCCGCGGCCTTTCGGTGGCGTCGGTGGGGTTCGCGTTCGGCGCGGTGGGCGGAGCGACGTTGATCGCGGTGGTGCTGGTCCACTGGGCCGGCGCGGCGATCCCCTGGCTGCTGGTCCAGGCCACGGTGTTCATGGTGTTCCCGAGCGCGATCCTGCTCGTGGTCGGCCTGTCGTACCCGGGCGTCGCAACCCGCCTGGCGGCGGCCCGCGTGTGGTGGCAGCACTTGCGGACGTACCACCGCCTCCGTCCGTTGTGGACGAGGCTGCACGAGGCGTTCCCGGAGGACGCGTTGAGCCGCACCCCGCTCGGCCGCTGGGACACGCTGAGCTTGCTGGGCGTCCACCGCCGCTATTACCGCCGGGTGATCGAATGCCGCGACGGGCTGGTCCGCATCAGCCCGTACGTCGCCCGCTTGGACGGCCCGCTGCCGGAGCGGCTGACGGAGGCCCTGCGCGCCCACGCCCGCCGCGAACCGGCCCCGGAAGAGCCGATGCCGATCGCGATCCCGGACGGCGGCAGCCTGGACGACGACGCCCGCGAGCTGGTCACCCTGTCCGAATCACTCGCGGGCTGACCGCAGCGTCGTCCCCCGCTCAGCCGCAGGGCACGGTGAGCTCCACGCCGTTGGCGGTGTAGGTGTTGGCCGCCGTACCGCTGCACTGGTACTGCACGAAGCCCTTGCCGCTGGCCACGACCTGCGCGGCACCGCCGGTCAGCCGGGAAATCGACACGGGCAACGGGATGATGGGCCCGAGCGGGAAGTAGGAATACTCGTTGACCGCGGTCAACGTGCTCCCGCGGAAGGTGAAGCTCTGGATCGGGCCGCTGACGGCGTGCGCCGGCCCGACCCCGGCACCGGTCAGCGAAACGACCCCCACGGCGATTGCTGTGTACCGAGCCATCCGTCGCATCATGAATACTGTTCTAACAGCGCGGCAGGGGCCTGTCTGCCACCGTTCGCGAGCCCGGCCCGGCCGTTCGGCGGCTCAGCCGGTCAGCGGTCGAGCCACGGAGCGAGCAGCTTCTCCAGGTCGGCGTCCGACAGCGCCCGCGGGCCGCCATGGAACTCGTGCCAGCGCGAAGCGTCCCGCGCCGCGTTGTACTCGACCTCGTACGCCCGCATCAGCACGTACATGAAAGTCACCGAGCTGAACCGCTCACCGAGCAGCGTCCGCGCCTCACGGGCGACCTGCGTCGCGCCGCAAACGTCCGACAGCTTCAACGATTCCGCAGCCGGGTCCAGCAGGCTGGGCGCATACATCACGACGAATTCTCCATAACCGAAACGAAAAAATCAGCCCTCGGCAGCAAGCTGCCCACAGGCGGCGGCGATCTCCTGGCCGCGCGTGTCACGCACCGTGCACGCTACTCCCCCGGCGTTCACCACCCGCACGAACTCTCGCTCCCGCTCATCCGTTTCTGCTCTACCCGAATCTCCAACCTGCGGCCTACTCATCAAAGGGCAACTCGTGGCGGCCGAGTCGCTCCAGGGGCCGGCAGCGGTTGCCGCGATCTTGTACAGCCAGGCCCGGACGAACCCGCGCTCGTCCAGTCCGCCGAGGCTGCGCCAAGCCCGGACGAGGGCTTCCTGAAGCACGTCCTCAGCCGGACCAGCTCGGCCTGACTGGGATCAACCTCGGCCACCAGCACGTAGGCGCACACACGAGCCCATCATGCCGGGCCTCCGGGCCGGACCGGTCCGCTCCTCATTCCAACGGGACATAGTCACCGCCCTTCCGCGCGGCCGCCAGATCGGCGTGCGTGGAAGCGCTGGTCATGACGCGACCCTGGACCACGCGGACATAGGAACCGTCCAGAGGGAAGACGAGCACGAATTTCCTCCCGTCGTTTCCGCGCAGCACGACTCCCCTCCGCAAGTCGTCGAGGAATTCGATGATGTCCCGTTCGATTTCCTCCGCGAATTGGCGCTGGTCGTCCCGCGATATGTCGTACAGATCCGTGTCGATGTCGTAGGTGGCACGCTTGCCGGTCACCGGGTCCCGCGCCTCGAACTCCAGCCCGAGCCAGCGCTGCGGCTCCACCGTCACGACGGCCTGCCACGTCGCCCCGCTCAGCCGCCACCTCGACAAGGCGCCGATCTCGTCGGTGACCACCACCGTCCACCCCGTGGTCGCCCGCAGTTCGCCGAGGAACTCGAGGAGCCGGTGGCCTGCCCCGGATGTCATGTGCTCACCACTTCTTGTAATGAGGACTGTGGAACCACTGCCGCTCACGGCCGGGCAAGCCACCACGGCCTCGCCCGGCGCAACAGCGTGGCAAGCCACGGCGGCCCCGGCAAGCGGACCGGCCACGGTGCTCGCCGTCCAAGGTGGACGCCTCTACCGGCTCAGCTGAACCGGGTCAGCGGTCAAGCCACGGAGCCAGCAACACCTCGAGGTCGGCGTCCGACAGCGCCCGCGGCCCACCGTGGAACTCGTGCCACCGCGCGGCGTCACAAGCCGCCGTGTACTCCACCTCGAACGCCCGCATCAGCACGTACATGAAGGTCACCGAGCTGAACCGCTCACCCAACAGGGTCCGCGCCTCGCGAGCGACGTCCGTCGCCCCGGTGAAATCAGCGAGCCGAAGCTCCTCCGCAGCCGGATCCAACAGGCTGGGGGCATACATCACGACAGCATCTCCATCATCGACACGAACAAATCTCAGCCTTCAGCAGCCAACTGCCCACACGCCGCGGCGATCTCCTGGCCACGGGTGTCCCGGACCGTGCACGCGACGCCGCCGGCGTTCACCAGGCGCACGAACTCCCGCTCCACCGGCTTCGGCGAGGCGTCCCACTTCGACCCCGGCGTCGGGTTCAGCGGAATCACGTTCACGTGCACCAACTGACCCAGATGCTTCCGCAACCGGCGAGCCAGCAGCTCAGCCCGCCACGGCTGGTCGTTGATGTCCCGGATCAACGCGTACTCGATCGACACCCGCCGCCCCGACGTATCCGCGTAGTACCGCGCCGCCGAAAGCACCTCGTCCACCGACCACCGGTTGTTCACCGGCACCAGCGTGTCCCGCAGCTCGTCGTCCGGCGTGTGCAACGAAACCGCCAGCCGCACCTGCATCTTCTCGTCCGCCAGCTTCCGGATCGCCGGCGCCAGCCCCACCGTCGACACCGTCACCGACCGCTGCCCGATCCCCAGCCCGCCGGGAGCCGGATCGGTGATCCGGCGCACCGCGGCCACCACCCGCTTGTAGTTGGCCAGCGGCTCGCCCATCCCCATGAAGACGATGTTCGACAGCCGGCCCGGGCCGCCCGGCATCGTGCCGTCGCGCATGACCGCCGCCGCCGAACGGACCTGGTCGACGATCTCCGCCGTCGACAGGTTGCGGTCGAGACCGCCCTGGCCCGTCGCGCAGAACGGGCACGCCATGCCGCAGCCCGCCTGGCTCGAGATGCACAGCGTCGCGCGGTCCGGGTAGCGCATCAGGACGCTCTCCAGGAGCGTGCCGTCGTGCGCCCGCCAGAGCGTCTTGCGCGTCGCGCCGTTGTCCGCCGCCAGGGCGCGGACCTCGGTCAGCAGCGTCGGCATCAACGACTCGACGAGCCGCGCGCGCGACGCCGCCGGGATGTCCGTCATCTCCTCCGGGTCCACCGTCAGGCGGGAGAAGTAGTGGTTCGACAGCTGCTTCGCGCGGAACGGCTTCTCCCCCAGCTCGGCGACGGCGGCCGCCCGCTCGGACACCGAGAGGTCGGCGAGGTGGCGCGGCGGCAGGCCGCGCTTGGGCGCGTCGAAGACGAGGGGAAGGGCAGTCATAACCGGACCAGTGTCCCACGCGCCCACCCCGGCCGCCCGTGGCGCCCCCGCGAGGTGTACCCCAGGTCACCGGCCCCGGTCGGCGAAGCCGTGTCACCCACCTGGATGATCCACGGCGGAATCACCCACCTGGATGATCCACCGTGAAAACGCGTCCGACGAAAGAGGTGAGCGCGTGTCCTTCCGGCACCTTGTCCTGGTGGTCGCGGTCGCTTTGGGCGTCGCCGCCTGCGGCACCCCGGCCGACCCCCCGCCCCCGGCGCCGAGCGGGCCGAACGCCACCGCGGGGTCGCTGCGGCTGCCCCTGCCGGCGGGCGCGACGTACACCGAGCACAGCCCGGACGGCCTGCTGGACGGCTGCATCGCCGAAGGCGGCGTGGCCTGCGAGGCGCGGGTCGTGGATCTGCGCAAGGCGAGCCCCGGCGCGCCGGTCAACCTGCCGAGCACGAAGCGGCCCTTCGGCTGGTACACCGGCACGGACCTGCCCACCTGCATCACGCCCGCGTCGCCGCCCGGGAAGGCGTCGGGGGCCAAGGACAGCAAGCTCCTCGACTCCGGGTTCGCCCCGGTCGGGCCCAAGAAGGCCGAGTACGGCCGCTGGCAGGTCACCTGCGAGAACTCGGCGCAGAACAACCAGGTCCGGATGTGGTGGCTGCCGACGAGCAAGATCCTGATCGTCCAGTACGGGTCCTTCCCCGGCTGGGACACCAAGATGGACAACCTGCTCGCCGGCGCCACCTTCAGCTGACGGCGTCGAGCGCGGCCCGGATGATCGCGTCCGTGTCGATGCCGTGGTGGCGGTAGACGTCCTCCAGCGATCCCGACTGCCCGAAGCCCGTGACGCCGAGCGCGACCGACGGGACCCGGTTGATCCCGGCCAGGAACGCCAGCGTGTGCGGGTGCCCGTCGAGGACCGTCACCAGCGGGCGGGCCCGCGAGGCCGGGAAGACCTGGTCCAGGATCCACGTCTCGCCGTGGCCCCGGCCCGACCGCGCCTGGAGCGCCTCGAACAGCAGGCCCGGGCTGGTCACGCAGACGACGTCGGCCTCGACGCCGACCTGGGCGAGCCGCTCGGCCGCCGCCAGGGTGTCCGGCACCAGCGCGCCCATCGCCGCGAGCGTGACCGAAGGCGAGGAGGCCCGCCGCAGCAGGTAGGCGCCCGCCACGACCTGGCGGCGACGGCGTTCGCGCGCCGCCGGGTCGGCCGGCACCGCGGCCAGGGTCTGGTCGACCGGACGCGTCGAGAGCCGGAAGTACGACGACGTCCCGCCCGGCTTGCCGAGCCGGCCGAGCGCGGCCAGCAGCGTCCACTCGGTGTCGATCGCGAACGCCGGTTCGTAGCTGACGCAGCCGGGCTGCTCGATCCCGATCGACGGCGTGGTGATCGACTGGTGCGCGCCGCCTTCCGGGGCGAGCGTGACGCCGGACGGCGTGCCGATCAGGATCGACTGCCCGCCCGCGTAGATGCCGAAGGACCACGGCTCCAGCGCGCGCTCGACGAACGGGTCGTACATGACGCCGATGGGCAGCAGCGGCTCGCCCCAGCGGCTCCAGGTCGCGCCGAGCTCGCCCAGCAGGCCGACCAGGTTCGTCTCGGCGATGCCCAGCTCGACGTGCTGGCCGGTCGGCTTCTCCCGCCAGTGCATGATCGTCTCGGGGTCGTCCTCGAACCAGTCGCGGCGCTCGGTGGCCGACCAGACGCCGACCTTGTTGACCCAGCCGCCGAGGTTGGTCGTCGAGCTGACGTCCGGGCTCACGGTGACAACGCGCTTCGCCGCTTCGGGCGCTTCGCGCGTCAAGTCGAGGAGCACGCGGCCCAGCGCCGCCTGCGTCGTCGCGGTTCCGGAGGGGGTACGTCCGATGTCGACCGGCAGATCGAGCGAAGGCGCCGAAGGAACGCCCGGACGGCGAAGTCGCGAAGCAGCTTCAAGACACAACGCGGCTTCGGGTGACCCTTCAGCGAAGCGCTCCCACGGCGAAGCGAGGTTCGTGCCGAGAGACGCGGCCAGTTCTTCCATCTGCGCCACGGTCAGCAGGGAGGAGTGGTTCTGCGGGTGCCCCTGCGTGGGGAGCCCGCGGCCCTTGACGGTGTAGCAGAAGATCACCGTCGGCCGGTCGTCCGCAATGGACGCGAAGACCTCGTCGAGCGAGCCGAGGTCGTGGCCGCCGAGGTTGCGGATCGCGGCCAGCAGCGTCTCGTCGTCCAGTGACGCCACGAGCGACGCCAGGGCCGCGTTCCCCGCGGGGAGCCGGTCGCGCACCTGGGCGGCGTCGCAGCGCAGCAGCCGCTGGTACTCGGGGTTCGGCATCCCGTCGATGCGGGCGCGCAGCTCGGCGCCCCCGGGCCGGGTGAACAGCTCCTCCAGCAGCCGCCCGTACTTCAGCGTCAGCACCTGCCAGCCGGCCGCGTCGAACATGCCCTGCAGCCGCCCGGCGGCGATGTTCGGGACGACCCGGTCGAGGGACTGGCGGTTGAGGTCGACGATCCAGACGATCTCGCCCAGCTCGGTGACGGCCGGGTCGAGGATGGCCTCCCAGATGGCGCCTTCGTCCAGCTCGGCGTCGCCGACCAGCGAGTACTGGCGGCCGGTGCCCGCGTCGGCCCCTCGGGTCGTCAGGTAGCGGCGGGCCAGCGCGCCCCAGATCGGGGCGGTGGCGCCGATGCCGACCGAGCCGGTCGAGTAGTCGACCGGGTCGGGGTCCTTCGCGCGGCTCGGGTAGCTCTGCAGGCCGCCGAACTCGCGCAGCGTCGGCAGGTAGGCCTCGTCGAGCTCGCCGAGCAGGTAGTTGATCGCGTGGAGCACCGGCGACGCGTGCGGCTTCACCGAGACGCGGTCCTCGGGACGCAGGTGCCGGAACCACAGCGACGTCATGATCGACACCAGCGACGCGCACGACGCCTGGTGCCCGCCCACCTTCAGCCCCGACGGGTTGGGCCGGACCCGGTTGGCCTGGTGCACGATCGCGGTGGCGAGCCAGAGCACCCGCTGCTCGATCGCGGTGAGCGCCGGGGCGGTCACGGGGGCGTGGGTCATCGTCGACACCTTTCGTGCAGGAAGCGCACACCAGGACAGCACTGGTGGACGCATCGCACAACCGATGCCGCCGAAAGTGCGCAGAATGCACACCGGACGCCGAAGGCTCAGGCCTCCGGCTGCGCAGAATGCACGCGCTCCAGCAGGGGCGTCAGCCGGTACGGGACGAGCTCGCGCATGACGAGGGAAATGTTCGTCCGCTCCACCCCGGGCGAGGCCAGGATGTGCCCGGCGATCCGGTAGAGGTCGTCGGCGTCGACGGCGACCACCTGCACCATCAGGTCGCTCGCCCCGGTCAGCCCGCACACCTCGGTCACCTCGGGAATCGTGGCCAGAGCGCCGGCGATTTCGGCCAGGCGCCGCTGGTCGACCATCGCGTTGACGAACGCCCGCAGCGGGTAGCCCAGCCGCGCCGGGTCGATGCGGCGTTCGAACGACCGGAGGACACCGCGCTGTTCGAGCCGCACGAGCCGGGCCTGCACCGTGTTGCGGGACAGGCCCAGCCGCTCGGCCAGCGCGACCGCGGTGGCCCGGGGGTCCTCCCCCAGGGCCTCCAGCAGGCGCGCGTCGATCTCGTCGATGGTTTCCGGCACGCGCCCGATCTTGTCAGCCCAGGTACTTCTTGAGGTCGTCGAGGACCTTCATCGCCCCGATCGGGCCGAGGCCGAGGAACCACACCTCGTCGGCCACCGGGATGGCGTGCTGCGCCTTGACCGCGCCCAGCCCTGCCCACAACCCGCTGCTCGTGACGGCCTTCTCGTCCGCGCTCGGGCCCGCGCCGTAGCTGGAGTAGAAGATCCAGTCGGCGTCGGCCTCGTCGATGCGCTCCTTGGAGATCTGCGCGGCGAGCTCGTTGATGTTCTGGTTCGCCGGCCGCGCGATGCCGACGTCCTTGAGGATCACGCCGATGAAGGACAGGTTGCCGTAGAGCCGGATGTTGCCGGAGAGGAACCGCAGCAGCGAGACCTTCGGGGCGCCCTTGATCCCGGCCTTCACCTCGTTCGCGCGCTTCTGGTAGTCGTTCAGCAGCCCGACGGCCTTCGTCTCGTCGCCCAGCGAAGCCCCGATCAGCAGCAGGTTCTCCTTCCACGGGAACCCGGGCCGGATGCTGAACACCGTCGGCGCGATCTTCGACAGCTGCGGGTAGAGGTCGTTGGCGCGCAGCTTGCTGCCGACGATCAGGTCCGGCGTCAGCGCGGCGATCTGCTCGAGGTTGAGGTTGTTGATGTCCCCGACCATCGGGATGCCCTTCACGCGGTCGGCGAGGTACGACGGCACGCCGCTCTGGCCGGACGTCGTCGCCATGCCGACCGGGGTGACGCCGAGCGCGAGGACGTCGTCGAGCTCGCCGCTGTCCAGCACGACGACCCGGGTGGGCTTCTTGTCCAGCTTCGTCTTGCCGAGCGCGTGGGTGACCGTGCGCGGGAAGACGCCGGGGCCGACATCGGCGCCGAGCTTGGCCGTCTCGGTGTCCGCCGTGGAGAACAGCCGTCCGCCGGTGGCGACTTCCTGATCGCCGACGCCGGAGCTGCTGGGCTTCGACGGCTGGCCGCAGGCGGCGAGGAGCGTGACCGACGCCAGGACGGCGACCATCGATGTCCACTTAGGACGCATCAGGGGTTCCTTCTTCTCGGGGAGTGGCCCGCCGCCTGCCGATCGGGACGACCAGGGGCGTGGCGGAGACCGGATCTTCGATGACCCGGCAGGGCATGCCGAAGACGTCGGCGACGAGCTCGGCGGTGAGGATGTCGGCGGGCGCACCCTCGGCGGCGATCCGGCCGTCCTTCATCGCGATCAGGTGGTCGCCGTAGCGGGCGGCCAGGTTGAGGTCGTGCAGGACGATGACGATCGTCCGGCCGTCCTGCGCGTTCAGGTCGGACAGCAGGTCGAGTACCTCGACCTGGTGGGCGATGTCGAGGAACGTCGTGGGTTCGTCGAGCAGCAGCAACGGCGTCCGCTGGGCCAGCGCCATGGCGATCCAGACGCGCTGGCGCTGCCCGCCGGACAGCTCGTCGACGGGCCGGCCGGCCAGCTCGACGGTGTCGGTCGCGGCCAGGGCCTTTGCGACGGCGTCGTCGTCTTCGGCGTTCCAGCGGCGGAAGACGCCCTGGTGCGGGTAGCGGCCGCGGCCGACGAGGTCGGCGACGGTGATGCCCTCGGGCGCGGTCGGCGACTGCGGGAGCAGGCCGAGCACCGTCGCGACGTCCTTGCTGCGCCAGGTCGTGATGCCCTTGCCGTCGAGGTAGACCGCGCCTGCCGTCGGCGTCAGCAACCGCGCGAGACCGCGCAGAAGCGTCGACTTCCCGCAGGCGTTGGTCCCGACGATCATGGTGACCTTGCCGGGCGGGATCTCGACGGAGAGGTCCTTGACCACGCGCAGCGGCCCGTAGCCGAGTTCGAGGTTCTCGGTGTGCAGTGTCACGGCGTTCCTCACACTCGCCCGGCGCGGTTGGCGGTGGCCAGCAGCCACAGCAGGTACGGGGCGCCGACGGCGCCGGTGACGACCCCGACCGGCAGCTGTTCGCCGAGCAGGTGCTGGGCCGCGAAGTCGCCCAGCAGCACGACGAGCGCGCCGGTCAGCGCCGCGGGGAGCAGTCCCGCCCGGGCGCCGCCGACGAGCCGGGTCGCGATCGGGTTGGCCACGAAAGCGACGAACGCGACCGGGCCCGCGGCGGCCGTCGCGAAGGCGGCCAGCGCGACGGCGATCAGCAGCAGCGTCACGCGGCTGCGTTCGACGTCGAGCCCCAGTCCCGCCGCGGTGTCGTCGCCGAGCTGGAGCCCGGCGAGGGCCCGGCTCCGGAGCAGCGTCACCGGCAGCAGGACGACGAGCGCCGTGGCCAGCGGGACGACGTGGTCCCAGCTCCGGCCGTTGAGGTTGCCGGTCAGCCACACGAGGGCCTGCTGGGCGAGGGTGACGTCGGCCCAGGTCATCAGGTACGACACGACGCTGGTCAGCACCGCGCCGACGCCGACGCCGACCAGGACCAGGCGGTAGCCGTGGACACCGCCGCGGCGGGCGAGCAGGTAGATGGTGGCTCCGGTGAGCAGCGCGCCCGCCAGCGCCGCGGCCGACACCACCGGCCCGGCCGCGCCGAACAGCACGATCGCCACGACCGCCGCCGCGCTCGCGCCCTGCGTCACGCCGATGACGTCCGGACTGGCCAGCGGATTGCGCAGGAGGCGCTGGAAGAGCGCGCCCGACGTCCCGAAGGCGACGCCGACGAGGACGCCGGTGATCGCGCGCGGCAGCCGCAGCTCCGTGACGACGTAGGCCGCGCGGCCCCCTTCGTCCCCGAAGAGGAGCCCCGGAAGATCGGCGATCGGCACCGGGAAGTCGCCCACGGCCAGGGAAAGCGCGAAGACGACCACGAGCGCCACGAGCAGGAGCAAGGACACCCCACGCGCCCGGGCAGCGCCCCGCCGGCGCGCGGCGGCGAACTCCTCGACCGCGTTCACACCGCCACGACCTTCCGGCGCCGCACCAGGAACACGAACACGGGCGCGCCGACGAGCGCGGTGATGATCCCGACCTGGACCTCGGCCGGGCGGGCGACCACGCGGCCGACGACGTCGGACACCAGCAGGAGCAGCGGCGCGAGCAACGCCGAGTACGGCAGCAGCCACCGGTGGTCGGGTCCGGTCACGAGCCGCGCGGCGTGCGGCACGGTCAGCCCGACGAAGGCGATCGGCCCGGCGATCGCCGTCGCGGAACCGCAGAGCACGACGACGGCGAGCGCGCACACCAGCCGCGCCACGGGCACGTTCTGGCCGAGCGAGCGGGCGACGTCTTCGCCCAGGGCGAGCGCGTTGAGCTGACGCGCGGCGACCAGCGCGAGGAGCACGCCCGCCACCACGAACGGCACGGCCTCGGTGATCGTCGCGGCGTCCCGGCCGGTCAGCGAGCCGACCTGCCAGAACCGGTACTGGTCGAACGTCGTCTGGTCGGTGAGCAGCAACGCGCTCGTCACCGAGGCCAGCGCCGCCGTCACCGCGGCGCCGGCGAGGGCGAGCTTCACCGGCGTCGCCCCGGCCCGGCCGAGGGAGCTGACGCCGTAGACGACACCACCGGCGGCCGCGGCGCCGAGGAAGCCGAACCAGACGTACCCGCCGACGCTGGTGATGCCGAACGTGCCGATGCCC
Source organism: Amycolatopsis sp. NPDC005003 (assembly GCF_053600695.1). NCBI lineage: Bacteria > Bacillati > Actinomycetota > Actinomycetes > Pseudonocardiales > Pseudonocardiaceae > Amycolatopsis > Amycolatopsis sp. NPDC005003. Next base: position 6,355 of record NZ_JBSGAI010000027.1, on the reverse strand, counting down.
AGGACGACGAACAGTGCCGCGCCCGCGTTGACGCCGAGCAGTCCCGGATCGGCCAGCGGATTGCGGGTGGCGCCCTGGATGACCGCGCCGGAGAGGCCGAGCGCGACGCCGGCAAGGACCCCGGCGAGGGTGCGCGGGAGACGGAGTTCGCGGACGACGAGGTGGTCGGGGTTGCCCGCGTCGAAGTGGAAGAGCGCGTCCAGGACGGTGCCCGGGCTCAGGCCACGGGTGCCCACGCCGATGCTGAGCAGCACGGCGGCGGCCACGGCCGCGGCGAGGACCAGCAGCCCGGCCGTCAGCGGGAGCGAGCGGGTCCGCACAGGTCATTACCTTTGCTAACAGGTGGTTAGGCATGCCTAATCTAGGTCGCCGGATCTTGGAGACTCAAGTTCCGTGAGCGAGCTCACCGGCGGCGGGTTGCCAGCCGACTGTTTCCGATATATCGTGAACGTGTCGCAACAGTTCGAGAAAGGACAACCGACATGCGTAGGCAACGACACCCCTTCGCCCACGAGCGTGGGCGCGCACCTTTCGGGCCCTTCGGTGGTTTCGGCGAGTTCCCCCCGGGCTTCGGCCCCGGCGGACGCGGTCGCGGCCACGGCCCGCACCGGCGGGGTCACGGCGGGCGGCGCAGCCGCCGCGGTGACGTCCGCGCCGCGATCCTGGCGCTGCTCGCCGAGCAGCCCCGGCACGGCTACGAGATCATCCGCGAAATCGGCGAGCGCTCCGGCGGCTTCTGGCGCCCGAGCCCCGGCTCGGTCTACCCGACGCTGCAGCTGCTGGCCGACGAAGGCCTGGTGATCAGCAAGGACGAGCACGGCAAGAAGCTGTTCGAGCTGACCGACGCCGGCCGCAGCGCCGCGGAGGAACAGGACAGCACCCCGCCGTGGGAGCAGATCGCGCAGGACGTCGACCCGGTCGAGGTCGGGCTCGCGAAAGCGGGCAAGAACCTGGCCGCCGCCGTCGTGCAGATCATGCGCGCGGGCAGCGAGAGCCAGCAGGCCCGCGCGGCCGAGATCCTCAACGACGCCCGGCGCTCGCTCTACGGCATCCTCGGCGAGGACGACGAGGAATCCGCTTCGCCGGAGACGGCGGAGTGACCAGGCAGGACGAGGCCGGTGGGCTTGCCCCGCGCGTGCACGCGGTAGCCCACCGGCAGCGTCAGGTCCTGGCCGCGATTCCCGTTACGCTGCAAGGACTCCGCGATCGCCTGTTCGGCGACGGGCTTGCTGAACTCGATCTTCAGCACCGCTTCGAGGTCCGCGGCGGTCGCGAAACGCCATTCGGTGGCCACGCGGCGGCAGCCGAACCCGGCCCGGGCGAAGAACCGTTCGACGGCGCCCGGGTCGTAGTGCGGTAGGTCGGCGCGCATCCAGCGGCCGTAGGGCTCGCTGGTCACGTCGAGGTCGACGATCAGGATCGCGCCGCCCGGCCGCAGCACCCGCTCCGCCTCCGCCAGCCCCGGCTCGCAGCCGGGGCCGAAGAAGTACGCCGTGCGCGCGTGCACGACGTCGACACTCGCGCTGCGGACCGGCAGCCGCTGGGCCCGGCCCATCCGGACGTCCACGTTCGACAGTCCTTCGATGCGCTTCAACGCGCTTCGCACCAGCGGCTCGTGCGGCTCGACACCCAGCACCGAGCGCGCGTCACGGGCGAAGCGGGGCAAGTGGAACCCGTCGCCGCAGCCGACGTCCAGCACGTCCAGGCCGGTCCAGTCGTGCTCCTCCCGAAGCACCCGCCAGATCTCCCCGCCGCTGTCCTGCGCACGGTTCTCCAGCTCGTAATCGGCCTGGTAGTACCAGATGTTGGGGCTCGGCACGACCTCCGCGCGCCGCGACGACCACCGCACCCCCGCTGCTCCTTCCGGGTCCTCGTCGCCGGGCCGTGCCCGCACGGTGGCGAATTCTTGGCGGAAAACTCACGGATCACGCCTAGAATCCGGTGGGTATCGGGAGGAGCACCCATGGCAATCGGCCCGTCCAGTACCCCGTCCCCGGTCCCGGCCGGAATTCCGTGCTGGATCGAGCTGGCCTGCCGCGAGCAGGCCGTGGCGGAGAGATTCTACGGTGCCCTCTTCGGCTGGGAGTACACCACTCAACGGGACCCGGCGACCTCCGACGGCCGCTACGCCATCGGGGCGCTCAACGGCCTGCCCGTCGGCGGGCTCTACCGCGCGGCCCAGGGCGCGCCGCTGGGGTGGATGCCGCACATTTCGGTGCCGCACACCGCGAGCGCGGCCGAGTGGGTGGAGCACCTCGGCGGGCGGATCACCCTCGGGCCGGTGGCGATCCCGGACCGCGGCACGATCATGCACGCCCTCGACGCGTGCGGCGCGCCGGTGGTGTTCTGGGAGGTGCCGCCGAACTGGGAGTTCGTCACCGGCATCCCGAACACCTTCAGCGGCGCGGACCTCAACACCCACGACGGCGTCGCGGCGGATCACTTCTACACCAAGCTGTTCACCTACGGCAGCCATCAGATCGGCGACGGCGAGATGCTGGACTACGTCGAATGGCTCATCGAGCACGAGCCGGTGCTGTACCGGTACGTGATGGGTTCGGAGTACAGCCTCGACACCCCGCCGCACTGGCTCGTGTACTTCGACATCGACCCGGCCCGGGGCGTGGATGCCGTCGCGGGCGAGGCCATCATGCACGGCGGCACGGTGGTGATCCAGCCGTACGACACGCCGTTCGGCCGGATGTCGATCCTCGCCGACCCCGAGGGCGCGGTCTTCGCGGTGATCGACCACTCGCGCGTCGCCGAAGGCTGGGGCCGCGCGGAGGTCGACGACCCCTACGACGACTAGACCGGCACGAACGCCGAAAGCAGCAGCCAGGACACGACGGCCGAGGGCAGCAGCGAGTCGAGGCGGTCCATGATCCCGCCGTGCCCGGGCAGCAGCGTGCCCATGTCCTTGACGCCGAGGTCCCGCTTGATCAGCGACTCGACGAGGTCGCCCAGGGTCGCCGTCAGCACGACGGCGACACCGAAGATCACGCCCTGCCAGACGTGCCCGTCGAGCAGCAGGCTGAGGGTCAGCGCTCCGGCGACGACCCCGCCGATGACCGAACCCGCGAAGCCTTCCCAGGTCTTCTTCGGGCTGATGGTGGGCGCCATCGGGTGCTTGCCGCCGAGCACGCCGGCGATGTAGCCGCCGGTGTCCGACGCGACGACACCGATCAGGAAGGTGAGCACCCGCCCGACGCCGTCGTGCGGGGGCACGAGCATCGCCGCGAAGGCGGCGAACAGCGGCAGGTAGGCGGCGGCGAAGACGGACGCGCTGATGTCGCGCAGGTAGCCCTTCGCCCCTCCCGGCAGCCGCCAGAGCAGGCAGGCGAGCACGGTGAGGACGAACGCGGTGAGCGCGCCTTCCCGCCCGAACGGCCAGGCGAGCCAGATCATCGCCTGCCCGCCGACGAGCACCGGGATCATCGCGACCCGGATGTCGGCGACCCGGCGCAGCACCCCGGCGAACTCGAAGGTGCCGACCGCGATCGCGATCGCGATGATCCCGATGAACAGGTAGCGAACGGTGAGCAGGGAAACGATGATCGCGGCGCCGAGCAGCAGCGCGACCCCGATGGCCGCGGGCAGGTTGCGCCCGGCCTTGGAGGCCTTCTTGACGACCTCCGGCGGCGCCGGCGTGTCCGACGCACCCGATTCGGCGCCGACGGTCCCGGCGGCCGACAACCGGGCTGCTTCGCCGGTGCCCGTGGTCTCCGGCACGACCGGCGTCCCCGCCGCCCGGCCGGTTTCCGAGGTCGCCGAAGCCCCGGCGGCTCCCGGAAACTCCGGCGTGGCCGGGGTGCCGGCGTCGCCCGGCTCCGGCGTCCCGGGCGTGGCCGCCGGGTGTGCTCCGGTGGCGTCCACCCGGTCCTCGCGTTCCTCGCTCACCTGTGCCATCAGACCTCGAGCAGCTCGGCTTCCTTGTGCTTGACCAGCTCGTCGACCTTGTGGACGTAGGTGTCGGTCAGGTTCTGCAGTTCCTTCTCCGCGCGCGCGACGTCGTCCTCGCCGGCTTCGCCGTCCTTGGCGATGCGGTCGAGCTCGTCCTTGGCCTTGCGGCGGACACTGCGGATCGAGACGCGGGCGTCCTCGCCCTTGCCCTTGGCGACCTTCACCATCTCCTTGCGCCGCTCCTCGGTGAGCTGCGGGATGACGATGCGGATGACCTGGCCGTCGTTGCTCGGGTTGACCCCGAGGTCCGACTCCCGGATCGCCTTCTCGATCGCGCCGAGCTGCGACTGGTCGTACGGCTTGATGAGCGCCATGCGGGCTTCCGGCACGTTCACGCTGGCCAGCTGGTTGAGCGGGGTCGGCGAGCCGTAGTACTCGACGACGATCCGCGAGAACATCGCCGACGACGCCCGGCCGGTGCGAACCGACTGCAGCTCGTCCTTGGCGACGGACACCGCTTTTTCCATCTTCTCCTCGGCATCGAGGAGGGTCTCGTCGATCACGGTCACTCCCGTAGTTGTGATGGGTGGCGCTTGCTGATCCCAGCAGGTCTAGGCCGGCACCCCGGCAGTGGGGGTGCTGACCAACGTGCCGATTCTTTCACCACTCACCGCGCGGGCGATGTTCCCCTCGGTGAGCAGGTTGAACACGATGATCGGCATGTTGTTGTCCATGCAGAGGCTGAACGCCGTCGCGTCGGCGACCTTGAGGTCCCGCTCCAGCACCTCGCGGTGGGTGATCTCGCGGAACATCTCGGCGGTGGGGTCGGCCTTCGGGTCCGCGGTGTAGACGCCGTCGACGGCCTTGGCCATCAGCACGGCTTCGCAACCCAGCTCGAGCGCCCGCTGCGCGGCCGCGGTGTCGGTGGAGAAGTACGGCATGCCGACCCCGGCGCCGAAGATCACGACGCGGCCCTTCTCCAGGTGCCGTTCGGCGCGGCGCGGGATGTACGGCTCGGCGACCTGGCCCATCGTGATGGCGGTCTGCACCCGGGTGGGCAGGCCCTCCTTCTCCAGGAAGTCCTGCAGCGCCAGGCAGTTCATCACGGTGCCCAGCATCGCCATGTAGTCGGCGCGGTCGCGGTCCATGCCGCGCTGCGAAAGCTCCGCGCCCCGGAAGTAGTTGCCGCCGCCGATCACGACCGCGACCTGGACACCGGTGCGGGCGACGTCGGCGATCTGCTGCGCGACCGAGTGGACGACGTCCGGATCGACGCCGATCGAACCACCGCCGAACATCTCGCCGCCCAGTTTCAGCAGCACCCGCCGGTAGCCACCTTCGACCCGGTCACCCATCTATGTCGCCTCCTGTGTTGTTGGCCGCCTCCGCGGGAGGGAGTACGTCGGCGGGCGCCCTCGAGCGTGCTTTTCTTCTCCGGACCCGACAGTGCCCCGTCCCCGATGGACGGAGACGGGGCACTGTGGGTGTAGAACCTACGCCCTGGCCTGAACTCAGGCCTGGCCGACCTCGAAGCGCGCGAACTTGGTCAGGGTCACGCCGGCCTCGTCGAGCAGGGCCTTGACGGTCTTCTTGTTGTCCTTGACCGACGGCTGCTCGAGCAGGACGTTGTCCTTGTAGTAGGCGTTGACCTTGCCCTCGATGATCTTCGGCATGGCCTGCTCCGGCTTGCCCTCTTCGCGGGCGGTCTGCTCGGCGATGCGGCGCTCGTTCTCGACGATCTCGGCCGGCACCTCGTCGCGGGTCAGGTACTTGGCGCGCAGCGCGGCGACCTGCATGGCGGCACCGCGGGCGGCCTCGGCGTCGTCACCGGTGAACTCGACGAGCACGCCGACGGCCGGCGGCAGGTCGGAGCCACGGCGGTGCAGGTAGGTCGCGGTCTGGCCCTCGAAGGCCACGACGCGGCGCAGCTCGAGCTTCTCGCCGATGCGGGCGGACAGCTCCTGGACGACCTCGTTGACGGTCTTGCCGTCGAGCTCGGCACCCTTGAGCGCCTCGACGTCGGAGGTCTTGAGGGTCTTCGCGACCTCGACGATCTTCGCGGCGAGCGCCTGGAAGTCGGCGTTCTTCGCGACGAAGTCGGTCTCGGAGTCGAGCTCGATGAGGACGCCGCCGTCGCCGGTGACCAGGCCCTCGGCGGTGGCGCGCTCGGCGCGCTTGCCGACGTCCTTGGCGCCCTTGATGCGGAGGAACTCGACGGCCTTGTCGAAGTCGCCGCCGTTCTCCTCGAGGGCCTTCTTGCAGTCCATCATGCCGGCGCCGGTCATCTCGCGCAGGCGCTTCACGTCGGCGGCGGTGTAGTTCGCCATTCTGGTAAATCCGTCCTTTGCAGGAAATCTGTGGGTTGCCACACCCGTGGGGGCGGGGCCCGGGGGGGGGGCCGCCCGGGCGGGGGGTGGCTCCGGCAGAGGCGGGGGGCTGGTTGGTGGGGGGGTGG